>JAIRSZ010000108.1 GCA_031255195.1 Prevotellaceae bacterium | reverse complement strand
AAAAAATAGAGGCGCAAGTCAATACCTTGCGCCTCTACACACGTTGCTTACGCGGTGAACAATGATTGGTGATTGGACAAGAAGGGAGAGATTCCCGCTACTTTAGCAGGAACTGCCCGCTTCCGCTCAAATTTCCGTCAATGTACACCTCTACCGTGTACCCGCCTTTAGTCAGCTTGATATTTTTTGCGTCAAAAAATATGCACGTTTCCAAGTCCTGGTTTTGGTAGTCAACTTCCCGCTTGGCCGAGTAGGGCAGCTGCCCGTCCGGCGTCTCAAAGACGTCTTCGTCAACGTTGTTGGCCAGCAGCTGGCTATTCGGAGCAATAAAGCGTATGTAGGCGTAGCGGCTTCCGGCTTTTGTAATTATGTTTTCGTTGATGGTGAAACATGCCCGCAGCTTTTTAGAGCGGCTGGCGGAGAGCGTATTCTTGTCGCGGCTGTTAAGTCCGGTAACTTCAAGGCTGCGCACCTTTAGCATGGATCCCTTCTCTATCTGCGACGAAAGATCTTCCTTCTCCTTGCTGAGCTTTTCGTTTTCGGCCTGCGAACTTTGCAGGTTTTCCTTAACCTCCTTATTTTCGGCCAACAACATTTGGCTCAGCGTATTGAGCGAATCTATCTGGCGAATGTAGCTGCGCATGATGTCGCGCAGCGTATTCGTTTCCTTCTCATACTTTCGGATTTCGGCATAGTGTATTTTTTCGGTTGAGCGTAGCTTTTGCAGCAGCGTTTGTATTTTCGCTTTTTCGCTTTCCAGCTCCTGCTTAATGGCGCTGCTGCTGGTTTCCATTTCGTCATAGCTAACCAACATGTTGCTCAACTTTAGCGAGATGCTGTCGCGCTCATCGGATATTTGCCGATTCATTTCGTTCCACTTGCCGGAACCCCGAATATACCAAAACGTAATGCCTGCAAGCGCCGTTACCAGCAGCAGGATAGCCAGCTTGTAGCCCGAGTGTGTTGTTTTTTTTTCTTTTGCTTCCATAAAAAAATGTAAATAGCGTAAATTATCGTGGCAAAGGTAGTAAAAATTCCGAACATCATCAGCTCACTCGCGCAACATTCCCAAAAAAATTGTGTAAATTTGCCGCTCATTGAAAAATGTATGGCATCATACACCCTCATAAAGATTAACAGCCGACGGCAGGCGCAGGTATTCCTGGATTTTCCCAAGACGCTGTACAAAAACGACCCATGCTACGTTCATCCGCTGGATAGCGACGTGGAGGGCATTTTTTGCTACAAGCGCAACAAGCTGCTACAGGCTGGCGGCGAGGCCGTTCGCTTTCTTCTCCAGGACGAAACCGGAGCGGTGGCGGGGCGCGTTGCGGCATTCGTCAACCCCAAAACGGTCAACCTCAGCGAGCAGCCAACGGGTGGGATGGGCTTTTTTGAGTGCATCAACAGCCGCGAGGCTGCGTTTCTGCTGTTCGATGCGTGTCGGCAGTGGCTCGAGGTGCGCGGCATGGAGGCCATGGACGGCCCCATCAACTTTGGCGGGCGCGACCGCTGGTGGGGCTTGCTGGTGGACGGATTCATCCAGCCGTCGTATGGCATGACCTACAACCCGCCCTACTACAAAGATTTCTTCGAGGGCTACGGCTTCAAAAACTACTTTTACCAATACTCGTACCTGCGCCCCATCTCGATGGAGGGCGTGGCGAGCAACATCCGCGAGCGGGCAGCGCGAGTGCTGTCCAACCCGCGCTACACGTTTCGACACACCAACAGCCGCGAGCTGCCCAGGTTTGCGCAGGATTTGCGCAGCGTGTACAACCGCGCGTGGGTGCACCACACCGGCGTGGAGCCTATGACGGCCGAGCAGGTTGAAGCTATGATGAAGGCTATTAAACCCATCATCGACCACCGGCTTATCCTGTTTGCCTACTACGACGGCGAGCCTGTGGGTTTTTTTATGCAGATTCCCGAAATCAACGAGGTGGTGAAGCGCCTTGGCGGTGGCCGGTTAACCCTCATCAAGCAGCTTAAGTGCTGGTATCTGCTCCGCGTAAAAAAGGTGTGCAGGCGCATTATGGGGCTGGCTTTTGGCATTGTGCCCGAGTTCAGGGGGTGCGGGGTAGACGGCGCGCTGGTGATGAAGTTTGCCCAGGTAGCCTTTGCCGACAAATTCCCCTACAAAGACATTGACCTCACGTGGGTAGGCGACTTCAACCCGCTGATGATGCGCTTCCAGCAGCACTTAGGCGGGACAATCTACAAAACGCACGCCACCTACCGCCTGCTGTTCGACCGCGAAAAGCAGGAGAAGGAGTTTAAGCGATGCCCGAGCATGTTGCAAAAAAACCGAGCAACGTAATGCTGTTCAGCGAAGTCATAGGGCAGGAGGAGCTCAAGCGCAAGCTAACGCACGCCGCTCGCGAGGGTCGCGTGAGCCACGCGCAGCTGTTTTTGGGCGCGGAAGGCAGCGGTAACCTTGCGCTGGCGCTTGCCTACGCGCAGTATGCCATGTGCGAAAATCCCTCTGAGGCCGACGCCTGCGGCGCGTGCAGCGCCTGCGCCAAAATGCACAAGCTGGCGCACCCCGACTTGCACTTTGCCTTTCCGGTAAACTCGTCCAAGGCAAGCGAAAGAAACCCCGTGAGCGATATGTTCCTGGATCCGTGGCGGCAGACGTTGCAGCAAAACCCCTACCTCACCGAGCCGGCGTGGTACGAAAGCATTAAGCTGGACAACAAGCAGGGCAACATCAGCACGCACGAGGCCGACGCCATCATGCGCAAGCTCTCGCTAAAGGCTTTCGAGGGCAAGTTCAAGATGCTGCTCATGTGGCTGCCCGAGCGCATGAACGCCACCGCCGCCAACAAGCTGCTCAAGCTGATAGAAGAGCCGCCGGCGCAAACGCTCTTCCTGCTCGTAGCCCAAAACGCCGGGCAGATGCTCAAGACCATCCTCTCGCGCACCCAGCTGGTGAGCGTTCCGCCTGTGCGCAGCGACGCGCTTGCCGCCATGCTTGCGCGCGAGTTTACCCTGTCGCCGAGCGAGGCCGGCACGCTGGCGCACCTGGCCAACGGCAGCGTGGTGGAGGCGCGGCGAATGGCCGGACAGGGCGACGAAAAGCGCGACTACTTTGAGCAGTTCGCCACGCTCATGCGGCTGAGCTACGCCAGCAGGGCAGAAAACATTATCCTGCTCATGCAGCAGGCCGAAAAAATAGCGGCGCAGGGGCGCGAGTGGCAAAAAAACTTTCTGCTCTACTCCCAACGCATGGTGCGCGAAAATTTTGCCCTGAACCAGCAGGTGCGCGAGGCGGTGTACCTTGCCGGCGAGGAGGCCGACTTTAGCGCAAAGTTCTCCGCGTTCATCAACCCCGACAACATCTTTCGCCTCTACGAAGCGCTAAACCTTGCCTTGCAGCACCTTGGGCAGAACGGCAACGCCAAAATCATCTTCACCGACCTTGTCCTAAAGCTGGTGAAGTTGATAGTCCCGCTAAAAAAGTGAGGAGTATAAGTACCCTCTCCTTAAATTCACATTATTGTATTGAATTACAATAGAATGTCGATAAAAATGGTCGTCAAAAATCACAGGAAGTTTGTACCTTTGCAGGACAAAACCCTTGTAAAAAAGGAACGGAATTATGCCAAGCAAATAGTTGAGAATATCAACAAAAATGTGTATATTGCAACGATTTTTCTAACATAGTCCATCCTGTTTTGCGCATTAGTACAGCAAGAGTTAGGCTTTCTTTTTTTGAATTATTTGTAAATAACAGTTTGAATCAAACAACTAAATTCTATGAATACACAACTCCTTAAACAACACATCGCCACCTATAAAAAGTGGCTGCGTTCCAACAAAAAGCAAGCCATGCAGGAACAAGAGGAACGTGCCCAATTATCATTGGAGTATCAAGCATATACCAAAGAACGTATGTTTGATATGGACGAAGACGACATTTACGAATATATTGCACCTCTTTGGGCAATGCTTCTCTGGGGTAATAAGCAATACGTAATCAATAAGCTGATAACCGATAATGGATTGGATATGCTAAAGAAGCAATTGGCAAATCTTATCTGGGGAACGGATAAAATAGAAAATCGGTGGAACGAATTTCGGAAAAAGATAAAAGGCATGGGGGCTGCTATGATGAGTGAGTTACTTTGCAAAACTCATCCCAATGATTGTTTACTTTGGAACCGTCGGGCTTTGATGGGCTTTGATTATCTTGGCATTTCCTCCCTCCCTCGTTACGATTATCAGTTTAATGGCGAAATGTATGCTTATCTTTGCGAACAGGGAAAAATCATTGCTAAAACGATGCAAGAAGAACAAATTACATCCACCAATTTGTTAGATGTTGATTACTTCATTTGGAAAGAGTTGCAAGTTCAACCTATTCTTAACAAACTGACGATAAGCAATACACCAAAAGAAAAAATCATTGAGGCTATTGAACATGACTCAAAAAAAGAAGCCGAATTTATTCACAATGATATTCGCAATAAACTTGCAGACATAGGTCAGTGGTTAGGTTTCAATGCAGAGGTAGAAAAGAAAGTGGCGACCGGAGCAGTAGTAGATGCCGTTTGGGAAGTCACTATCGGCAATATGGGACGAGTAATTTATGTATTTGAAGTACAAACTTCCGGCTCTATTGACAGCCTCATTCTCAATTTAATGAAAGCAAAAAACAATAAGGCTGTACAAGGCGTCGTAGCAGTTACCGACCAGAAACAAATTGAAAAAATCAAGAAAGAAATAAGTGACCTTAATCAATTCAATGGCGATTTGAAGTTCTGGGATTATTCGGAAGTGCTGAAAGTTCATGAATACTTGCAATATGTAAATGAGTCTATCAATAACTTAGGTTTGGTGCCATTCGGGTTATGATAATTTCTGTAAAGAATACGTC
>JAIRSZ010000091.1 GCA_031255195.1 Prevotellaceae bacterium | reverse complement strand
GCAACGTGCGGGAGTGGTGTCAGGATTGCTCTGACAGCTCCTGCTCTTACCGTGTGAATCGCGGCGGCAGCTGGAACAGCAGCGCGGAGGACTGCCGTGTTGCCTACCGGAACGGCCATAGTCCCGGCAATCGCTACCACAGTCTTGGCTTTCGCTTAGTTTTGCCTTAGCTACCGTGGCGTCCGTCCTTCTTGTAAGCTACCGAGCTTTGCCGAGTCTGGCGAGCGAGCCAAGCCAAGACTCGGCAAAGCGAGCAAAAAACCCAATACCGCCGCAGGCAGTCGAAAAAATTTATGCAAACAGGCCGAATTTTTCTCACCGCAAAGGGCGCAAAGGTTTTTCGCAGCGCAAAGACGCTAAAGGCGGGAAAGCCGTTTTAAGCAGGCATATTTTCGTGCGCTTGCCCTAAGCGCCCTATTACTCTTGGATGTAGCCGAACTCCCGCAGCTTGCGGTCGCTGTCGCGCCAATCAGGAGTTACCTTTACGAAGGTTTGCAGGAATACCTTTTTTTGGAAAAAATCTTCCATGTCCCGGCGCGCCTCCGTGCCCACCTTCTTTAGCATTTTTCCCCGATGCCCAATGATGATGGCCTTTTGCGACTCGCGCGCTACGTATATCACGGCCGAAATGCGGTATATTTTCTCCTCCTCCCTGAACTCCTCCACCACCACCTCGGCGCTGTAGGGGATTTCCTTGCTGTAGGCCAAAAAAATTTTCTCGCGGATAATCTCCGAGGCAAAAAAGCGGAGGCTTTTGTCGGTAAAGGCGTCCCTGTCGTAGTAAGGCTCTCCTTCGGGGAGGAGCTCCAGCAGCTTTTTGAGCAGCGCGTCGAGGTTGAAGTTCTCCAGAGCCGACGCAGGAATGATGAGCGCGCGCGGCGCCATTTTGTGCCACTGCTCCACCAGCGCCTCCAGGTTTTCGGGCGTGGTGAGGTCTATTTTGTTCACCACCACCACCACCGGAATGGTCAGGCTGTTGAGCCGTTCGATGTACTCCGCGTGCTTGTTGGCCTGCTCCACCACGTCGGTCACGTACACAATAATGTCGGCGTCGACGAGGGCTGTACCCACCAGCTTCATCATGGCCTCCTGCATCCGGTAGCGCGGCGACAGGATGCCGGGCGTGTCGGAGTAAACGATTTGAAAATCGCTGCCGTTCACGATGCCCATAATGCGGTGGCGCGTAGTCTGCGCCTTGCTGGTGATGATGCTCAGCCGCTCGCCCACGAGGGCGTTCATCAGCGTGCTCTTGCCAACGTTGGGGTTGCCTATGATGTTTACAAAGCCGGATTTGTACACTTTTCCGAAAAATTTATAGCGTTATACTTTTGCCCTCAGCGCGTGTGGAATATCTCCTCCATTGAAGCCCACCACTCGCCTTCGGCGCAGGTTTCGAGCGGCTGCTGGCACGGCTGGCACACGTCCCACCAGCGCTGTGTTTCGGGGTCTGCCGCCATTTTTTCCATATCGGCCTTGTAGTCGCTGCCCACGTACTCGTAGTAGCTGAACAATAGCCCGTCCTTGTAGTAGATGCTGTAGTTGCGCAGGTTGCAGTCGTGAATTGTTTTCAGCACGCCAGGCCATACGGCGGCGTGCAGCTTTTTGTACTCCTCCAGCTTTTCCGGGCGCACCCTGATAACGCTTCCATAGCGTGTCATAGTTTCTTAGCGTTTGCTTGCAGTGGGGTTAGTATTCAGGTTAACTTTCGGAGGGTTGAGCGTCAGCAGCTTTTCGTTGCTCGAAAAGTCAAAAAATGCTTTTGCCGTTTTTACCTGCCACCACTCCTCCTTTTCCGAGACAGCCCAAAAGTAGTAGGTAAACTCTTTCGCCTCCCCGGGGGCTATCAGCGTCAAGTGGTTGACCCTGTCGGTTGCGTCGCCGCCGTAGATGTTGGCGGGGATTGCCACCGCCAGCCCAACGGTTTGCAGGCCGTACTTCACCGTGTCGTTCACCGGAAAGCCCGTTCCCCACACGCAGGCAAGCCCTGCCCTGTCCGAAAAAAATTCCGTTGACTTTTGCATTTTCTGCACGCCCGTGCAGAGCAGCATGTCCGGCGCAAAAGGCTTTCCGCCAATCACCCTGACCTCCACGCTGCGGCATCCGGCGTAGGTAATGTAGCGGCATGTTACGTCCAGCGAGTCAAGCCCGTAAGCCCACTTCTGCACCCTCATTTCGACTACGGTGCGCAGCGGCCCGGCGGCCACAATTCGCGCCTCGCGGCCAGCCACAGGCGCTATGTGCAGCGCCTTGACTCCATCCCAGCCCTTGAGCGTTCCCACGCCCACGCTGCCCGATACCAGCAGGACGTCGTCGCCAAAGCCCTGCTCCAGCTGCTCGTCGGTAGGATACCACCGGCTAACATCGAGCTCCAGCTGCTGCCTGCGCTTGCCGTAAACGTCTATGGTTTGCTTGGCGTCGAAGTAGGCGCGGTAGGCAATGAGACCGGTTTCCCACGCTGGCCCGTGGTGGTGCAGGCTGTTGTAGAGGTTGCCCGTGGGCGACGCCGCCGACCGGACAGGGGTTATGCCGCCGCCCGCCTTGTCGCGCAGGAACAGCTGGGCGTGCACGCGCCCGGAGGCGCACGGCGCGGCGGTGGTATCGCCCGTAACCAAGCGAATTTTGCGCGATTCACCGGCCTTCATGTCCAGCAAAAAAGCCAGCTCGTCGGCCTTGCCGTCGCCGTCAAAGTCGTCGAGCTGCGAGCACAGGCGCACGCCGCCGTCGTACACTGCGACTGCGCCTCCGCTGTAGCTGTGGTCTAACAGGCGTATTGCCGCTGCATCAATGGTAACGGGCGCGCCCGTTCGCGCCACGCTTAGCGGGTTTACCACCGTTACGGTAGCTTCCTTTGCGCTCAGCGCGGATGTCAGGAGCAGCGCTGCGGCTGCTGCAAGCAATTTTTGATTTTTCATTGTATAAGATAGTTTTTTGGCTTGTCGAAAGGGCAAAAGTAGTGAATTAGCCTCAATAATGCACAATATATTTTTGCAGCCGGAGTGCATTTCAAACCGCTGCACGTGAAAACACGCTGATAGCGAGTTGTATAGAGTTATTACACTGAAAGGCAACATTTTCGGCAAACGTAGTCAGCTATGAAGTGTAAAACATAGCCTCCGCCACTTCTGGCATTTGGTAGGAGGAGGAGGGGAAACGTGAATTATTTACTTCATGCTCACTCGCACCGTATCGCTTATGCAGGTAAAGCGAACGGGCGCAATTTTTTCAAAATCGTACAGCACTTTTTCCAGCAGGGTATTTTCGGAGGTGAACGTGTAGGAGTACGCGTATGCACGCGCATCTTCCACCACAAACGGCACGTTGTACCAGCGGTTAAGCGTTTTGATTACCTCCTGCAGCGAGGCATTGCTGAATGAGATGATGTCGTTTTTCCACAGCGAACCTCGCTTGACGTCTGCCGCCCTGATAATCGTGCAGCTGTCGGTGCGCTTGTTGTAGATGATTTTTTCGCCCGGATTCAGGTAGCTGTTTTTATTTGCCGCCGACGCCATGCTTATTTTTCCTTCGTCGAGCGACACGTGAATAAAATCCTCGTCGGGGTATGCCGACACGTTGAAGGCAGTGCCGAGCACCTGTATGGATGTTTTCCCTACTGCTACCACAAAAGGTCTGTTGGCGTTGGGGTTAACCACAAAGTAAGCCTCGCCTTCCAGAAAAATTTTTCGGTTGAACAGGCCAAACTGCTTCGGATACCTGATTTTTGAATCGGCGTTGATGTAGGCTTTTGAGCCGTCCTGAAACATGAACTGCACCCGCTCGCCCTTGGGAATATACACCTCCTCGTAATCGGCGCCGCCAAGTAAGCTCACGCGGGAGTTGAGCTGAAAGAAAATACCCCCAACAAACAAAAGGGGAAGCAGTACTGCCGCCACACGCAGGCATATCCGCCGGATTTGTTTTTTACGGATATGCTGCACAATGCGGCTGTACATGGCCTCGGAGGGAATAGGATGGTCTACTGCCACCTCCTCGTAACCCTTGGAAAGGCGGGCAAGGTCTTCCTCCATACTTTGCGACAGGTAGCGCTCTCCTTCCCAGGTAGCGAGCCATGCTGCTACCTGCGTGGCTTCTTCTTCCGAGGCCACGCCGGTTAGCACTTTCCCAATGGTTTCTTCTGTCGGCCGGTTTAAGTTTGTTTTCATACCTGGTTGATGTATAATAATTCTCTAAGTAATATTCCTGATTCTTGACTACATAATAGTTGACACTTCAAAACAAAAAAGGAATGAGCAAGCCCGCTATCCATTGAAACATCTTGCTCATAGCCATTCTCAGCAGCTTAACCGCCTGCGCGTAGTGCGATTTTACCGTATTCACAGACAGCGACATTCTATCGGCAATTTCCTGATTCGACAGCTTATCCTCCATCTTGAGCAGGCAAATTTCTTTTTTTCGTGCCGACAGCTGCTCGATAGCCTGGTAAAACGCAGCCATCAGCTCTTTCTTTTCAATGGTTTCGAGCAAGTTGTCCTCGACGTTTCCCACCTTCTGCGCCATCCGGTAGTTGTGCGTAAGAGCGCTATGTTCATTCCGAATGTAGTTGAGGATGTGATTTTTTGTCATGGAGTACAGGTAATTCCGTAAGCTTACCTCCACAGCAATATCCGCCCGATGCTCCCAAAGCTTCACAAAAACGTGCTGCACAGCATCCTCTGCCGCCGCCTGATTTTTTAGATACCGGTAGGACAAGGCGTACAGCATTTTGTGATAGCGCTCGTAAACGCTCGTAAACGCTTCCTTGCTACCTTGCCGAAGCAGGCACAGGAGCTGCTCATCGGCATCTTTATCGTGTGTATGCTTTGGGTGGGGCATTGGCTGTAAAATTGATTATAAAGCGCAAAAGTAGAAAAAGATTTTATAATGCCATGTTAAACGGATGTTGCCGCTCAATTTTGTCAATTTGTAATTCCCTCTTCATGGCTATGTCCTCGAGCATTTTTTAAGCGTTAATTACTTGATGTAGCGTTAACAACAATCCGCAAATAAAAAAATATCGCTGGCGTACTCATCCTTTTTTTGTTCCTGCGTGTCTATTTTCCATAAGTTATCAATAGGGTACTAACTTTTATCAAACAAAAACTTATGAGGTACAAATGCAAGATTCTTTTTTCTCTGCTTGTAGCATGTGGTATTGCTGCAAGCGCTTCGGCGCAAAAGGTGACCTTGAGCCTTCAAAAGGTTTCACTGGAAACGGCGCTTGCCGAAATCACAAAGCAGGCAAACGTCACATTTGCCTACAGCCAACCGGTAATTGACCCCAAAACGGAGGTGAGCGTTGACGTGAAGGATGTAGAGCTGCCGCAGGCGCTCGACCGGCTGCTTGCCGGCACGAATATTGCCTACGAAATCAACGGCAGGAAGGTGCTCCTGTTTTCCCGGCAGCAGGCAACCAGCGCACAGCCACAGCCTGCCGGAGAAAGTGTTGTAACCGTAACGGGCGTGGTGGCCGACGCGGTGGGCGTGATGGCCGGCGCTTCCGTGAAGGTGAAGGGCAGTACCAAAGGGACGCTTACCGATGCGAGCGGGCGTTTTTCTCTTTTGGGAGTTGATGCGCAGGGCGTGCTGGAGGTAAGCTTTATGGGCTACTCCACAAAGGAAATAGCCATAACAGGCCGGACGTGGCTGGAGGTAATGCTGGAGGAGGATGAGCGGTCAATAAGCGAGGTGGTGGTGATTGGCTACGGCTCCCAGCGAAAGAGAGACCTCACCGGATCTGTGGCCTCAATAAAGGGCGACGACCTGCCAAAAACCGCCAACACTACGTTAGGGCAAATATTGAAGGGGCAAATACCCGGGCTTTCGTATACGCAAACCAGCAGTCAGCCCGGCGCTGCCGTGTGGATGCGGATTCGTGGCGCGGCGGCCGGCGCTTCTCCGCTGATAGTGGTAGACGGTATACCGGTAAGCACCATGTGGGAGCCCGATCCTGGGCTTAACTTCGGTAAAGGCGACAAGGAGAGCGTGCTGGACAACATCAACCCCGACGACGTACAGGACATACAGGTTTTGAAGGACGCCAGCGCCACCTCCATCTACGGGTCGCGCGCAGCGGGTGGCGTGATACTCATTACCACCAAGAAGGGAGCGGAGGGGGATAAGCTGGACGTTTCTCTCAAAACCTCCTACACCACGCAATGGATAGCGGAGCAGCCGGAAGTGATGGAGCCAAAAGCGTATATGCAGGCGTCGAACGCGTCGCAGCTTGAGCGCTGGCTGCAAAAGGAAGGCTACTACCCGTGGGGGGTGCGCCCACTGCCTGACGGCGAAGACGCTGTGCACAAGCTTTATGAAAATGCCGGCATGCGGTGGAACTACGCATGGGACGAAATAGATGCTTTTACGGGAGGAACAGACTGGTATGACGCCCTAACTCGCAGAGGGGCTGTCCAGCAGTATGACCTTTCCATAACCGGCGGCGGGAAAAAATCGGGCTACCTCATCTCACTGGGGCACATGGGAAACGACGGTATTGTAAAAAACAACGACTACTCCCGAACAACAGGACGCATCAGCCTCGACCAGACGTTCAACAAGTGGCTGAAGGGAGGTATCACCGCGAGCTATGCGCTGGTAAAATCGGACGACGTGCCCCTATCGGGAGCCTCTGGGACGACCACGCTCTTTATGGCTGCCCGAAAGTACGACCCGACGATTCCCATCCGCGATGAAAACGGCAATTTTGCGCTTGGCAAGATATTCGGCCTGGCACAAAATCCGGCTTCTGTGCTGGAGGCGGCGATGCTTACGAAAAAGGACAATATCCTTACATCTGCCTACTTAGACATTATGCCGATTGACGGGTTGGTGCTAAAGACCACCGTGGGTTTCGACAGGAAGTTTGCCACTACCGGCGCCTATTTTCCTATGACTACGCAGGAGGGTATTAACGCAAACGGCGGTATTGCCAAAATCAGCGACAATAATTTGTCCAACTACTACGTCAACCCCACCGCTACCTACAATAAAACATTTGCTGACGACCATACGCTTGGGGTGATGGTTGGCTGGGAATATCAGGAGGTAGTATCCGAAAGCTTGAGCGGAGAAAACAGAGGCTTCCCCTACGATGGCGTGCGGTGGCATAACCTTGCGTTGGGCACATACGAAAAGCCAATAGTGACTTCGGGTAAAAGCACCACCCAAAATGCATCGTTCCTGTCGCGCCTTAACTACTCGTATAAGGGGCGATACTTGCTGACCGCCAACTTTCGCCGCGATGGTTCGTCGAATTTTGCCGCCAACAGGCAGTGGGGTAATTTTGGCGGCGTATCGGTGGCGTGGCGCATCAGCGACGAGGCTTTGCTCCGCGACGTGAGCTGGCTCTCGAACCTCAAGCTACGCGGCGGCATGGGAATTACCGGCTACGCAGGTAGCCTTACGGGCACGCAAACCTACTATACGCCGGGAAAAGATTACTACTTTGGCAACAAGCACACGAGCGGAGTGGCGCTTGCCGCGCTGGGCAACCCCGACTTGTCGTGGGAATCGCAGCAGGACGTCAACGTTGCGCTGGACTTCGGATTCTTCAAAAACAAGCTGGGAGGTAGCGTTGACATTTATGAGCGTACCATTAACGACCGCATTGGGACGAAAAATCTCATGTCCTACCACGAAGTAAATACGCTTAACTACAACACGCAGCGGGTGGATAAAACGCGCGGGCTTGACTTATCGCTGTACGGAACGGTGGTTAGCGCCGCCTCCTTCTCGTGGCGTAGCTCGCTCACATTCACCTACTACAAGGATTACGCCTCCAAGCGCGACCCTTCGGAGATACTGGATATTAACACCCCTGCACGAAATGCAGACTGGAACGATGTGTGGAGCTACTTATCGGACGGCCTGATACAGCCCGGAGAGGTAGTGCCGCACATGCCCGGCGCGGGGGCAGGCGTAATCAAGCTGCTGGATTTGAACGGATATTTGTACGATAACGAAGGAGTTATGGTGCGAGACGCCGACGGAAGGCCTATGTACCTGGGGGAACCTGACGGAAAGCTGGACAACGCCGATTTGGTGGTAGTATACAACAGCAGGTCTATGCCCGTTAGCTGGACGAATACGTTTGCGTATAAAAATTTTGACCTGAATATTTACCTCTACGGCAAGTTCAACCACTACAAAAATACCGACTACCTGGTAAACATAGCATACGGCCCGTATGAAGGAACAAACACATCACCCTACTTCAACGACAGGTTTACGTGGAGCAACACAACTTCTACCATACCGGCGTTTACCCGGAACACGCAGTCGAGCTGGGGGTACGGCGACTACTTCATGGAGAAAGCGTGGTTTATTCGCGTAGACAACATTTCGCTGGGATATACGTTGCCGAAAAGCATTACAAGAAGCTACCTGCAATCGCTAAGGGTTTACGTGGCGCTAAAGAACATATTTACCATAACCCCTTATGGCGGCTACGATCCCGAGTATGACGTTTACTCGTACCCGAGCGTAAGCGGATGTACGTTTGGCCTTGACATCAAATTTTAACCATTTAATAATTGTAACCGCTATGAGAACAAAAATATACAGCATATCTGCTATTTTTTTCATGCTTTCATTGGGCGCATGTACGCTCGAAAGGGAATCTTACAACGAAATTTACCCCGAAAACTTTTTCCGCAACGAGGACGATGTGAATAAGGCGCTGGCGGGGTTGTACTACATGCCCTTCCGGATGGGTTACGGTAGCTTCTACGGGGTTGACCAGTACAGCTATCAGGTTGTATCCGACTTTACCGCCGGAACGATGGCAAGCCGGTTTCTGGACGCTCCCACCTATCCGCAGTACCAGGAGCATCGGTGGGAAGAAAATGCGCCGTCAGGCTACGCGAAAAACTTTGCGGAGCGCATGTACTCGCAGTACAACCGGCTGACCGGTATTCTGCAAACCATCAAGCGAATTGAAGAATCGCCGATTACCGATGCGCTCAAGGCCAAAGCCATTGCCGAAGCGAAATGCCTGTATGCCTGGGTAGGATTTATCATGTACGACTTGTTTGGGCCGGTGCCGCTGGTCACCGAAGAGGCGCTGGCAAACCCCAACGAAAAAATCCTCATCCCTCGCCTGAGCGACGAGGAATATACCGGCATCATGCTGCAATACCTCGACGAGGCCATTGAAGGAGGGTTACCTGTTCGGCAGAACGACGACTGGGGGCGTGTGTCAAAGGGACTTGCGCTGATGCTAAAGCTCAAATTTTATATGGCGAACAAAAACTTTACGAAGGCCGAAAGCATAGCCCGTGAGCTTTACGGCTACAGGGGAACCGAGTACGACCTGATGGGAAAAGGCAAGTACCTCGACATCTTCAACAAGCACAACGTGAGAAACAGGGAAATTATCCATGCCATTCCCTGCGGGCTTGCCGACGGTATGCAGAACCGCAGCATTATTCAGTTTTGGCCGGTACGGTACAGCCAAGAGCGGCAGTGCTGGTTTACGTTTGGCATGAGATGGGAATTTTACGATACGTTTGAGCAGGGCGACGACCGCCTCAATGCCATTGTAACCTCCTATACCAGCATTAATAATGAAAAAAACAGCCGCTCGGAAGGCTTCCTTGCCAACGCTGCCGCCATTGTAAAGGTAGACGACCACACCTACACCGGCGGCGAGTATGCTTCGGTAGATCTGATTGTGTACCGCTTTGCCGACGTCATGCTGTCGCTAGCCGAATGTATTAACGAAAATCAAAACGGGCCTACGCAGGAGGCCATCGCGTTGGTTAACGAAATACGCGACAGGGTAAACCTGCCGCCGCTAACGGATGCCCAAGCTGCCGGTAAAGAGGCGTTTAATAAGGCTATTCTCAACGAGCGGCTGCACGAGTTCATGGCCGAAGGGCTTTCGCGCCAGGACAAAATCCGGCACGGAACGTTCGTGTCGGACTCTAAAGCATTGTTCCCTAACAGCCAGTCGGCCGACCATAAGGTGCGGTTTGCCATACCGGCTAAATATATCTTGGAGTCGGAAGGCATTGTGAGGCAAAATCCGGGATATACAACAGGCAACCAATAGTTAAACTTTTAATTACATGCAAACACAAACAATGAAACACATAATTTACATCCCAGTATTCATGCTGCTTTGCTGTGGCTTCGGTTGCAGCGAAAACGTGGTTGATGCGCGCACCGGCGGAAAGAACGCCAATAAGGAAGAAGATGGCAACAAGCCCGACAATCCGTCGTCTATCAGCTATTCGCAGGCTGTGACGCCGCCAACAATCCCGTCGGTGGACGAAAGCGACTACAGCGCCTACTACGTGGACAACGTGAGCGGCGACGATAAAAACGACGGTCGGAGCGAGAACGCTCCCTTCAAAACTTTTGAGCCGATTCTTGATCTGGTGAGGACAGGCATGTCGCCCAAGACAAAGGTATTGCTGCGCAGCGGCTGCACGTTTACGGAAAATCTGGTGCTAAAAAACCTGAACGGCACAATGACAAAGCCTTTTATTCTGGACAGCTACGGCGGTGTGGAGCGCCCCACCATCAGCGCGCCGGGCGGAGATGCGGTGTTGATTCAGGACGACAACATGCGTTTTCGCAACATCCGCATTACCAATAAAACCGGCTCACGGGGCATCTGTATTCAGGCGCAGTTCAAAGGCAAAGGCGCTTTTCGCAACGTTGAAATCACGGGGTGCCGCATAGAGGAGGTAAACTGGGCGGGCAATGCTAACGTTGAGGGAACAGACCCGGCAAACCTCGACGTAGAGGCTATTGCGCCCGGCGCAAAGTTCTCCACTAAAGAGTTCGGCGGCATCATCCTTGAACCGGCAGCTAATTCGGCGATGCAAGAGCCTTACTGGTACGAAAACATTTTCATAACAAACAATGAAATCCGGAAGGTGTGCCGCAGCGGTATCCTGATTACCGGCAAATGGGGGTCGCGCGAGCCGGGGCAAGGGTTGAACAAGTACGACAACGACAGCGGAAGCTGGTACCCCAACCGCAACATCGTTGTACAAGGCAACGATTTTAACTACATTGGCGGCGACGCTGTGATTATGATGAGCACAACCGACTCTTACATTGACCACAACCGCTGCTTCAACGCCAATTTTCTGGGGCGAAACGGACAGGCAAGCGCCGGCCTCTGGCCGTACAGCAGCGCCAACATTGTGATGCAGTACAACGAGGTTGCCTACACCCGGCTTGCGCACGGCAGCAGCGACGGCGAAGGCTTGGATGTGGATTTTGCCTGCAAAAACACCCTGGTGCAGTATAACTATGTGCACCACAACGATGGCGGCGGCATTTTGCTTTGCAACAACGCCGGCGGCTCTGAACATTCCGGCACCGTCATACGAAATAACGTGTTTTACAACAACAAAGGAAGCTACAGGGGGAGCTTAATGACCGTTTCGGGCAACGTGAACAACGTGGAGGTTTACAACAACATCATTATGCAAACCGCAGCGACGACGAACTTCCTCCTTTCGGACAACTGGCCAAAATCGGGCAAGTCGACCAATGTACGCTTCCGAAACAATATTTTTCTATCTAGCGTTCCTGCTTCCATTGCATTTGTTTTCAACAACATGGATAATCCAAAGTTCGAGAACAACCTGTTCTACCAGGTGGGTAGCATCTACGTTAACGACACTGCCCCGCTACGGTACGACCCAAAAATAACGCCTCCGGCCTCAGCCGACGGGTTTAGCAAGGTGCAGCAGTTCCGGCCTGCCGAGGCAAAGGTCTTTCAAGACGGGCTTTTGTTCGACGGTATGCCGGAGAAAGACCTTGTCGGCAACGCGGTGGAAGGAGTTTGCTACGTGGGGCCTTTTGCCAAATAACGATAAATAACACATAATCAATAACCCATAATTCATAATTCAAATGAAACAGCTTTTGAAACTATCGGCAACAATGCTACTTTCCGCTGCGATGCTTGCGTGCGAAAACGACGAAAAAAGAGAAACGCCAAACGGAACTTTTGAGGTAAGCAGCTCCGGCAGCATATTTTTTGAAAAAACAGGCGGCGACAGCGCGGTAGCGGTAACGGTGACGGGCGCGCTGATATACGTCCCCATGTCGTCCGACTCATCGTGGTGCAAGATTACGGAAAAGACGGAATCAGGCTTCAGGTTTAGCGTAATTGCCAACTCACAAAACGAAGAGCGCACGGCAGAGCTCGTGGTTGCTGCCGTTGGATTTCCATTTGTCCGCATCAGAGTGGTGCAGGCTGCGGGTGACCCAAGATTTTCTATGGCCGAAGCAGAGCGGTCGAAGGCATTTTCGCAGACGGGCGGCGAGATGGCGGTCTCGGTTAACGGCAACATTCCGTATGAGCTGGCTCCCCTAGACGACTGGTGCACGTACAAAGACGTAACGCCTTCCGGCTTCACGCTGGTGGCCGACGCCAACCCCGGCATTGCTCAGCGGACAACGTCGGTGACGGTAACTCCCGCCGCCGGATTCGGATTTTCGGAGACGATAATCATCAATGTGCGCCAAAGCGGAACTCCTGTTTTGCAAAATGGGTGGTTTACTGATGGGTTAACCGGATGGGAGACAAGCGATACGTCCGGAATATTTAAGCGAGCAACCGACCAATACCTGCCAACGGGCGCTCCCGCCGGAGCCAACTATATTGCGAACGGTGTCGCCGCTACGGTGGGCTTTGAAGGGTGCATCACGCAAAAGCTCACCAACATACCGGACGGAACTTACATATTCTCCTGCGATGTGGCCGGACGCGCCGGAAAATCTCCTACAACCGACGGCATTTATTTGGTGGCTTTCGACAAGGATGATAATGAAATCGCGAAGAAAAAACTCCCATTCCCCGAAGGTAGCTGGTGGAACACGAAAAATCCGGCCAAACAAAGCGAAACCCAGCTGTCTGTCATCGTAACGGGCGGAGAATGTAAAGTAGGTATTTATGCTGTAGCGGCAGGCGGAGAAAATTCCACCATGGACTTTAAGGTGCTCAACTTTGATTTTCAGTAGTAAAAATCTACGTTCGAAAAATGAAAAAAAATATTTATGCCATAGCGATTTTTCTGCTGGCGGGCGTGGCCGGGCACAGTCCGGCTATCACCATCAATCGCTCTTTGCGGATAAGCAACGGAGCGCTGCCGGATACGGTCATCGGGCTGGAGCCCGATGCGCGGTACAGGATTACGCACGTAAAGAGCGCAGAAAGCAAGGCGGTTAGCATCTACAGGGATGGCTCGCTCGTCAAGTCTTTTACCGAGGGCAGCGTAATCTATGCGGAATCCGATACGGTGAGCGTTCCTCCTCCCGAAGATGACGGTGGCAAGCAACCCGACGACGACGACGACGACGACGACGACAACAACAACCAGGACACAAATCAAGGACAATAATAATAAATAGCAATAAGAAAATTTGACTTGACTGTGATTTGGTGGTGTGATCACATTTGCAAGAGTCCAGCATGCTACCCCGATATAAATTGTATCTTATTGATGGATTATAATTTTACATTGCATTAATAAGACATTAACCTAAAAAGTATGGAATTGGAAATGTGAAATGAGAAAGTAGGTCTTAGGAGTTCTGCCCATTGCCCAGAGCTCTGTGTTTTGTATGTTAATGATTATGAATATAATGCCATTGGAAACTTTTAGGTTATGCATGACAGCATTCTTTTATGCTGAAAATATTGTGTCACCTGTGAGATAGGGTTTGATGAAAGAGTCCGTGTTTGTTTGTAGGATCACGATTTCCAGTAAAATGGACGGCTCCTGAAGCAATAGTGTATGGTAGATTCTCCATAAAATCAGATGTATGGTCTTACGGTGTATTACTCATGGAATTGTTCACTTATGGACAAGTGCCATACCCAGGTAAGTCTATCTTTTAGTGACTTCAGGAAAGCAGCAGGCATCTTAACCTTGTCTGCAGTAAAAAGAGAAAGCTTTGGATATATTGCAGCAATACAGGATTCTAGGAGGGAACAAGACTTCCATCTTTGTTCTTCAAGATTGATGTCTGAAAATGTGCAGCCATTATTAAAATGTTTATTTGTAGTAGTAACAGAATATTTTTCTTCACTGTCATAACTTATGAATTGGATCTCTACATGTGAATTTTGTGTGGGTTAGAAACACACATAGTAGTTTGGCATGTTAACCTACAAGGTCTAATCCTTAGAAACTCTTGATTGCACATTACCAGAAGTGAGTAGTATTTGATTTTATTATTGTGTAAGGGTTACAGAAATATGTTTTATTGA
>JAIRSZ010000062.1 GCA_031255195.1 Prevotellaceae bacterium | reverse complement strand
GCTGCAAGTAGCATTACTTTTTTCATAATTGTTCAAATTTTTTTTATTTTATGCCTACTTAAGGGCTTCGGCTTTCCCGTTTTTTTGGAGCGCTGCCGCCCATTTTGCCCTCCCTCCGCTTGGGCGTATATGTTATTTGGGTAGCTCATGGTACAGTACAGCGTAAAATGATGAAGCGCAAAGGTATGTTTTTTTTAATACCATGCTGCTATATTTATATTAAAATATATAAAGCGGGAAATATTTTATTCCGGTGCGCTCAACGATTCGCTGCTTTCCCTTGCCTGAACGGTGATTCTTCCCCCTTCCCGTCATTCCGTAGCGAAGCGGAGGAACAGACACATTACCCCATTTCCGTCAGCAGCTACGGGTTGAGTTTCCTCCGCTTCGCGCGCTCGTGCCTCGCGCGCTGCGCTACGGAATGACGGGCGGCGGCGCGCGGGGAGGGGAAAGAGCGAAAAGTGGCGCGCCAGCAATCACATTAAATCACATAAATCATAGCTCATTTTTGTGCGTTTGCCCTGAAAAAAAATTATATCGCAGATTCAAGCAGCCAATCTGCCACATCAATTATGCTTTTCTGCATTATGCAAAAATGCATTATGCTTTTTTGCATAATCGAAAATTTGTCGTATATTTGCCGAAAAAACGAGATGAAGACAAACCCGTTTAGCTATGGCGCCGCGGTAAAAGGCGAGAACTTTTACGACCGAAAAAAGGACTGCAAGCGCATTGTGGATACGCTTGCAGGAGGCAACAACATGGCGCTTTACGCACCGCGTCGATTTGGTAAAACATCGCTGGTTTTTAAGGCAATAGAACAACTTGAGAGGCAAGGTTTCATTTGCGTTTACTTCGATTTTATGCCTGTCTTTTCGCCCGAATCGTTTATTCGGTTTTACGCTAAATCGTTGGCCACCAAGCAAAGCAATTTGCAGAAGTTTGCCAAAACGTTTGTTTCCATAGTCAAAAACGTCCGCCCTGTGTTGAGCTTTGGGAAAGACGGAACACCGGAGTTTGGCGTTGATTTTGCGGGTACTGCGGTGGACGAAACAACGATATCGCAGCTGCTGGATTTACCGGAGCAGATGGCCAAAAACGACAAGCGAGCGCTGATGTTTTTCGATGAATTTCAAGATGTTGAAAAATTGAAAGACATTCACTTTGAAGAGCTTTTGCGCAGCAAAATTCAGCAGCAGCATCAGCGCGTGAACTACCTCTTTTTCGGCAGCAAAACGCATATTATGCAGGCAATGTTCAACGACAAGAAAAGGGCTTTCTACAACGCAGCATCTCAAATGACTATAGGATATTTGCCCGAAAAAGATACGATGACGTTTTTGCAGCAAAATTTTTCAAAAAAAGGCATACGCCTCGACGAAAGCATGGTACGGTATATTATTGCGGCAACAGCCAATGTTCCGCACTACATTCAGCTGTTGGCGGCTGAAATTTGGCAGTCTACCGAAAGCAACACCGACATTACCCGTGAAATTGTGGATGAAAGCATTTTGCAGGTGCTTACCCTGAAAAACGATTACCACATGGAGATGTTTGACCGTCAGTCGAAAAGTAAAAAGCTGCTGCTGCTTGCCCTTTGCGCCGGTGGCAAAAATATTTTTTCGGAAGCCTACAGGAGAGCGAACAACTTGCCCAACGCCGCCACGCTACAGCGCGCCGTAAGCGGCCTGACCAACGATGGCGTTATTGACAGAATGGACAGCGAATACTTTATTTCAGACCCTTTTTTCAAGCTGTTTTTGAAAGATCTTTCGTAATCTATTGACATCTGCACAGCGGGCTGGGGCGCGAAGCGTCCGTGTTTTATCGGGATTTTTACTTGGCTAACAACATATCTGAATAAAAAAAGAGACACACCGCTGTGCGTCTCTATCTCTACGAATATTTTGGGTGCGTGAGAAAAGCACATGCCATGCGTCCCCCTACAGAAACAGGGAACGCATGGCGGCTCTTCATTTGCTCTCCTTGATGGCAGCGTGCGCTGCGGCAAGGCGGGCAATGGGCACGCGGAACGGCGAACAGCTCACGTAGTTTAGCCCTATGTGGTGGCAGAATTCTACCGAGCTCGGCTCGCCGCCGTGCTCGCCGCAAATGCCAACCTTGAGGTTGGGGCGCACTGAACGCCCTTTGACGGTTGCCGAGCCTACCAGCTGCCCTACGCCGGTCTGGTCGAGAACTTGGAAGGGGTCGTTCTTCAGGATGCCTTTTTCGAGGTAAATGGGGAGGAATTTGCCCACATCGTCGCGGGAGAAGCCAAAGGTCATCTGCGTAAGGTCGTTGGTGCCAAAGGAGAAAAATTCGGCGTATCCGGCCACCTTTTCGGCTGTGAGCGCGGCGCGCGGCACTTCAATCATAGTACCTACCTTGAAATCTATCTTGTCGTTTACCTCGGCAAATACCTTCTCGGCCGTTGAGCGGATGACGTCTGCCTGGAGCTTCATTTCGTTCTGCGTGCAGGTGAGCGGCACCATTATTTCGGGAATTGCCTGAACGCCCTTCTTTTTTAAGTGAAGGGCGGCCTCAATGATGGCGCGGGTTTGCATTTCGGTAATTTCGGGGTAGGTGTTACCCAGGCGGCAGCCGCGATGCCCAAGCATGGGGTTTTGCTCGCTCAGCGCCTCTACGCGCTCCTGCACCTCGCTCAGCGAAACGCCCATTATTTTGGCCATTTCCTCCTGCCCTTTCAGGTCGTGGGGAACAAACTCGTGCAAAGGTGGGTCTAACAGGCGCACGGTGACGGGCAACCCCTGCATGGCCTCAAAAATCCCCTCAAAATCCTTGCGCTGTAGTGGCAGGAGCTTCGCCAGGGCTTTGCGGCGTCCGTCTTCGTCCTTAGCCAAAATCATTTCGCGCATAGGCCATATTTTGTCGCCCTCGAAAAACATGTGCTCTGTGCGGCACAAGCCTATTCCCTGCGCTCCGAACGAGCGGGCTACGGCGGCGTCGTGCGGCGTGTCGGCGTTGGTGCGCACCTGCATACGGGCGTACTTGTCGGCAAGCGCCATGAGCGAGGAGAAGTCGTCGCTTGGCTCGGCGGCGGTGGTCTCTATCTTTCCCGGGTAAACGTTGCCCGTAGAGCCGTTGAGCGAAATCCAGTCGCCTTCCTTGAGGGTTACGTCGCCCACCTTAATGGTGCGCAGCTTGTAGTCAATAACGAGCGTTCCGGCTCCCGATACGCAGCATTTGCCCATGCCACGCGCTACCACCGCAGCGTGCGAAGTCATGCCGCCGCGCGACGTGAGAATACCTTCCGCAACGTTCATGCCTTTAAGGTCTTCGGGCGAAGTTTCTACGCGCACCAAAATAGTTTTTTTGCCCTGCTGATGCCACTCCTCGGCATCCTCGGCGAAGAACACGATTTGCCCTGTGGCTGCGCCGGGCGATGCCGGAAGACCTTTGGCAATGGATTTTGCCTTAGCCAAAGCCTCCTTCTTAAATACGGGGTGCAGGAGTTCGTCCAGCTTTTCAGGCTCGCAGCGCAGCACGGTTTCCTGCTCGTTGATCATGCCCTCCTTGAACATGTCGTTGGCAATCTTTATCATGGCCGCGCCTGTGCGCTTGCCGTTGCGCGTTTGGAGCATCCAAAGTTTTTTGTCCTGTATGGTAAATTCGATGTCCTGCATGTCGCGGCTGTGCTGCTCCAGATTTTTCTGGATGTTGAACAGCTCGCGGTACACGGCGGGCATTGTTTCCTGAAGCGACGGGTACTTGGTGCTGCGTTCAACCTCTGTGATGCCCTGCGAAGCCGCCCAGCGCTTGGAGCCTTCGATGGTAATCTGCTGGGGCGTGCGTATGCCGGCCACCACGTCTTCGCCCTGGGCGTTGATGAGGTATTCGCCGTTGAAGATGGCTTCGCCGGTGGCGGCGTCGCGCGTAAAGGCAACGCCCGTGGCCGATTCGTTGCCCATGTTGCCGAACACCATAGCTTGTACGTTGACGGCTGTGCCCCACTCTTCGGGGATTTTGTTTAGGCGACGGTAGAGGATTGCACGCTCGTTCATCCAGCTGTTGAAGACCGCCATCACCGCGCCCCAGAGCTGCTCCCACGGGTCTGCGGGGAAATCCTTGCCCGTGCTGCTTTTTACCGCTTCCTTGAACTTTGCCACCAGCAGCTTCAGGTCGTCGGTAGTGAGGTCGGTGTCCAGCTTCACGCCGCGCGAAGCCTTCACGTGGTCAATGATTTTTTCAAACGGGTCTTCGTCGTCCTTGCTTTCGGGCTTCATTCCCAGCACGACGTCGCCGTACATTTGCACAAACCGGCGGTACGAATCCCAGGCAAAGCGAGGGTTACCGCTTTTTTTTGCGAGCGTTTCCACCGCCTCGTCGTTGAGGCCGAGGTTGAGGATGGTGTCCATCATGCCGGGCATGGAGGCTCGCGCGCCGGAGCGCACCGAAACTAAAAGTGGGTTGGCGTTATCGCCAAACAGGGGGCCGGCAACGGCAGCTTCTATCTGCTTCATTGCAACCTCAACTTCGGGCTGAATCATCAGCACCACCGATTTTTGGCCTATCTTGTAAAAGGCGTTACAGACTTCTGTCGTAATGGTAAATCCTGGGGGGACGGGCATTCCTATGAGGTTCATCTCTGCGAGGTTGGCGCCTTTGCCCCCCAGCAGCTCCTTCATTTTGCCATTGCCTTCGGCTGCTTTGTTGCCGAAAAAATACACGTGTTTTGCTTGTGACATGAGTTTTTGAATTATGAGTTATGAATTATGGATTAACTTGTTGTCCAAATTGTTGCCCAAAAAAGTGGGGGCAAAGTTAAGAATAATCCTCATATAAACAAAATTTGGACGATTTCAGGTTGTCGCATTGTACAGCAACGACGGGAGAGACGGCTTCGTCATCGTTCCCACCTCTTCCATCTCTTCCACCTCACAGAAATCGGCAGCCCCACTCGCAGCTGTAAGTGGGACTGCCGGTGTTTACAGTGGGGCTTTTACTTCACAAATATGGAATATGCACCGGCATGGGTTATACCGTCGGTAAGTACGTATAGCTGCTGGGCGTTTTTCCACACTTTGGCTACGTCCTTGTCGCTTGCGTTACGCTCATATCCTGCCGTATACACATCGCTGCCCGATACGAACACAGACTCTGCAACAGCGCGATTTGTACCGTCGGTGAGCGCGTATAGCAGCTGGCCGTTTTTCCACACTTTGGCTACCCGTTTGTTGCTTGCGTTAACTTCATATCCTGCCACATATATATCGTTTTCCGATACGAAAACAGACATTGCGAAAGCTTGGCTTGTGCCGTCGGTGAGTGTGTACAGCAGTTGGCCGTTTTTCCACACTTTGGCTACATCGTTGTCGCTTGTGTTTCCCTCGGCTCCTGCTGCATACACATCGTTGCCCGATACGAAAACAGAAATTGCAGTAGCCTCATTTGTGCTGTCGTTAAGCGCGTACAGCGGTTGGCCGTTTTTCCACACTTTGGCTACCCGTTTGTAACTTGCGTTGTCTTCTCTTCCTGCCACATACACATCGCTGCCCGATACAAAAACAGACTCTGCAAAAGCATCTTTTGTGCCGTCGGTAAGTGCGTACAACTGCCTATCGTTTTTCCACACTTTGAGAATGTAATTCTCTCTTCCTGCCGTATATACATCATTACCAGATACGTAAATAGAATGTGCAGTGCTGTTGGTAAACGTGTACAGTGGCTGACCGTTTTTCCACACCATAGCTCCTGTGTATCCCTCGTATCCTGCCACATACACATCGCTGCCCGACACGAAAACAGCATTTGCGGAAGCGTCATTTACGCTGTCGTTAAGTGTGTACAGCAGCTGGCCGTTTTTCCACACTTTGGCTGCCCGCAGGCCGCGTGAGTTGTCGTCTGGGTTGTCGCTTGGATTGTCCTCGCCTCCTGCCACATACACGTCAATGCTGCGGTTGTTGTTCTCGTTTTTGCTACAGGAACTAAAAGTTACCACCGTAAACAGGCTAACGAGCGCCGTAAAAAGTAATTTTTCTTTCATTTTTTTTGATTAATAAGGTGAATAAAATAAAGATGCGGGCAGGCGGAAGGCATCAGCCTACTTATGAATGATTTTGGTAAGAATTTCGGGAATGTCGCCAAAAGGTTAGCGGAATAACTTAAGCCCTTGTGGGGAGACCTGCAAGGTTTGAAACAGTGGATGTTGCTAATGATATCCTGCTTGTTTTTTTGTGTTTTTAGGGATTTTTGGGAATACAGCAAAGCAGCCAACCGATATTTAACAAAATATAACATGTGGGTGAAATCAAGTACCACAATCCATCGGAGGGCGGTGCGCAGGGAAGCGGTGAAAATGTTGCTGTTCATACTTGGTTTTTCCATGACACGGTTAATATTGAGCGCAAATGTAGCATTTTTTTTGCTTCCACAAAAAAAGAATTAGCCTCAGAAACCCCAAATTCATAATTTCTAAAAGAAGTTTTATCTTTGCACATGGTTGATTTCTCAAAAATACTGTTTCAGTACTGGGGACATCGCTCGTTCCGCGCGCTACAGGAGGATGTGGTGCAGGCGGCGTATGATGGGCGCGACACGCTTGCGCTCATGCCCACGGGTGGGGGAAAATCGGTGTGCTTTCAGGTGCCGGCGTTGGCCAAGGAGGGCATTTGCTTAGTGGTTACGCCGCTCATTGCGCTCATGAAAGACCAGGTCGAAAACCTGCAAAAAAAGGGCGTCAAAGCGTTAGCCATCTACTCGGGCATGACCAGCCACGAGATTAGGCTGGCGCTCAACGCTTGTCTATACGGCGATTGCAAGTTTCTGTACCTGTCTCCAGAGCGGCTTGGGACGGAGGTTTTCAGGGCGCTCGTGCAGCACATGAACGTTAACCTGATAGCCATCGACGAGTCGCACTGCATCTCGCAGTGGGGGTACGACTTTCGCCCGTCGTACCTCAAAATCGCCGAGCTGCGCGACATCCTGCCCAGCGTGCCGGTGCTGGCGCTCACGGCTACGGCCACGCCCGAAGTGGCGCAGGACATCATGGAGCGTCTCCGCTTTCGCGAAAAAAATCTTCTCAAAAAAAGCTTCGAGCGGAAAAACTTGGTGTACGTGGTGCGCCAAACGGAGGACAAGCGCAAGGAGCTGCTCAAGATAGCGTCGGCTGTTCCCGGCACAGCGGTGGTATACGTCCGCACGCGTGGGGCAACGGCGGATGTGGCCGCCTTTCTGCGCGAAAACGGCTTCTCGGCCGACTCCTACCACGGCGGCATGGGTAACGAGGAGCGCAGCCGCAAGCAGGACGAATGGAAGAGCGGCGCAACGCGCATCATGGTGGCCACCAACGCATTCGGAATGGGAATAGACAAGGCCGACGTGCGCTGGGTGGTGCACATGGAGCTGCCCGACTCGCTCGAGGCCTACTACCAGGAAGCAGGGCGCGCCGGACGCGACGAAAAAAAAGCCTACGCCGTGCTGCTCTACAACAACATGGACAAGGCGTCGATGGACAAGCGCTACGCTGTTGCCTTTCCGCCAATTGAGGAAATAAAGCGCGTGTACCACGCGCTGGGCAGCTACCTGCAAATCCCCACGGGAACGGGGCGCGACACGGTGTACGATTTCGATATGCGCGACTTCTGCACAACGTACAAAATACACTCGCTCACGGCCTTTAGCGCCATGCAGTTCTTGCAGCGCGATGGCTACATAGAGCTCACCGACGAGGTCAACAACCCCTCGCGCATCATGTTTGTGGTTGACCGCGACGAGCTCTACAAGGTGCAGGTTGCCAACCCCTCGCTCGACCTGGTGATAAAAGCGCTGCTGCGCGCCTACAGCGGGCTTTTTTCGCAGTACTGCCCCATGGACGAAGCCTACATTGCGCGAGCCATCAACCTCACGCCCAACGACGTGTACAGCGCCATGCGCAAGCTCTCGCAGATGAAAATCCTGTCGTACATTCCGCGCAAAAAAACGCCCTTAGTCATCTACACCGAAAACCGGCTTGATGATAAAAACCTGCGGATAACCAAGGAAAACTACGCCGACCGGAAAGCCCGCTACATCCGGCGCACGGAGCACATGCTGGCCTACGCATCGAGCAGCGCCAAGTGCCGCAGCCAGCAGCTGCTGGCCTACTTTGGCGAAACCGACAGCTACCGCTGCGGGCAGTGCGACGTGTGCCTTGAGCGCAACGAGCTCGACATGAGCAAGTACGAGTTCGACGAGCTGCTGGCGCACATCAAAAAGCAGCTGAGCGAGCAGCCGCTGAGCCTGGAAATGCTGGTGGATACGCTTCCGCAAAAAGCTGAAAAGATGTTCAAGGTTGCCCGCTGGCTGCTCGACAACGGAAAGATTAGGGAAATTTCGGGAGGGCTGCGCTGGGCGGGCGGAGGAAAGTAGCCTTTTGCCCTCGACGCGGTAAAAAAAGCCCTCATCCCCAAAAGAAGCTTGCTGTTGAACGGCAGGCAAATCGCTTGTCGAAAGAGTCTTATTTAACAAACGAAAAACTTTCTGAAATATGTGCTGTTGATATTTCAATGTGAAGAAACATAATGAATTATGAGTAAAGCTTCAAAATCCATAAGGGTAAATTTAATTTTGATAGTAGCAGGATTTGTCCTTACTGTTTGTTTGGCTGCAACGCAAAAGGGTGACAGTAAGTTCAATCTGACGGACAACATTGAAATTCCTGCAAAAATTGAAGGAAGAAACGAGCAGATTATAACCCATATCGGCTATACGGTAAGCTATAATTCCGATTGGAAAACGCCTAATTGGGTGGCATATCAGCTTACAAAAGAAGAAGTTGAAGGAATAATTCGTCGTTCTGGCGCTTTTTTGCCCGACCCCGAAGTGCCGTATGAAAATTCTGCAACCACATACGATTACACAAATTCCGGTTGGGACAGAGGGCACATGGCGCCGGCGGGCGATATGAAGTGGAGTGAGCAAGCAATGAAAGAATCCTTTTACCTTTCAAATATTTGCCCGCAAAATAAAAATCTGAACAGCGGGATTTGGAGCAGCTTAGAAGTACAAGTCAGAGAGTTAGCGCGGAAAAATGGGGAAATTTACGTTGTTTGCGGACCAATTATGTCGAAGCAGCCACAGACCATCGGCACAAGTAAAGTTGCTGTTCCCGATGCTTTTTTCAAAGTACTTTTGCAAAGCGATAGTAGTAGTTGGCATGCCATTGCTTTTATGTTTGCCAACAAAAGCGGACGAAACCCGCTGGCAACTTATGCAATGAGCGTAGAAAATATACAAATTATTACTGACATTGACTTTTTTCCGGCTTTGCCCGACAGCATTGAGCAAAAAGTAGAAAGCGAAGTTGATTTTACGAAATGGAATATAAGCTTAGACAAATAAGTGCTGATTATAGTTAGCTTTACATTGGGATTAATCTGTATAAGGCCACCCTTTCTATGCTGTCAATAGATGCATGGCCTCCCGGGGAGATAGTTTGAATATATAGGTTTTCTCATTTTAATGCGAGCTAATTTTTAACTTGTGCTTAAGTTCAAATAGTTATGTTCAAGCAACAAGCCGTAAAATATAAGTTTTTAATGTACAACGACTAACAGGCAAGATTTTTAGAAATTGCAAACAAAAATATCAATAATTATAGGATGAGTAGAGAACAACAGCGGGCGGAACTTCACCGCACAATATGGAATGCAGCCAACCAGTTGGTACACGGCGGGGTTTTAACTCCTGTGCAGTTTATGAATTATATGCTTGGCGGACTGTTTTACCGCTTTATCAGCGAAAACATTACCGACTATCTGAATAAGAAAGTCCACAATACAGGCGACACCAGCTTCAGTTATGCTAAACTGCCTGACGCCACAGCCGAAAACGCCCGACAGGCAACAACCGAAGAAAAAGGATTCTATATTCTGCCTTCGGAGCTGTTTGAAAATGTGCGGCTACAAGCAAAAACCGACCCAAATTTGAACGAAACGCTCGAAAAGGTGTTCAATAACATTGAAGGTAGTGCAGTTGGTTACGACAGCGAAAACGACCTGAAAGGGCTGTTTGACGATGTAGATGTAAACAGCAAAAACCTTGGCGACACTGTCGCCAAACGCAACGAGCAACTTTGCAAACTATTGGAAGTAATCGGTGCGTTGCAAATGGGCGAGTTCGCCAATCAGGTAATTGATACTTTCGGCGATGCCTACGAATACCTGATTTCGATGTACGCCGCTAATTCGGGCAAAAAAGGTGGCGAATTTTACACCCCGCAGGAAGTATCCGAACTGTTGACAAAAATTACTTTGGTGGGTAAAACCGAAGTCAATAAAGTGTATGACCCTGCTTGCGGCAGCGGCTCACTGTTATTGAATTTCGCCAAAATTCTCGGCAAAGACAAAGTAAGGCAGGGCTTTTTCGGGCAGGAACTCATTCTTACGACCTACAACCTGTGCCGAATGAATATGTTTCTGCACAATATCAATTTCGACAAATTCAATATCGCACTCGGCGACACGCTCAAAGCCCCGCAACATTGGGATGACGAGCCGTTTGAAGCAATCGTCAGCAATCCGCCGTATTCTGTGCAATGGGACGGCGATGCCAATCCTCTGTTGATTAACGACCCGCGCTTCTCGCCTGCCGGTGTGCTTGCTCCAAAATCGAAAGCCGATCTTGCTTTTACGATGCACATGTTGAGCTGGCTCGCTACCAACGGAACGGCAGCAATCGTCGAATTTCCAGGCGTGCTGTATCGTGGCGGTGCAGAGCAGAAAATCCGCAAGTATTTGATTGACAATAACTATATTGACTGCGTAATTCAACTGCCCGCCAATCTGTTTTTTGGTACAAGCATTGCCACCTGCATTATTGTTCTCAAAAAATCGAAAACCGACAACGCCACGCTTTTTATAGATGCCTCGGCAGAGAGCATTCACAGCGGAAACAAGGAAAAACTCTCGCCCGATAATCTCGGCAAAATCCTTTCGGCATACATTGGCAGAGCAAATATTGACTTTTTCGCAAAACTTGTCCCAAACGCCGACATTGCCGCCAACGACTATAACATTGCCGTTTCGTCCTACATTCAACCCGAAGACACC
>JAIRSZ010000033.1 GCA_031255195.1 Prevotellaceae bacterium | reverse complement strand
TCTTACAAAGACGTACTACCTGAACGAGTTTAACGGCACATCTGTTGATGACGGCAACGGCGCGTGGTCGACGAACAACACCATGCCCGGCTCCATATCGCAGGCCGATGGGAGCTTGGTGGTGGACTTGGCCAACACTTCGGATTACGGCACTTTGACGCTGACCCTGAACACGCCTGTTGACCTCGCCAAAAGCTCAAAAGTGAGCCTTGAGTGGAAGTTTGAAGACGTGGAATTTACAAGAAACGCCGGGACGAATCCCGAGCTTGCTCTCGCGGTTTACTTCGCGGATGCAGGCAGCTACGACAACACCCACAGCAAGGCTACCAATCCGTCATTGACTGCCGTTCAGGGGCAGTGGACAACCGGAACATGCAACCCTTTGCACTACAGCTCCAGCGGCAGCATCGACGATCAACCCTCTTTTAAGTGCAATCCGGCAACCGTCAAGTACATCAAAATCGCGTACATTCAAAACAGCGGCGGAAAAATTACCTCCGGCAAGCTCAGGATACGCAGGCTGGAAGTCGGAGAGCGTCCACCGATAGACCACGACAAGGCAGCGAACGCGCTGCTGGCAGCCAATTCGTATGTGAATGACTTTTCCGACGTTCACGACGGAACTCACCTGATGTACTGCGCCAAGTATCTGCTGCCGAATGAGGACGGAATGTTGGATTTGTGGACAGGCCCCGCCGGTTTGGGCGCAAATACGCGGATGTTTATCGACAAGCTGGCCACGCCGATTGACCTCTCCAACGAGGCCCACAGGGTATTCGTTCTGAAAGGGCGCGCCACTGCGGTTAGCCCCACCGACGCCCGCACGCTGGGAATCCATTTCTATACTAAGCCCGTCAACGAGGGAATAGGCATTTATATGAACATGGCCAACGACAAAAAGTTGAGGCTCAGCGGAGCGACGCTGACTGTAGGCAACAACTCCGCCTTTGAGATTACCGTAGACCTGAACGACCAGGCCAATTGGCAGGACGGCGCTTCCGGCAAGGGCGTCAACTTCGATTGGAGCAAGGTTGGAGCTTGGGGCTTGTACACGCGCCCGGACGGAAACATTCTTGCCGACGCTCACATTTACATCGACGAAGTCCGCATTGGCGCTGAGCGCATCCCGCTCAACCTGGAGCTGAGCAGCTACTCGCCCGCATCCGGCACGCTGGCTGTAACGGCTACTCCGGCAGCTGCGGCCTCCGCCGTTTTGACAAACGCAGAAACCGGCGTTGCCGTAACGCCTGCCGACTTCAACGCCAACGGCTCAACGTGGAATTTCTCCGCTCCCTTTGAGAGCGGCAAGTACTACACCCTGTCGGTCAGCGATCCTGTCTACTACTGCCCCAATCCGCTGACGTTTACCGATGGCGGCGTTAGGACTGCCGTTAGCGTTAGCCCGCTTTCGTTCGACGATTCAAACCTCAAGTTCCGGTTGAGCAGGCTGGTTGATTTGGCCGACGCTAAATTTACCCTGAAAAATGTAACCGCCGACTCTACAGTAACCGGTTTTTCCGTCAGCAGGCACGGCGAGGAGTATACGCTGAAGGCCGACTTGCCCGCAGGCGTTGTCTACACCCTTGCCATCGAAAAGGACGGCTACTACTTTGGCGCTCCGCTGCGCCTTGACAAGCAGGGCGGCGCTCCTTCCAATGAGCCTATAGACCGCAAGGCGTTGGTGAAGCGGCATACAGTACGCCTCGACAAGCTTTCGGATAACGAGCTTCCGCAGATGGGCAACGGCGAAATCGGTTTCAGCGTTGACGTTACGGGGCTGCAAACGTTCTACGGCAATACGATGTCGCATTGGAGCTGGCACTCTGTTCCCTGCCCGCCTGCGCTCTACGCGGGCTTTGCAAGTCCGCACGCTGCCTTGCGGTTGCAGCAGTACAGCTACAACGGCCGCCAGCTCGGGTTGCGCACCACGTCGTCGGGGCAGGGAGACCTGTATAATTGGATACGCCAAAACCCGCACCGCTTTAGCCTGGGCAGGCTGCGCTTCCTTTTGACAAAAAGCAACGGAACGCTCATTGCCGCCTCCGACGTGAAGGACATTGACCAAACGCTCGATTTGTGGACGGGAATCATTACCAGCCGTTATACGATTGAGGGCGTGCCGGTCAGCGTAGAAACGTGCGTTGAGCCAGAAAGCGGCGCGCTGGCCGTCCGCGTCCGCTCGCAGCTGATTACCGCAGAGCGCCTCAAAATCGAGTGGGCTTTCCCCTACGGACACCACGGCAATTCGGGCGCGGACTGGACGAAGCCCGAAAAGCATACCTCCACGCTCGTCGCTAAGAGCAACCGCCTGGAAGTCGCCCGTCAAATGGACGACATACGGTATCATGCCGTTCTTGGCTACGAGTCGGATGCAACCCTGTCGGAGCCTGCGGCGCATACCTTTGTGCTGAAACCCGCCAAGCAGTCGGATTCTTTTGCCTTTACCGTGCTCTATTCGCCCGAATCTGAAAATGATATGCCAACCGTCGACGCCGCTTTCACGGCTTCCGAAGAGGGCTGGGAGGCGTTCTGGCGTTCGGGTGGCGCTGTAGACTTGTCCGAAAGCAGCGACCCGCGCTGGGAGGAGCTTGAGCGCCGCATTGTTCTTTCGCAGTACCTGCTGGCCGTCAACTCGTCCGGCTCTCTGCCGCCGCAGGAAAGCGGGCTGTTCAGCAACACCGGCGAGTGGAACGGAAAGTTTCACCTCGAAATGCATTGGTGGCACGCCGCGCATTACGCCCTCTGGGGACGCTTTCCGCTGTTCGACCGCAGCTTGCACTACTACCGCGACGCTCTGCCGAAGGCAAAGGAGCTGGCGCAGTCGCAGGGCTTCAAGGGCGCTCGTTTTATCAAAATGAGCGGCCCCGACAACGAAGATGCACCTTCGTTTACAGGTCCTTTAATCATCTGGCAGCAGCCGCACCCTATTTTCTACGCCGAGCTGGAATACCGCACCAACCCGTCGCCTGAGGTGCTGGAAAAGTGGAAGGAGGTAGTGCAGGAAACGGCCGATTTTATGGCCGACTTTGCCTACTACGACGCCGCGACCAACCGCTACGTGCTTGGCCCTCCAATGGCCTCCGTTCCCGAAAACACCGACTACTCAAAAACAAAAAATCCGATGTTCGAGCTGTCCTATTGGCACACCGGCCTGCGCTGGGCGCAAATATGGCGGGAGCGTCTGGGGCTGGAGCGTGAGGAGCATTGGGACGAGGTAATGGAAAAGCTCTCCGAGCTGCCCGCTCAGGATGGTCTTTACCTCCAGCAGGAGGGCATGAGCAGCACGTATACGAGTATGAGCTACGAGCATCCTGCGCTGGTTGGCCCCGGCGGTATGTTGCCCTGCGACAGAGCCGACAGGGAAACGGTCAAGCGGACGGTGGCTAAGGTGTGGGACGTTTGGCAGTGGGACAGGTGCTGGGGCTGGGACTTCCCCATGATGGCTATGGCTGCGGCAAGGAACGGGCGGCAATCCATAGCGATAGACGCGCTTTTGCACCCCTCCACTAAAAATGCCATGAACCGCGTGGGGTTGAGCTCCGGCGGCCCTTACCCCTACTTCCCCGCCAACGGCGGATTGCTTTACGCCGTTGCGCTGATGGCTGCCGGTTGGGACGATGCGCCCGACGTCCACGCCCCCGGCTTCCCAAACGTATCGTGGAAGGTGCGGCACGAGGGGTTGAGCAAAGCGCCGGACGCTTTTAGCTTGACTGTCCCCACAATTCCTGTTGACCCCACAATTCCTGTTGACCCTACTGATTCTGTTGACATTCACACGCCTGCCGATTCCACAGAAACGTTCGTCCGAAGCGAAGCCATATCCGGCAGCAGCGTAACCATTTATCCCAATCCGGTGCGGCAAACGCTGTGCGTTCAATCGAATTCTCCGGTCAAAAGCCTGCAAATTTTTAATCTGCATGGCATAAATGTGGTAACCGTTGAGAAGGTAGAAACGGAGGTAGATGTTTCGGCCTTGCCAAATGGCCTCTACTTAGTAAAAATTGAAACAAACGCGGGCATCGTAGTGAAGAAAGTGCTGATTGAAAATTAGTTGACAAGGTATAGCGCGGAAAACGTCTCGTTTGAGGGGAGATTTTTTGGCAAAATAGTACATGTTTTTGACAGAATAGTACTCGTTTTAGTCCTCTATGTCTCCTACCTTTGTACCGGATTGCGGTTAGAAAAATTTTTGAGCTGCAAAGTACGCAAAGGCAGGATTTTATTTGATGGGTTACAAAAATCATATAAATCAAAAAAATCATAGTTCAGACAGACATAGTCGTCGGCAGCTACGGGTTGAGATTCCTCCGCTCCGCTTGCTCGTACCTCGCGCGCGAAGCGTCGGAATGACGGCGGCGCGCGGGTGGGAGGGAGAAAGGGTGGTGTTGTGAGCTATTCGGTTGCTGGTGGCGGGGCGCGCCCCACCAACAGCAACCGCATAGCACACAACATCTTATGAGGAAGCAACGGCGTCATTCCGACGCGAAGCGGAGGAACCTCAGCCTCTACCTGCGACGACAATGAGCGTCGGAAATGACGGCGGCGCGCGTGGAAAACGGGAAGAAGGCGAAAAGTAGTGCGTCAGCAATCACACTAAATTACCAAAATCAAAAAATCACAGTTCTCAGCTATACTCACTAATTTAAAACCGTTTTATCATGAATAAAAATTATCTAACGTTGACAGCTTTGTCATCCTTAACGTTTGCCGCGGCGCAGGCAGCCGACAGGCCAAACATCGTGATGATATTAGCCGACGACCTGGGCTACTCCGACCTGGGCTGCTACGGAGGCGAGATAAGCACGCCTAACCTCGACACGCTGGCAAGCAATGGTATTCGCTTTACGCAGTTCTGCAACTCTGCCCGCAGCTGTCCTTCGCGCGCCTCGCTGCTCACCGGCATGTACGCCCAGCAGGTGGGAATCACCGGCATGGGGCAAAGCCTCTCTACCAGCTGCGTTACCCTGGCCGAAGCGCTAAAGGGTGCAGGCTACAGCACGGCAATGACCGGCAAGTGGCATCTGTCGCAAACTCAGAGCATCGGCAGCCAGGCCGACCAGATGGCGTGGCTTTCGCACCAAAACACGTTCAACAACCACCCCTTTGCTCCGGTAGCAACCTACCCGTGCAACCGCGGATTCGACGAGCACTACGGTACTATCTGGGGCGTGGTGAATCACTTCGACCCCTTCTCGCTGGTGCACAACACCGAAGCGATTGAAACCGTGCCGGCTGATTTTTACAGCACCGACTACATCACCGACAAAACGCTCGACCTGATTGACAGCTGCTCGAAGCGCAATGCGCCGTTTTTCATGTACGTGGCCTACAACGCCCCGCACTGGCCGCTGCACGCCAAACCGGGGGATATTGCCAAGTACGACGGCAAGTACAACGACGGCTGGGATACGCTGCGCGCGCAACGCTACAACCGAATGGTGGAGCTGGGGTTGATAGACCCCGCGAAAACGCCGTCGGCAAAGAACGAGTCGGGGCGGCTGTGGGAAAACGAAAGCAACAAAGCGTGGCTGGCCGACAACATGGAAGTCCATGCGGCTATGGTTGACTGCATCGACCAGGGCGTGGGGCGAATTATTGCCAAGCTGAAAGAAACAGGCGAGTACGACAACACGATTATTCTGTTTATGTCGGACAACGGCGCATCGTCCGAGAATTATACCATCGGCGAATTTGACCGCCACAACAGCACTCGCAACGGGCAGCCGGTCACGCACAACGCCACTGTCCCAGGCTCGGAGCTGACCTACAACTACATCGCCGACGGCTGGGCAGGCGCGGTCAATACGCCCTTCCGCTATTGGAAAAGACAATCGTTCCTTGGCGGCATTGCAACGCCTTTGATTGTGCATTGGGGCAACGGCATTGACAACAGCAAAAAGGGCAGCATCAACCACCAGCCCGGACACATTATTGACGTTATGCCTACCTTTCTGGAGCTGGCAGAAGCCACGCACCCATCTACCTACAACGGCAACAACATTCAGCCGCTGCCCGCCGAGGGGCGCAGCTTGCTGCCGCTTATCACCGGCGAAGGCGTGTGGAACGGCCAGCGTACTCTGTTTTGGGAGCACGAAAATGGGCGCGCCGTGCGCGTGGGCGATTGGAAGCTGACTTCGTTGACAAATGGCGGCTGGCAGCTTTTCAACCTTGCCGAGGACTTGTCGGAAACCAACAACGTGGCGGTAGAATATCCCGCCAGGGTGCGCGAAATGAAGGCTTTGTGGAACGAGTGGGCACGAAGCGTTGGCCTGACCGTTACCGAAGATGTGCCGGACACTAAGGTGGAGTTGGCTTTCTACTACCCCTTTGACGAAACATTGAGAGACAGCGCCGCTAACCATTACCCGCTGACTTCGCCCAACGGCCATTTGTTTGGCGACGGAAGGTACGGAAAAGCCCTTTCGCTCAATGGCAGCAACCAATACCTCGACTTGAACACAACCGGCATTGTCAACACCGGCAATACGCAGTACACGGTGTGCGCTTGGATTTACGACGAATCAACCGTTGTGCCCAATTCAGGAGCGGCGGCAAACGGCTACTATTTCCGCGACGAAATCCTGCTGGCGCAAAAAGATAATGCCGGTACGGGGCGTATTGTCCTTTATACCCGCGTGGAAAACCCGACAGGCGGTGGAGAGCCTCGCTACCTGTTCAACAACTTCCTCGGAAACAAGCAAAATCCTGCCACGCCTGGGCTGTTTGAGCGGAGAAAATGGAAGCACGTAGCCGTGCTGTGCGACCCCGTCAGCAAAACCGTAACCTACTACGTGGACGGAGTTCGGGACGCCACCGTACCGGCCAATACCTTTGAGCCTTGCACCGGCGGATTCCGCATTGGCGGCCACAAAACCGGAAAAGACTATTGGCACGGCAAAATCGACGAGCTCTACCTCTTCAAAGGCTTGCTGTCGAAGGAGGATGTTTTGAAGGTGATGAATAACACGTACTTGTTGTTTCATACCAACCTGGAAGAATTCACATACAGCGGCGGTACATGGACAGAGTCGAACGGCGGCTTGACAAGCAGCAACCTGAACGGCGACGGCTTTGCTCTTTCCTCCACCACCGCCGGACGGAACTTTGTCTACGAGGCGGACGTTGTATTCAACAACCGAAACACGTCGGCCGCTTCGCTCGTCTTTGGCTCAACAAATGATTTGGACAGTAAAAATATGTACGTTGCCAATATCCACATTCACAACGGCGCAGCCCGGCTGTTCAAATTCCAGAAAACCGGCCTGCGCGGGCAGGAAGCCTTTGATTTGGTGGGGCAAAAAACCGTAGACGTTCCCGCCGACAATAAATTTCACCTGAGCGTAACCGTTCTCGACAAGCACATTGTTTACTCGCTCAACGGGCAGGTGGTGGCCAATACAGCCGACTACACAATGGGCAGCGTAAATGGGCAAAACGATGCTTTCATAGGGCGTCGCCTCGGGTTGCTTTCGTGGCAGGCGAATTGCACCTACCAAAATGTATACGTTACCGAAATCCTTCCGACAGCCGACCCGCAGCTGAAAAACCTTTCGATACAGGCAGCGGGCGGCGGCAGCGTGGAGCACAATGTCGTCTTCGACTCAACGCAGTACGTATCCATCACCTCCGTTACCAACGAAACGCAGCAGGTTAAGCTGAACTTTGAGAAAAAAAATTCGGCAACTGACGTGACGGTGAAGGTTGGCAGCACGGTTTACGGCGACGGCATTGTGCCGCTGGTAGTCGGCAACAATACTGTTACGGTGGAATGTGTCAACGGGAACGCCAAGGTCATTTACCGCGTAATCGTTATTCGCCGTAAGGCTGCCGACTTGTACTACAACGAGTTCGACCGTTCTCAGTACCATTGGTCGGTCAAGCAGTGGTGGTGCAACGACCCCAACGGTCTGGTGTACTACAACGGCGAATACCACTTCTTCCACCAGTACTATCCCGCCATTGATTGGGGTCCCATGCATTGGGGGCACTCCGTCAGCACAGACTTGATTCATTGGACGGAGCTGCCTGTGGCGCTCTACCCCGACGAATACGGAACGATGTTTTCCGGCTCGGCTGTGGTGGATGAAAACAACACGTCGGGCTTGTTTAAAAACGACGACGGAACACCTTCGGCTACCGGAGGAATGGTGCTGATTATTACCGCCGACGGCAACGGCGAGCGCGTAACCATTGCCTACAGCAAAGATGGCCGCCATTTTACGAAGCACGAAGGCGTGTCGATAGATTGGACGGAAGACCCGATTGACGACCGCGCTTTCCGCGACCCCAAAGTATTCCGCTACAGCAACAAGTGGTTTTTGGTTATCGCCGGAGGCCCTTTGCGCATCTATTCTTCCGACAACCTGATTGATTGGACGATAGAATCAATATATCGCGATCTTCACACCGAGTGTCCCGACTTGTTCCCGCTTCCGGTTGTGAACGGCCAACCGAACGAGCGCAAATGGGTTTTGAGCCGCGGCGGAGTGGGCTACAAAGTCGGCGATTTCAAGCAGGTAGACGGTAAGTGGACTTTCGTCCCCGACAGCCACTACGAAAAGAGCGACGGCAACATGAATTACGGCAACGACGCCTACGCTACGCAAACGTACAGCCTCGGCAACTTCGACGATCCGCAAAGGGTGATTGCAGTCAGCTGGCAAAACTTCCGCGCCACCGGCATAGGAAAAGACAACGGCAATAAAACTTTCAACGGGCAGATGACCCTTCAAACCGAGCTGTCGCTCTTTAACTCCAACGGAAAATATCTCCTGCGGCAAACGCCGATTGCCGAGTACGAGACGCTGCGCGATTCGGCCAATGCGACCGCTGTTGTCAGCCAATCCGTGAGCGGAGTGCAACCCGTGGTGAACTTTACGGGGCAATCCTACGAGATTGTAGCGGAGTTTGAATTGGGCGACAAGGTAACCGAGGTTGGTTTCCGCGTGCGCTCCGGCAACGGCTACTACACCCAAATTGGGTACAATAAGGCTAATAACCGCTTCTACAGCGACCGTACCCGCGCCGGTATCGGCGGCTACCGCGACAGGTATCTCGGCGTAGCCCCCAAGGTAGCCGTTGTGGACGGAAAGCTGAAAATGCGCGTCTTTGTAGATAGAAACTGCGTGGAGGTTTTCGGCGCAGACAATACGCTCATCGGCTCTACGCTGATTTACCCCGCCGCTGGCTGCGACAGCCTGGAGATTTTCTCCACCGGAGGAACTTCAACGGTGACCGCCCAAATTTTCCCGATGCGCAGCATTTGGAACAATACGGCTACGGCAGCGCCCGAAAATAAGGCGTATACCCACCTCATCATGTACGGGCAGAGCCTCTCCACCGGGCACGAGGCCGGTACGGCGCTTTCTGCCGAAAACGCGCCCGGAGTTTACATGCTGGGGCAGCAGGTCTGGTTCAACTACGGCAACTACGACTACACGGAGGTAAACCCTCTGGTTGGGCATCCCTCGTTTGTCATGGGCAACGACCTTTTTGAGCCGGCCATCATGGGCGCGGCCAACCACATCCGCCTCAAGGGATTGGAGGACGATATTATTGCCTCCTCCACCGGCGACAGCGGCAAGTCGATAGAAGACCTCTCGAAGGAATCGCGGGTGCACCGGCTGTACGACGTTTACACGCAGGCGCTTTCCTACGGCAAGCAGGCTGCTGCGCGCACGCAGAGCGCCATTTCCTGCCCCGCCATCTTCTGGTTGCAGGGCGAATGGAACTACACTCAGGAGGGTAGCGGCCTAACCTCCGGCTCGAAACCGGACAACACCAAAGATGGCTACAAGAGCCTGCTTTTGAAGCTGAAAAACAACATGCAGGACGATGCAGTGCGCATTTACGGGCAGCAGGAGCGTCCGCTGTTCATCACCTACCAAACCGGCGGGCAGTACGTGCGCGGGCGGGATGTGGCAATCGGCATGGCGCAGGTGGAGGCTGCCGACGAAAACGAGGACATTATTTGCGCCGGCCCCGTGTACCAGATGACCAACTACAACCACGGACACCTCGACGCCAACGGATACCGCTGGTACGGCGAAATGCTGGGAAAAGTCTACAATAAGGTGAAAACGCAGGGTGGAAAATTCACCCCGTTGAAGCCCATTGCCTTTTACCGCGATACGGCCGACAGGAAAAAAATACGCATCAAGTTTCACGTACCTGCCCCGCCGCTCGTGCTGGATACGAAAACGTTGCCGAAAATTGACGGTTACGGCTTCGCGATTTACTGCAATTCCAGCTACTCAACCGTTACCGATGTACAGGTTGTGGGCGACAACAAGGACGAAGTAGAAATTACCTGCAACAAAGCGCTCGAAGCGGAGAATGATGTGGAGGTAATTTACGCCGGACAAACCGTCAATGGGCAGGGCAACCTTCGCGACAGCGACCCCTACGAGGCCGTTTTCCGCTATGTGAACATTGATGCAAAAGATGGCAGCGGCAGCTACATTTACCCCCGCAGCGGCAACCGCACCCTGCGCCCCGCCTACGAGCCGAAAAATGAGCAGGGGCAGGTCATTTACGACCAACCTTATCCGCTTTACAACTTCTGCGTAGGATTTAACCACAAGCTGACAGCAGAGCAAAACGGTAACGGTGATGGAGACGGAGACGGTGATGGAGACGGTGATGGAGACGGTAAAAACCCCACTAATGTTGACTATCCGAAAGACGAAAACAGTATTCAAATCCTGCAATCGGATAAGCTGTTGCGGATAGTTACGCCTTCCGCCGGCATTAGCATTAGTAGCGTATGGGTATACGACATGTCGGGAAGGCAGGTGAAGGCTTTCGGCAGGCAGGCGAAGAACGAATACTCTTTGTCCTCTCTGACACAGGGAATTTATATTGTTTCGGTAAAAACGTCTTCGGGCACGGTAACCCGTAAGATTCTTATAAAGTAGCGCAGATTTTTCTCACCGCAAAGGCGCAAAGGTTTTTTCGCAAAGAGCGCAAGGAAATCAGCAGGAGCAAGTACTTTGTATAACCTGCCTTTGCGTACTTTGCGTTTTTTTCCCTTTGCGTACTTTGCGGTTAGAAAAAACTTTTTCACCGCAAAGGGCGCAAAGGTTTTTCGCAACACAAAGACGCTAAAAGCGGGAAAGCCGTTTTGAGCAGGCATATTTTCGTGCGTTTGCCCTGATTTTTTTTCAATTTATTTTGCAGCTCTGCCGAAAAGAGCTATCTTTGCAGCCCGCTACCCGTTGGGCGCAGTGGAGTGTTGACGGCTAACGGTTTGGCATTTAATCTGCATCTTCGCACCTTCCCACCGGTTGTGGGTTGATGCTAAAAAAGAGAGGCTTAGGTTTAATTCTTGGCCGGATGAAGCAAGAAAAGCGGCATCCGGCCACAATCAAAAAAAACTATAGAGATGAAAAGGACTTTTCAACCTTCCGTGCGCAAGCGCAAAAACAAGCACGGTTTTAGAGAAAGAATGTCAACCGCCAACGGGCGGCGGGTGCTGGCTGCACGCCGTGCCCGCGGACGCAAAAAGCTTACCGTTTCCGACGAGCCTCGGTACGGCAGGTAGGCGGCAAGGCTGACGCAAAATTGATAGCCGCGAGTTTACGAATGGCATAGCAAAGATTATGCCATTCGTAAACTCGCGGTTATCGAATTTTAGAGAAACTTGCGGCGAGATTTACTCCCGAATATTATGCTTTTCTCCTCTCCAAAGTAAAATGTAGCAAACTAAACTATTAAACCTAATGCTTACAACCATTATCGATAAAGCTGAGAGTTAATAATTACGCTGAAAGAAATTTTGAACACAACATATAAGAAGGTTATCAACAGCGAGCGCATTACGCCGGATGAGTGCCTTGCGCTGTACCGCTCGGCAACGCTTCCTGAGCTGGGGGTGATGGCAAACGCTGTACGGGAAAGGCTCAACGGAAGGTACGTTTACTTCAACCGCAACATTCACATTGAGCCAACCAACATTTGCGCCAACCGCTGCCTGTTTTGCGCCTACCGGCGCGACGAAAATCAGGAGGGAAGCTGGGACTTGAGCTTGGACGAGATTTTTGCCATCGCTAAGCAACATGCAGGGTCGGGCATTACGGAGGTACACATTGTGGGTGGCGTGCACCCACGCCATACCCTCGACTTCTACGAAAGCATGATTGACGGCGTGCACCGAATGCTACCCGACGTGCACATCAAGGCGTTCACGGCGGAGGAGCTTTGGCACATGGCGCAGCAGTCGGGGCTGGGGGTGGGCGAGACGCTGGCGCGGCTAAAGAAATGCGGGCTGCAATCTATCCCCGGCGGCGGCGCTGAGATTCTGAACGACGCCCTCCGCGCTCAAATTTGCCCCGACAAGGTTGGCGTACAGGGCTGGATAGACGTGCACCGCAGCGCCCACAGCCAGGGGATTTCGTCGAACGCAACCATGCTCTACGGGCACGTGGAAACGTATGAGCACCGCGTGGAGCACCTGCTGCACCTGCGCAACTTGCAGGACGAAACAGGCGGCTTCAACACCTTTATCCCGCTCAAATTTCGCAGGGAAAACAACTCGCTGTCGGGTGCAGGCGAAGTTTCGGCCATCGAGGAGCTGCGCAACATGGCGATATGCCGCATTTTTCTTGACAACATTACCCATATTAAAGCTTACTGGCCTATGTGCGGCAAGTCGCTGGCGCAGCTGGCGCTTTCGTTTGGCGCAGACGATATGGACGGCACCATTGACGACAGCACCAAAATCTACGCTATGGCCGGCGCAAGCGACAAAGCCCCCCGAATGACGGTGGACGAGCTGTGCAAAATGGCGCGACAGTCGGGCTTTACCCCCGTAGAGCGGGACTCTCTTTACCGTACAGTTAAGCAATATTAACTGTTTTTACTTTGATTTCCGGCAAGGTAAGGCTTACTTTGCAGGTTCAACAAGTAGCATTATGTGGCAATCAACAGAAACCAACAAAAAAAGGATAGAAGCGTGTCGGCGTTTTTTGTGGCGTGTGTGGAACAACTTCTACGCCCGCCACCTCATCGTGGCGGCAAGCGTGGTGGTATTTGCGCTGCTGGCCGTCAACCTGTGGCTTGTAGCATACACGCGGCATGGGCAAACCTTTCCGCTGCCCAGCTTCGCAGACCTGTCGCTCGCCGACGCACAGCATCTTGCCAGGGAAAAGCATCTGCGCATTGAGGTTATTGACTCGGTATTCATTGCAGGAAAGCCACGCGGCTCGGTGATTGAGCAAAATCCCAAGCCGACGGTGCGGGTAAAAAATAATCGAACTGTTTTTTTGACCATGAACGCTATGAACGCCAAAAAAGTAACCGTTCCGTCCGTAGTAGGGCTGTCGCTGCGGCAGGCCAAGGCAACCATTGAGCTGCAAGGGCTGGAGGTGGGACGGCTATTTTTTTCTTACGATATGGCTCCGGGCAACGTGATTGGCCAACTCTACCAAGGTAACCCAATGAAGGCCGGAGAGCAGCTGGAGTTCGGCAGCAAGGTAAACTTAGTGATAGGAAAAAGCCGCTACTCGGAGAACACCGTGCTGCCAAAGCTTAAAGGCTTTTCGCTGCCGCTCGCCAAGAGCAGCATCACAGAGGCTTCGCTCAACATTGGGCAGGTAACGTATGACGAATCGGTCAAAACTTTGGCCGACAGCCTTAACGCAAAGGTGTACGCGCAGCATCCGGCGGCGGAGAGCGGCAAAACCATGCTGGAGCTTGGCTCGCTCGTCAGCATTTACCTTACTGTCAACGCAGCCCGCTTGGAAGAATAAAGGCATGATGAAAATTCGATATATTGTAGGACTGCTGCTTGCAGTGGCTGCTGTTGCTCCTGCGGTGCAGGCGCAGGAGGCGCTGCAAGGCCTTTTTGTGCGCCCAAAATCTGCTGCTCCTGCCTCACATGCAGCCCAGCCGCTTGCGCTCGGCCTGCCCGATACGCTTGAGCTGCCGTTTTTCGACGATTTTTCGCGGCAGCACAGCATTCTCAACCCCCAAAAGTGGGCGGACAATATGGTATTCGTGAACGACGACTACGGCGTAAATCCACTCACCACAGGGGTAGCCACCTTCGACATTCTGGACGGCAACGGGCATGTGTACAAGCACATCACCAGCTCGCCTACAGCCGCAGACACGCTCACCTCAAAGCCGATAAACCTGCACCCCTCCGACATCGGCGTGTACCTCAGCTTTGCATACCAGCCCAAGGGCATGAGCGACGACATTCCTGAAAACGTTGATTCGCTAACGCTACAGCTCTTTGCCCCGGGCTGGGGATGGATCTCGGCGTGGCACGCCTCTCCTGATACATTTCTCGTTGACTCGGTGAAGGCGCTGAAGGAAAAATATTTCTTGCCAACTTCCCACGAAAAGATTGTCCTTGCCGAGGATATTACCACAAAATTTTTTAAGGTGATTATCGGTATAACCGATACCATATTTTTGCAGCCGGGATTCCGCTTTCGCTTTATCAACTACGCCACGCGGAGCGGCGCCGAGGTTTTGGGCAAGCTGGGCAACTGCGATATTTGGAACTTAGACCTGGTGTACCTCGACAAAAACCGCACCGCTGCCGACACCATGCTCGCTGACGTGGCCATATCACGGCCTGTGCGAAGGCTGCTCAAGGAGTACCACACCATGCCATGGCGTCACCTCAAGGGTAGCCCTACGGCGCAGCAGACGCAGCTGGCCAACGGAACAATAGTGACCGTTACCTACAGCTTGAGCAACTTAGGCGCAAGCACATCGGGCTTTCGTACCAACTTTGAAGTGTCGTGCTCCGAAAAAGCCGCCCCTATTCAGACCTCCGGCGGCGGCAACAACATTCAGGCCGACACCACCCGCCCCTACACCTTTAACCTGCCGCTAAGCTATTTTTTGAATACTCCGCCGGCAAATGCCGATTCGGTGACATTCGACGTAAAAACCATCATCTTTGACTACGCCATCAACCCGAGCCTTGCCGCCGAGCTGCAAGCAAACGACACGGGCGTTTTTCGCCAAACATTCCACACCTACTACGCCTACGACGACGGAACAGCCGAAAATGGCTTCGGCATTTTCGGCGCAAACGCGGCCAACGCAAAGGTGGCCGTAAAATACTTCTCGTACCTGCGCGATACGCTCAGCGGAGTTTACATCTGCTTCAACAGCACGCAGGACAGCGGGAACTTGCAGCCGTTTAAGCTGGCGGTGTGGAGCGACAAGGGCGGCCAGCCCAACGACGACAATATGCTCTACCTCGAGCCTAACCTCACCCCGCAGTTCGACAGCCTCAACGCATTTACCTACTACAAGCTGACGCGCCCCGTGGTGGTTGAAGGCGCATTTTACGTGGGGTGGGTGCAGCAGGCTTCGGCCATGCTCAACGTGGGGTTTGACCGCAACAACCGCCCCGCAAACACAATGCTTGTCAGCACCAACAGCTACACGTGGCAGCGCTCTGCCTTCGACGGGCAGGGGGCGCTCATGGTGCGCCCGTCGTTTGCCAGGCGAAGCGACTACCTCAGCACGCCCGTCCGCAGGCAGGAGTACAGCCTCAACCTCAGCGTTTACCCCAACCCTGTGCACGACGAGCTGACGCTAAACCTGCCCGACGACCTGCGCGGCGCACCGCTAACGCTGGACATTATTAGCCTCGCAGGGCAGCGCGTATACTGCGAGCCGCTCGCCTCCAACGTGGTGAACGTTTCGCGCCTGCCTCAGGGCGTGTACTTCATTCGCCTCAGCCGGGGCGCAAAAAACGTGGGGTATGCGAAGATTGTTAAAAATTGAGAATTAAATCAACTATGAACGGGACGACGACAAAAGCTGCCATGCCGAGACGTGCGGCGTGCGCTTCCCCTCATCTCCTGCTCAGCCCCGCGTAACCCAAATGTACACCGAAGATTTAGACATAGAAGAAGATAGCGCCGCTGCCGCCGAAGATCAGGAGGAATCGGGCATGTACGAGCACTTCTGCTTTACGGCCGACAAGGGGCAAAGCGTTGTCAGGATAGACAAATTCCTGACCAACAGGATGGAGCACGTGTCGCGCAGCCGCGTGCAGAGCGCCGCCGACGCCGGAAACATTCTTGCCAACGGCAAGCCCGTGAAGCCCAGCTACAAGGTGAAGCCGCTCGATGTAATCTCGGTGGTGCTACCCTATCCTCCACGCATCGTGGAGATTATCCCCGAAAATATCCCGCTGGATATTCTGTACGAGGACGACGACGTGATAGTGCTCAACAAGGCGGCTGGCATGGTGGTGCACCCCGGCCACGGCAACTTTAGCGGAACGCTGGTAAACGCGCTCGCCTACTACCTGCAAGACCTCCCCATGTTCAAGTCCGGCGGCGTCAGGGCGGGGCTTGTGCACCGCATCGACAAAAATACATCGGGGATTCTGGTGGCGGCAAAAAGCGACGTTGCCCACAACCGCCTTGCGCTGCAATTCTTCAACCACACCATTGAACGCCTGTACGTAGCTTTGGCGTGGGGCGCGCCCAACCCGCCGGAGGGAACAATCACCGGCAACATAGGACGCAGCATACGTGACAGAATCAAAATGCAGGTTTTTTCAGACGGCGAGCAGGGAAAGCACGCCGTAACGCACTACCGCGTGGTGGAAAACCTTGGCTACGTCTCGCTGCTGGAGTGCAGGCTGGAGACCGGCCGCACGCACCAAATCCGCACGCACATGGAGCACATTGGCCACCCGCTGTTCAACGACGAGCGGTACGGCGGGAGCGAAATCCTGAGAGGGACAACGTTTACGAAGTACCGGCAGTTTGTGCAAAACTGCTTTGCCGCTCTGCCCCGCCACGCCCTGCACGCAAAGGTGCTGGGCTTTACGCACCCCACAACGGGCAAGCCCATGCGCTTTGAAGCGCCCCTGCCGCACGACATGGCTACGGTGGTGGAGAAGTGGCGAAGGTACGGCAGCGCAAGCGCCAGCTGCTAAACGCTGCGCCGCTGACGCATCCGTACCAGAATTTTGTGATTATTTACGCACAAAATAGCAACCACACTTGGTTACTTTTACAAAAAGTTGTACCTTTGCCTCCTCGTACAGCTACGTTTAATTTGCAATTTATTTTCAACCACTACGCGATTATGGCAAACATTTTTTCGTCCTCCATCGGCAAGAAGCTCATCATGAGCCTTAGCGGACTTTTTCTTATGGTATTCCTCCTCCTGCACTTGAGCATCAACTTTGCAGCGGTAATTTCGGAGGAAGCGTACAACGCAGCCTGCCATTTCATGGATACCAACATCTTTATCCAGATAATGGTACCCATTCTTGCGCTGGGCTTTGTTATCCACATCATCTATGCGATCTACCTTACGTGGAACAACCGCAAGGCGCGTCCCGTAAAGTACGCCGTGGGCAGCAACACCAAAGCCTCAAGCTGGGCTTCGCGCAACATGTTTGTGCTGGGGCTTATCGTACTTGGCTTTCTGGCCATCCACCTGAGCCACTTTTGGGCTAAAATGCAGCTGCAACACTTTGTTGGAGGCGTAGCCGTAGAAAATCCATACTTAGAGGTTAAAACAACGCTGTCGAATCCCCTGTGGGCGGTGGTGTACGTTGTGTGGGTGTGGGCGCTTTGGTTTCACCTGTGCCACGGGTTCTGGAGCGCGCTGCAATCCATAGGCGTCAACAACCAACGCTGGATTCCGCGCCTGCAAATCGCTGCGCGCGTATTTGCAACGGTTGTGGCTGCCGGTTTTTCGTTCATTGCGCTCTTCTTTTGCGTAAAAGAACTATTTGCCTGAGCCGCAATTTTTGTGATTAATCTCTGAACTTGAGATGTAAGCCGGCGAGCAAAGCAAGCTCACAAACGCCTTCAGTAAGCAACCACAAAAGCGAGTGAACTTGGAATCCCTTGAACATGAAATCTTTGAATTTTTGAATTTTTGAATAAAAAAAAATATGTCTGAGAAGCTAATTTCAAAAGCCCCCGAAGGTCTGCTTGCCGAGAAGTGGACGAAGCATAAGGCTAACATCCGCGTGGTTAGCCCGGCCAACAAGCGCAAGCTTGACATAATTGTGATAGGCAGCGGGCTTGGCGGCGCTTCGGCCGCCGCTGCGCTGGGCGAGCTGGGGTACAACGTCAAGATTTTTTGCATCAGCGACTCCCCGCGTCGGGCGCACTCCATCGCCGCGCAGGGAGGTATCAACGCCGCCAAAAACTACCAAAACGACAACGATTCTATCTATCGCCTCTTCTACGACACCATCAAGGGCGGCGACTACCGCGCTCGCGAGGCAAACGTTTACCGGCTGGCCGAGGTGAGCAACCTCATCATTGACCAATGCGTGGCGCAGGGCGTGCCATTTGCCCGCGACTACGGCGGGCTGCTCGACAACCGCTCGTTTGGCGGCGCTCAGGTGAGCCGCACGTTCTACGCCCGCGGGCAAACCGGCCAGCAGCTGCTGCTGGGCGCCTACGCCGCGCTAAACCGGCAAATTGCCAAAGGTACGGTAAAATCATTCCCCCGCCATGAAATGCTGGACGTTGTGCTGATCAACGGCGAGGCAAAGGGCATCATTGCCCGCAACCTTATAACGGGCGAGGTTGAGCGCCACGGGGCGCACGCCGTGGTGATTGCATCCGGCGGCTACGGCAACGTATTCTTCCTCTCGACCAACGCGATGAACAGCAACGGCTCGGCTGCGTGGCAAGCCTACAAGCGGGGCGCGTTCTTCGGCAACCCCTGCTTTGCGCAAATTCACCCCACCTGTATTCCGGTGCACGGCGAGCAGCAGTCCAAGCTTACGCTCATGAGCGAATCGCTGCGCAACGACGGGCGCATCTGGGTGCCCAAAAAGAAGGAGGACGTAGAGAAGCTGCGCCGTAAGGAAATCCAGGCTTCGCAGATAGCTGAGGAAGACCGCGACTACTACCTCGAACGCCGCTATCCGGCGTTTGGCAACCTCGTGCCGCGCGATGTGGCCTCGCGCGCCGCCAAAGAACGCTGCGACGCAGGCTTTGGCGTAAACGAAACGGGGCTTGCCGTTTTCCTCGACTTCTCCACCGCCATCAACCGGCTCGGGCAAAAGGTGATTGAGGAGCGCTACGGCAACCTGTTCCAGATGTACGAAAAGATTACCGACGTTAACCCCTACAACGAGCCGATGATGATTTATCCGGCCATCCACTACACTATGGGCGGCCTGTGGGTGGACTACAACCTGATGACCACCGTGCCCGGCCTGTACGCCATTGGCGAAGCCAACTTTAGCGACCACGGCGGAAACCGCCTCGGCGCTTCGGCGCTCATGCAGGGGCTGGCCGACGGCTACTTCGTGCTGCCCTACACCATTGGCGACTACCTTGCCGGAAAAATTCAGGAGAAGAAGGTGGATACCGCCGACCCTGCCTTTGACGCGGCAGAGCAAAAGGTGAAGGATAAAATTTCTGCGCTGCTCGACGTCAAGGGCACACAGCCGGTGGACTACTTCCACAAGATGCTGGGCAAGATTATGTGGGACGAGGTGGGCATGGCTCGCAACGAGGCCGGGCTGCAAAAAGCTATCAAAGCCATAAAGGAAGTGCGCGACGAGTTTTGGCGCAACGTATTTGTCCCCAACACCAACGGCGAGTTCAACCAGGAGCTGGAGAAAGCGCTGCGCGTGGCCGACTTTCTGGAGATTGGCGAGCTGATGGCGCGCGACGCCCTCAACCGTAAGGAATCGTGCGGCGGACACCTGCGCGAAGAAATGCAAACTGAGGAGGGCGAAGCCAAGCGCGACGATACCAACTACATGTACGTTTCGGCCTGGGAGTACGTTGGGAGCGACAAAGAGCCTGTGCTGCACAAGGAGTCGCTCAACTACGAGTTCATAAAGGTGGCAACGAGAAACTACAAGGATTAAACGCCGCTGCCCTGCTTTTGCCCAAGCCGACAGGCTTTGTTCTGAAGCATGATTATTTTTGGTTTTGTGAAAGGCTGTGGTTTTCATTAACTAAGTAGCGTTATTTTGTGGTTCATAGCCTTCACAAAATCTTTTAGATTAATGGCAAAATTTTTTGCTGCTACTCTTGGAATGTATAGAGGCTGCACGAAAGGGAGAATATTCCTTGCTGCGCTATTCCAAAATACGCTCTTTTCGCTTCGTGCGCTTGGAAGTTGCCGGATTTTCATGTAATTTTGCCCGCTACTTTCATTTTTAATCAGATAACCGCTTGACATGAAAAGTAAAAATGCTCAATCCACAATGCGGGCGATAGCCGCCTGCATCGGCAAAAGCATATACGCGAGGCTGCTGTGCAACTTTGCGCTGATGCTCCTGCTCTTTATGGCGTGCAGGCTGCTGTTCTACCTTTTCAACCGCGAGTTTTTCCCCGACATGTCGGCACACCAAATCCGGCCTGTCTTTGTGGGCGGGCTGCGCTTCGACGTCTCTGCGCTGGCGTGGGGAAACATCGCGTACATCGCACTGTTCATCATTCCCTTCAAGTTTCGCTACAGCGACGTTTACCAGAGCTGCCTCAAGGCGCTCTTTGTGACGGTGAACACCATCCTGCTGGCGGCCAACTGCGCCGACGTGATATACTTCAAGTTTACGCTGAGGCGCACCACCGCTGATTTCTTTCAGGAGTTTGCCAGTGGCGACAACTTCGAATCGTTGCTGGGGCACTTCATCGTTGACTTTTGGTACATGTGGCTCATCTGGATAGCGCTTGTTGCC
>JAIRSZ010000201.1 GCA_031255195.1 Prevotellaceae bacterium | reverse complement strand
GTATCGGTAATTGCTCCGGTGATGCTGCCGAGGCGCTGCGCGGCCTCGCGGATTTCAAACGCCACGAGCTCTTCGCCCAACCCCTTGTCCAGCCCTTCGAGCGCGCGGGTCAGCGCCTGCTGCGCGGAGGCGAGCGCCTCGTAGTGGCGGAGGTTGCTCACAATGCCATCGGTATCAAGGTTGTCGGGGAGGGCTGCCAGCTGCACGAGTAGCTCCTCCAACGTCTCCAAGCCTGCGCGGGTTTTTGCCGAGATGCTAAGCGTTTTGCACAGCGGCTGCAGGAGGCTTACCTTCTCCGCCAGCTCGTCGCCGTCCGGCAGGTCGGCTTTGTTGAGCAGCGCAAGGGTTGGCTTTTGTCCGCCTGTTCGCTGCAAGAGCGCCGTCAGGCTGCTTTGCAGCTCGGCGGCGGTGAGGGTGGCATCCAACACCGCCAGCACAATTTGCGCCTGCTCCAGCATCCTGTAGCTGCGCTCAATGCCCAGCTGCTCCACGTGGCTTGCGGCGGGGCGGAGGCCGGCGGTGTCGGTAAAGCGGAACAGCACGCCGCCCAGCGTTGCGCAGCCTTCGATGGAGTCGCGCGTAGTGCCGGCCTCGCTCGACACCAGCGCCCTGTCCTCGTTGAGCAGCGCGTTGAGCAGGGTACTTTTGCCCGCGTTGGGGCTGCCGGCAATGACTACCGGCACGCCTCTTTTGATGGCGTTGCCCACGGTGAACGAATCGGTCAGCTTGGCGGTGGCGCGCAGGATGTCCTGCAGGAGGCCGGTCAGCTCGGCGCGATTAGCCAACTCTACGTCCTCGTCGGCAAAGTCGAGTTCAAGCTCCAGCAGGGAGGCAAAGTGCAGCAGCTTTTCGCGCAGATCCCTGATTTCGTCGGAGTATCCGCCGCGCATTTGCTGCATGGCCACGCGGTGCATGGCGCGCGTGCCGGAGGCAATGAGGTCGCCCACAGCCTCGGCCTGTGCAAGGTCTATTTTCCCGTTGAGGAAGGCGCGCAGGGTGAACTCGCCGGGCTGCGCCAGCTGCGCCCCCTCGTCGAGCAGCGCCTGCACCACTTTTTGCTGGATGTAGACAGAGCCGTGGCACGAGATTTCCACCGTATCCTCGCCCGTGTAGGAGGCGGGTGCGCGAAAGACAGCGGCCAGTGCCTCGTCCACCGTCTCGCCGCAGTGGGCAACGCAGCCAAAGTGCACCGTGCCGCCCTTCTGCCCGGTCAGCCGCCTGCCGGAGGGGGTGGTAAAAATCCTGTCGGCAATGGACAACGCCTCCGCCCCGCTCAGGCGGATGACCGCAAGCCCGCCCGTGCCTGGCGGCGTAGAAATTGCTGCTATGGTGGATGTCAGGTCTATCAATTGAGCGTTGAGAATTTGAGCATTGGAAAAATTATTCAATTGTATATATAGGCTCCTTCCGGCAGGAGCAGGATTCCTGCACTGTTGTTCGCACGGTGTTAAAGGCGGCAAAGCAGCCGTATCCGTTTTCGATGTTCGACACGATGGATACCGGCTCGGTGAAAAAGCTTACCTCGTTGCGCTGTAGCATCAAGCTGCGGTGGTGCTCGTAGGTGACAGGAGAGAGGTGCGAAATGTAAATCTCCGTGCGGGTCTGCTCGTATGGCTGCGAGGCTGTATCGCACAGGTCGGGAGGAGTGGGCTTGGCATACATCTCCGGTAGCAGCAGGTTTATCGCGCCGGTGGCGTTGGCAAAGGACATGTCGGAAATCAGCATACGGTAAAAGAGAAAAACGTCCGGCTCGGCGTTTAGGGGCAACTCCTCAGCCTCCAAATCGGGGTTATCCTGAATCAGCGCGCGGTTGGCTACTGCTACTGGAATCCACGTTGCCACATCGTAAACATCGTCGTAACCCTGGTAGTGGTGGTGGTACGTCGTGGTAGCTTTGGCGCGGAACATGTAGTAGTCCCTGTTGCGCGAGCCATCCGTAAGCCGGAGGTTTAGCGGGTAGAACTCATTGTCGTCGCTCGAGTAGCCATACCCGCTATTTACAATGTATGGTCGCCGCCGCCACACCTTTTGCTCTGTGTCCAACGCCATATCCTCAACGGCGGGAGGGTAGGGCATCACCACGGTGGCTGTAGCCGTTGGGTAACCTTCTACCTCAATCGTCAGCTTGTAGGAGCTGCCTGCCTTAAGCGTCAAACCTCTATGCTCAACGGAGAAGCCGCTTTCGCTGCCGGAGCGTAACGACATGTCGAAGCCCTGCCCGTTGCCGCCGTCAACAATGCGGTAAATGGGGGTAGGGTTATCGTCCTCGTAGAGCGACGCCGTGCCCTTGCGTATAATCTTCTTGCGCTCGTTTTGCCACATTTTGTAGTAGCTTAGCGAGCGAGCTTCCGTGAAGTAAAGCCAAAACGTGCCGCTGTCGGTGTCGATGGATGCGCTCACGGCGAGCTTGGGCGGAAAGTCGGCCAGCGTAACGTCAATGTCCTGTATCAGGTTGTCGCAGCCTGTAGACGCAGCAGCAGCACAGAGCAAAGCCAACCGTAGCGCGTATTTCTTAGCAGTGTGCATAGCTCAAAATTTAAATTGGTAGCTTACCGAAGGAATAATGGGGAACAAGCTCACCTGCCTGTAGCGGTAGCGCGTTTGCTCGCCTGAGTCGTACTGCTGTAGCACGGAAGAGTAGTAATCCACCGGCATGTAGCTATACCGGCTGTTCTTTTCAACGCTGACAAAGTAGGGGTTTCGGCGGTTGTAGGCGTTGAACACGCCAAATATCCACCGCCGCTCGTACAGCTGCTTCTTTTTGATGAGGCTAACGCTCAAGTCCAACCGGTGGTAAGGCTCCATCCGGTAGGCGTTTCGCTCGCTGTACTCCGTTACGCTGACCTGCCCTGTGCCGATTTCCTCGCTGGGGTATATCGGGTCAATAACGTTGAATATGCCCACCGGTATGGTGGCGCAGCTGCCCGACCCGAACACCCACGTTCCAGAGGCTTCCACCCGTTTTCCGAACTTTTTCATCACCGCCACGCTAACGTCGTGCCGACGGTCATACTTGTAGCTAAAGCGCTTACCGTTGTTCAGCGCGTCGAACTGCCGGTCAGACCACGAGAGGGTGTAGCCAATCCACCCTGTGATAGACCCCGTTTTTTTCTGGGCAAAAAACTCCACGCCGTAGCTGCGCCCCTCGCCTTGCAGCACCTTGTCCTCCCATTGGCTGTGCACGTCGAACACCGATGCGCCCTCCTTGTACTCAATCACGTTGCTCATTGTTTTGTAGTAGCTCTCAAGGCTCAGCTCGTACTCGCTCCTGAAGTTGCAGGCGAGGCCTGCGGCCACCTGGTTGGAGCGTTGCGGACGGAGCACATCGGTGGTGGGCACCCAAAGGTCGGTGGGCATGCCGAGGTTGGAGTTGGTTAACAGGTGGACGTACTGCGCCATGCGCGAGTAGGCGGCCTTGACCGAGAGCTCGTCTGTGAGCAGGTAGCGTGCCGACAGGCGGGGTTGCAGCGCGTGGTAGAACTTTCCGCGCACGCCAAACGCCGACCAGCGCAGCCCGCCGTTGACCTTCAGGTAGTCGCTCAGCCGCACGTCGTCCTCGGCGTACAGGCTGTACTCCTGGGTGCGCGTTTTTTCTCCGCCAAAATCAAACGAAGGTATCATCTCGTCTATGGTGGCTTTAACCCCTATGGCGCCGGGGTTGAAGGTGTGGTGGGTAAAGACTCCGCCAAAGCGAATGTAGTGGTTGGGCGAGGGCATGTAGTCAAACGCCACCCGACCGCTCCAATCCTCTATGCCCGACAGATAGTCCATCCCAAAATACTGCTCCGTGTTTTCGTAGGAATTTTTTTCCCACTGCTTCATGTAGATGTCCATACGGTAGCGGCTGTACGTCAAGGTAGTATTTCCAAACAGCTGGTTGGTAAAAATATGGTTCCACCGGAACGCGCCGGTGATGTTGCCCCACGTCAGCCCCATGTCACTTTTCGACTGTGTCACGTAGTAGTCGTCGTCCTTGTCCTCCGATTCTACGTAAAACTTGTCGTCGCCCATGTAGGCGCTCAGGTAGATGCGGTCGTTGGCCGAGATGCGGTGGTTGATTTTTGCGTTGATGTCGTAGAAGTAGTAGCCTGGCGTTATCTCCTGGCTGCTCCCTGTGTTGGCCGCAGCAATAAACGGACGCGCCAGCAGGTCAACGTAGGTGCGACGTGCCGAAACGATAAAGGAAGAGCGGTCTTTGAGTATAGGCCCTTCAAGGGTGAGCCGCGACGCTACAACGCCTATGGAGCCTTCGCCGTGGAACTGCTGTATGTTTCCCTCCTTCATGCTGATGTCAATCACCGACGAGACACGTCCTCCGTGCCTTGCCGGAAATCCGCCCTTGAGCAGCTCAATGTTGTTGATGGCATCGGCGTTGAATACCGAGAAAAAGCCAAACAGGTGCGAAGCGTTGTAAACCGGCACGCCGTCGAGCAGTATCAAGTTTTGGTCGGGGCCTCCGCCCCGCACGTACAGCCCGCTGCTGCCCTCGCCGCCCGACTGTATGCCCGGCATCAGCTGTAGCACCTTCAGCACGTCCACCTCGCCCAGCAGCGCCGGCGCGGCCTTCACCTGCGCAATCGGCACGCTCAGGGCGCTCATCTGCGTGCGGTCTTGTATCCTGTCGGATTTTCGGGCGGTTACCACCACCTCCTCCAGCGCCAGCGATCCCACCATCGTAACGTCCAACACCGTATCCCGGTCGAGCATAAACGAGTGTTCCTGCGTGGCGTACCCAACGTAGGAGTACACCAAATCTACCCATCCTTCGGGTAGCGTAAGGCTGTAGAAGCCATACTGGTTGGACGAAGTACCCAGCATGTCGGAGCGGTTGTAGAGCGTAGCGCCTATCAGACTCTCCGTGCTGAGGCTATCCCTCATGTACCCACGAATGGTGTATTTTTTGGCAGAAAACTGCCGCGTTGTGCTTTGGCCATAGAGGGCAGCAAGAGGAGCACAGCAGAAGGCAAGCAGTAAAGTAGCGTAGAGTTGACGCATAAGCAGGTTACCTGTTAGCCGCGCAGTTTCTCCTTGTACTTTGCAAGTTGCTTTTTGAGAACTTCAACGTTTTGGTCAATGGCCTCCTCAAACGTTTTGCACTTGTGCTCGGCAAACAGATCGTTGCCGGGTACTACAAGCTTTATCTTGACAATTTTGTTCTTCTCGTCCGATACGTTTTCAAGGCTCATGGCAATTTCTGCGCTCACAATGCCGTCAAAAAACTTGTCGAGCTTGCCTACTTTTTCCTCTGCAAATGCCAACAACTTTTGGTCGGCATTGAACTTGATTGATTGAATTTTTGTGTTCATAAAGCAACTAAAAATTTAGATGTTGTTTCAATTCAAATTAGCCGGTAGCCGAATGATTTTTCCGATGCTACTCAGCGCATAGCGTGCGGGTGCGCATTGTGATACGATTTTAGCAGCCTTTCAACGCTGTTGTGCGTGTAAACCTGCGTTGCTCGCAAGCTGCTGTGCCCAAGCAAATCTTTTATGCTGTTGAGATTTGCTCCATTGTTGAGCATGTGCGTGGCAAACGAGTGGCGCAGCACGTGCGGGCTTTTTTTGCCCTTCACTCCCTGCCGCCCCAAGCTGCCGTGCACCACGCGGTACACCAAACCGGAATATACAGGAGCCCCCTTAGCCGTTCGAAAAAGCGCGCTGTCGGGCGGTGCTGCAAAATGGCTGCTCAACGTCTCCACGTAGCGCTCCAGCTCATGGCAGAGGCTCGGACAAATCGGGATGATGCGCTCCTTGTTGCCCTTTCCCAGCACCTTCACTGTTTGCGCAGCGAGGTTGACGTCGCTACAGCGCAGGCCTACCAGCTCCGAGAGGCGCATACCTGTTTCGTAAAGCAGCTCAACCATGGCATGGTTGCGCTGCTCCTCGTAGCTGCTGTCGTCGCGCTCGCCGTCAAGCAGAGCGTGCAACTCTTCCTCCTTGTAAAAGAACGGGAGGCGCTTGGCGTTTTTTGGTGTAATCACCCTCTCTATTGGATTTTGTGCAAGCAGCCCTTCCCTGACGAGGTAGCTGTAGAATGTACTTGCCGATGAGATTTTGCGGTTGACCGAGCGTGCGCTCAACCCTTGCGACATGAGTTCCGAAAACCAACCCCGCAGCTGCCGGTGGCCAAGGCTAACCAGCTCACTGTCGGCAACACCAAAATAGGCAACCAACTGCTGCATATCGCTTTGGTATGCGCGCAACGTGTGTTCCGAGTAGCGTTTTTCGCTTCTGAGGTATTGTATAAAACGGGTAACCATGCAGGCGCAATTGACAAAAACCTTTTCTATTGTACCCTACGCTTCCAAGGCAGCGGATATTTTTCTGCTACTCCTCGGTACGCTGGAGTAGCTGCCGGTAGGCGGCGCGCTTAATCTGGTCGCGGCGAACCACCGAAGGCTTCACAAAAAACTGCCGTGAACGCAGCTCGCGCACAACGCCCGTTTTCTCAAACTTTCTTTTAAACTTTTTTAGGGCTCTTTCTATATTTTCGCCCTCCTTAATTGGAACAATAATCATAACTTTTGATGGTTTTCTATAGCTTGTTTTTAATCTAAAAAGACTCGATATACTCCGTAAAGCGCTGCTATGGATGAACTTCTGCCAAGTCGCTACGCACATGAGTCGCAAAGATACAATAAATTATTCAACTTTCAAAAAGCGAAAAACCCGCAGATTTAAGCGCATCTTCAAGTTTAGGTGTTTTTTTTATTTTGTTGTGTCATCTATCAGCTGCTGCTACTTTTCCGTTATTACTTTGCTTTGCTCGCAGTGGCAAGCGGCAACAAATTTTGGTTGGCGTAACGCTACTTGGTCGGCAAGTTCGAGGCTGTTTTTGCTCTGCGCAATGCCAATGCAATGCCTCCCGCAAGCACCAGCAATAGTGCGGACGATGAGGCACGCGATATTTTTATGGCGCTATAGTACCCGTCGGGATGAAACCGGAACTCTATTTTGTGCTCTCCTGCAGGAACTACCATGCCGCGCAGTATCCAGCTGGCGCGGAAGTGTGGCGCAGGTTGGCCGTCTATATAAGCTTTCCATCCATGAGCGTAGTAAACCTCTGAGAATATCGCCAGCCTGTCGGCGTCGGAGTGCGATTCGTAGGTAACGGCGTTGGGCTTGTAGGCTGTCATTCTAATGGATGCGTTTTCATCTGCCTGCGGACTTTGATACGCTGCCAGGTGCTGCTCAAACCGTTTATCAACAACGGCTGTTTTACGCGGGTTAATTTCGTCCAACGCTGCCATCTCGGCGTCGGCGTTTTCTACAATCTGAAAATTTTCCACAAACCAGGCATTGCCGTATGCAGCATCATTTCGTATTGGCTCGGCATCTTTGTTGTAGATGATGTATCGCATGTTGAGCATGTTGAGCGTGGTGAGTTTGTCCATGAGCGCCTCCATCTCGGCGGCGCTGCTTGCGCTGCCTGCCTGCGAGGTGAACAGCTGCATTTCGGGCGTGATTCGGCGCTCTATCAACTCCTGATAGCGGCGCAGTTTGGCGGCGTTATAGCCGCCAATGGACTTATGGTAGTACGAAACGAAGGAATCGTTGAACGGGTTGTTTAGCGACAGCACTCTGTATGACAGGCTTGTATCTTGCAGAATCAGCTCATCGGCTCTACTTTTGGCGAACTGCTGCTTTTGATTTTTTTGGTATGTAAAGTTGTCGTCGTTGAGGTAACGCTTATCCACCTGCCACAAATCCACGAGCGCAAGCGCGGCAATGGCTGCGGCAACGTACACGCCGGATTTGAGCGTGCCTTTCATGAAAAGGTACAGCGTTCCTGCTGCAAGCGCAATAAATACCAGCGAACGAAAAGCATCGGAGCGGAGCAGGCTGGCTCTGTCGCTGAGTAGGGCAGTGTAGTACCAGTCCGGCATGTTGTAGGTGGCATCGTAGGGCGAGCGGAAATCGAAGAACATACCCGGCGCTATCGAAAAGAGCAGGCAAATCCCACCCGCTATACCCAGCGCATACTTCAGCCCTTTCTTAAAATCGGACGGAGATGTTTTCCTGTCGAATAAATCTTTTAGCGCAAGCAAGACCAATAGTGGCACGGTGAATTGAGCTATGACCAGCGCCATGGACGGGGTACGAAACTTGTTGTAGAATGGAAGGTGGTAGAAAAGAAAATCGTTGAACCACGCCAGATTTTTCCCCCACGATAAAAG
>JAIRSZ010000200.1 GCA_031255195.1 Prevotellaceae bacterium | reverse complement strand
TTTTTCGCCATTAATTCGCATATTCTACAGGCCAATTCAGCTGGCGGTTAGTAATCCCATCCCCCCAAACTTGGATAAAAATAAATGGCGTTTTTGGCGGCCTTGTTTTAAACCTTTCGAGCTTTGAGCAGTCATACTAACCGACAGTTGCCTCTTGGCAGCCGAAATACAAGTTAAACATTTATGCAATGGAAAAATGAAAAGAATAATTTTTATGCTCGCGCTGATGCTAACCGCAGGCGCAATGTTGGCGCAGCCTCCCGCAGGCAGGAGAGGCCAAAGGATAAGCCCCGAAGAGAGGCAAAAAATGATGGAGCAAAATCGTGCAAAGCGTAACGCCGAGCTGCGCGAGGCGTTGTCGCTCAGCGACACAACGGCGCAAAGGGTAGACAGCGTGAACAGCAAGTACGACGCGCAGCAGCAGGAGCTCATGAAGCCCGAAAACAGAGGCGGCGGCGAGCGCGAGGCTATGCGCTTGCAAATGGAAAACATCCGAAAAGCCCGCGAAGCTGAGGTGAAAAGCCTGCTCACCGACGAGCAGCAGGCAAAGTACGACAAGTGGCTTGCCAACCGGCGACCGCAGCAGCGCAGGTGGCGAGGAGCACAGCCTTAGCAGCAGCAACAGGAAATGAGAAACAAACACCTGCCGTTTACCGTTCCTGACGGCTACTTTGAAAACCTTCCTGAGCGCCTCATGCAGCGTTGCGACGAGCACGAGGCCGCACGCGGACAACGCCGCTCGCTGTGGAGCGGCATTCGCTCGCAGCTGGCGTTTGCCGCCGGATTTGCGCTGCTGGCCGGGCTGGCATACGTGGCCGTAAGGTACACGCAGTCGCTGGCGCACGCGTCGGCAGACGGGGCAGACGCAACCTGCGCCATCAGCGCTCTGGATCTGGAAAACTTCCTGCTACAAGCTCCTGATAGCGACGACGATAATGACGATAATGACGAATTGGACGACGAAGCCATTGTAAGTTACCTCCTTTGCAGCGAGCAAATGCTGATAGCAATGGACGTTGGAGATTGAAAAACCACAAAAAAAACCACAAAAAATGAAAAAGACAATAATCCTTTTTATAGCATCTGCCGTAGCGTTTTCGGTTGCCGCAGAGCGACCCAACGAAGAAAATGCCAAAGGGAAAAAAGATGCGAACGAATGGCAGGGCATGGTCATTGCCGATTCCACCATCGAAAGGCTGTGGCAGCAGCAAATATTGGAGCAGGGAGCAATTGCCAGGCGGCAAGGCATGATAGCTGCCGATTCCACCATCGAAAGGCTGTGGCAGCAGCAAGTATTGAAGCAGGGAGCAATTGCCAGGCGGCAAGGCATGATAGCTGCCGATTCCGCCACCATAGAGCGGTGGAAGCAGCAAGTATTTGAGCAGGGAGCAATTGCCAGGCGGCAAAGCATGATAGCTGCCGATTCCGCCATCATAGAGCGGTGGAAAAAGCAGCAACTGCTCGCGCAGAATGGAGGCGTATTTGTTCGGCCGGGCGTAGCGCCTGTCGATTCTGCCGTGAAGCAGCAGCGGCGCAAGCAGCGCCAGGAGCAAATGCAGGCGCGCAAAATAGCCTACTTCACGGCGCAGCTTGAGCTTACGCCCGACGAAGCAGAGCGCTTCTGGCCTGTTTACAACGAGTATTGGAAAAAGCGCGACGACCTGTTCAGCGAGCGAAATAAGTTGATACGCAAGGCTAAGCACGATAAAATGGACGACAAAAAAGCCTCGCAAACAGTGCAGCTGCTGATGGACAACCTGCAAAACGACGTCAGCTTGATGCGCGAGTACAGGGAAAAGTTTGCCGGAGTACTTTCGCCGCAAAAGCTTCTCAAGTACTACGTTGCAGAGGAATCTTTCAAGGTGGAGCTGCTGAAAGTTTTGCGGAAGCACGGAAATAAAGTTGAAAATTGAAACATAGCGAGAATTGTTGAATAGATGCACAAGTTGAAGGTAATTTTCAGGTTACGGCATGTAGCGCTGGCTGCGCCATGCCTTTTTTTTGCAGGGCAGCTTCAGGCTGCAAACATTCGCGGAATCCTTGTGGACGGCAACAGCGGCGAGCCGCTGGTTGGCTCGGTGGTGCAGGCGGTGAGCACAAGCGACACCACAAAGCGATACTACGCCTCCACCGACGGCAGCGGGGCTTTTGTGGTGGAAAACCTCGCCGCGCAAACCTACCGGTTGGAGTACAGCTACCTGGGCTACAAAAAGCGATCGCAAACGGTGGCGCTCAAGGACGAGGACAGGAACGTGGGAAGAATCCGCCTGGCCGCCGAGGAAGTAGACCTTGAGGCGATACAGGTTACGGGCAACGCCGCACGCGCCTCGCAGCGCGGCGACACCACCGAATTTAACGCCGAGGCATACAAGGTTTCGCAGGATGCCACCACCGAAGACCTGCTTCGGAAGCTGCCGGGCGTTACCGTCGAGGATGGAACGGTGAAAACGCAGGGCGAAGACGTTAAGCGCGTGCTGGTGGACGGAAAGCCATTCTTTGGCGACGACCCCACCATTGCCATCAAAAACCTGCCCGCCGACGCCATCGCCAGAATTGAGGTATACGACCGCATGAGCGATCAGGCGCAGCTCACGGGCTTCGACGATGGCAACTCCGAAAAAACGCTCAACATCGTCACCAGAGAAGACCGCCGCGCGGGACAGTTCGGGCGAGTTTACGGCGGCGTGGGGCAGGACGTGCAGGAAAAAGTGGGAGATGGCGACGTGCGCTACTCGGTTGGCGGCAACGTGAACTTCTTCGACGGCAACCGCCGGATTTCTGTCGTGGGCATGAGCAACAACGTCAACCAGCGGCGGTTTGCCGAGGAAGACTTAGTGGGCAGCGGCGGCGGAGGACGGCGCGGAGGAAGCAACTTTGGCGGCGGCGGCGGCGGTAGCGGCATTGCCAATACTACTGCCATTGGCCTCAACTACAGCGATATGTGGGGTAAAAATATGGAGGTGACGGGAAGCTACCTCCTCAACGTCAGCAACAACGACGCCCATAGCGAACGATTCCGGCAGTACATTACAAGCCGGGACTCCATGACCTTTTACAACTCAACATCTCAATCGGAAACAAACAACTACAACCATCGCCTCGACCTCCGCATGGAGTACAAGCCCAACGAAAACACGTCGCTGCTCTACACGCCGCGGCTGAGCTTCCAGGATCGCAGCTCGGAGAGCAGCAGCGCCTCGCAGATGGAGGGCTACAACAGCTCCAACGCCAACAACTCGTCGGAGAGCAATGCCTTCAACTTCAGGAACGAGCTGCTTTGGCGGCAGCGGCTCTCAAAGCCGGGGCGAACATTCTCGGCGGAGGTGCGCTACAACATCAACAACAGCAAGAGCGAAAGCAGCCGCAATAGCAACGCCACAAGCATTACCGACACGCTGCTGCTCGACCAGGCGTCGAACAATCCCACCAACAATTGGTCGGGGAGCGCAAGGGTTATCTACACCGAACCGGTGGCAGACAACAGCCTTGTTCAGCTCAGCTACGATTTTGCCTACTCCTACGGCGAAAGCAACAGGCGAACCTACAACCGCGACTCGGCCGGCCTCTACGACGCAAACGCCGACCTCGACTCGCTCTACAGCAACATCTACGACAACGGCTACACCACGCAGCGGCTGGGGCTTAGCTACCGCTACCACACCGACAAGCTTAACGCAATGGTGGGCGTAAACGGCGAAACCGCCATCCTCGACGGGCATCAGGTGTTGCCGGTAAAGCCGTCGGTTTACAAGCAGTTCTACCGCGTGCTGCCAAACGCCATGCTCGAGTACAAGTTTACGCGGCAGGACGCCCTGCGCATCTTCTACCGGAGTTCCACCAACGCGCCCTCCATTGCGCAGCTGCAAGGCGTGCTCGACAACACCGACCCGCTCTCCATCTCCTCCGGCGACCCCAACTTGCTGCAAACCTTCTCGAACAACCTGTTTGCGCGATACAACCGCACTTCTATTGAGAGTGGGCTGACCTTTTTTTCCACACTCGGCTTCAGAAATATCGACAATAATATATCAGACAACCTGATTATTAACCATTCAAGTAGAGATACCATAGTTTTCTCGCCCATTGGAGACACGGTGCTCCTGAACCCCGGCGCTCAATTTTCCTCGCCGGTCAACGTCAACGGGAATTGGCGAACGTGGGCGCAGGTCAACGTAGGGCTGCCCATCGCGCTCATAAAGAGCAACCTGAATTTGAGCCTGCGCGGTGAATACTCCAACGCACCGGGCTTTGTGAACGGCGAAAAAAACGTTGCCAAAACCTACAGCGTCAACCAGGGCGTGGTGCTGAGCAGCAACATCAGCGAAAAGCTGGATTTTACCCTGTCGTACAACCTTACCTACAACGATACGAAAAACACCCTGCAAAGCAGGAAGGACAACGCCTACTTTCGGCAGGTGGCCTCGTGGCGGGTGTACGCCGAGTTCTGGAAGGGAATTGCGCCGCAGCTGGTTGCCAACTACAGCCTCTACAGCGGGTTATCGGAATCATACAACCAGGAGTACCTGCGCATTGACGCAAGCCTTGGCAAAAAATTCCTGAAAAACAACCAGGGCGAGCTGAGGTTGACGGTGTACGACCTGCTAAACCAGAACAAGAACGTAAACCGCAGCATCACGCCAAATTACATTGAGGATGCCACCTCCAACGTGCTCACCCGTTACTTTCTGGTGACCTTTATTTACCGGCTCAAAGGGCAGCCGCCCAAGCGTCCCGAGGGCGAGGGTGGCGGACAGTTCCGCGAAAGAGGCGGCGGACCCGGCGGTTTTGGTAGAGGACGGTTTTAAGGC
>JAIRSZ010000199.1 GCA_031255195.1 Prevotellaceae bacterium | reverse complement strand
GCTCGGTTGGAAATCGAGATACGTTTTTCAGCAGAAATGGACGAGTTTTGGAGTTTTGTTCAAAACAAAGGTAATCAACGTTGGACGTGGTATGCGATAGAGCGCCGGTCGGGCGTCATTTTGGCGTGGCATAACGGGAAGCGGAGGATAAAGATTTTTTAGTTCTTTGGAATTTGTTAAAAGCATTTCCGATAAGCAGGTACCACACGGACGATTGGGGAGCCTACTCAAAATAGATTCCGCCGGAAAAACACCGAATAGGGAAAGACAAAACGTGGAAAATAGAGCGTAAAAATCTTAACTTCAGAACTCATTTGAAACGGTTGAACAGAAAAGCTGTCTGCTTTTCAAAAAATGAACAGCTTCATGATAATGTGATTGGAATGTACATTGAAAAGTACTATTATAAAACAGGAACATATGGAAATAATTTCACCTGATAATTTATGACGCCACCTAATATTCTTGAATATAGGGAGTTGGATAAAAATCCCGCTATTAAGAATTACTTAATAGTTGCCTCCGACGGCAAACAATACAATGTAACTTTTTACGGTTTGGATATGATTCTTGTCGTTGGTTTTTCGCATTTTTCGCAAGCACGACGTGAAGTTAAAGCGTTGAGTAACAAATATATTCACCGTCATTTACCAAACCTTACAGAGTCCTCTCCGCCGCCGTCATTCCGCAGCGGAGCGGAGGAACCTCAACCCGTAACTGCTGACGGCAATGGCGTCGCCTGCATCTCATTTTCACCTAATTTTTCAACAAAACAACCTTATTAGCAGCAAGTTGTGTACAAACTTCTCAACCTTATTACCTCATTGCCGTCGGCAGTTACGGTCGCTTGTCGTCACGGGTAGGGGCTGAGGTTCCTCCGCTACGCTCGCTCGTGCCTCGCGCGCTCCGCTGCGGAATGACGGCGGGAGGGGCGCGAGAGGGGAAAAAGGGTGATGGTTGGAGCTATGAGGCAGCTGTTGGTGGGGCGCGCCCCACCAACAGCTGCCTCATAGCTCCAACCACCTTAAGCGACAGCGCCGCCGTCATTCCGTAGCGAAGCGGAGGAACCTCAGCCTGTAGCTGCTGACGGCAATGGTGGGCGGAAGCAGTGCGTCAGCCATCACCCTAAATCACCAAAATCAAATAAATCACAGCTCAGGCAAGCGGCGCGCTTGCCGTCGGAGGAGAAGGTGTAGTTGGGCAGGCCGTGCAGGGTTTCAACTTTTTATGTACATTTTCCCTATAAATTCTGCCGTACATTTTCACCCGTTTGTGTACCGCTAAAGATTTTATGCTAACTTTGTAACCTTTTTGGCAAAAAAAATTTGTGGCACGTGACAAAAACGGAAAATACCATAGCGCAGCTCAAAAAAGGCGACATTCGGGTGTACGAGTCGGTTTTTAAGCTGTGGTACACGCCGCTGTGCGCCTACGCCTGCTCGCTGCTGCGCAGCATGGACGAGGCGGAGGACGCAGTGCAGAAAATGTTCTGCACGCTGTGGGACAAGCGCGCGGAAGTTGAGGTGCAAACGTCGCTCAAGGCCTACCTTTACAGGGCTGTGCACAACAGCTGCCTCAACCAGCTAAAGCGCGAAAAGTTGCGGGCAACGTACACGTCCGACGTTCTGTACGCCTCCAATGAGGCGCACGGGAGCGCAGACAGCCGCATGGCGCAGAGCGAGCTGGAGACCGCGCTGGCGCGCGCCGTGGAGCTGCTGCCGGTGCAGTGCCGCAACGTTTTTGAGCTTAGCAGAACGGAATGTCTGACGTATCCCGAAATTGCGGCGCGGCTCAAGATTTCGCGCAACACGGTGGAAAACCACATGTGCAAGGCGCTACGCCTGCTGCGCGAAGCGCTTAAAGAGTTCACTTAGCGTGAATTGAGCGCGCTGATAACAGCTGCGGAAAAAAGAGGATTCTCTCCGCTCTGCACGCTTGGGGCAGGTTTCGTGAAGAATTTTAGCCCATGATTTTTGCCGTATGGCGTTTTACAAAAAAATATGGCGTATTTGCCAAAACGCATTGCTATTTGAATTGACATTATCTAAACTATACCAACACATAATGCTATGTCGCAGGATATTGACCGCATTATAGCCCGGCGCTTGGGCGGCAACGCCACGCCGGAGGAGCAGCGTTTGCTGCAAGCGTGGCTTGCCGAGTCGGAGCAAAACCGGACGTTTTTTGCCGCAGTCGTGTCGGGTGCAAAGCCCGATGCGGAGCGGGGGTGGAAAAAGCTTGAGCGGCACATACGTCAAAGCGTTGCCGCCACCCGTCCGCCGCAAGCTGCCACGTGGCGGCTTGCGCTGCGGTACGCCGCCGTCGTTGCGCTGCTCGTTGGGGTGGCGGCGGTGGCGTGGACGAGGCTGGGCGGCGGCGGCGGCGACAACAATAGCAGCAGCAGCGACGGCGGCGTCAGCGTCAGCGTCTCGCAGCAAGCGTGGGTGGTGGCCGAGAGCCGCGACGCGACGTACACGTACACCCTGAGCGACAGCGGCAGCGTGTTGCTCAACAGGGGCAGCAAGCTCTCCTGCATTGGCGACTGCGGCAGGCGCGAGTTGCAGCTCGAAGGCGAAGCGTTCTTTGAGGTTGCCGCCTCGGGCAGCGGGCAGCTGGTGGTGCACGCCGAGGAAACGCTCATCCGCGATGTGGGGACGGCGTTCAACGTGCAGGCCTACCCCGGCGACAGCAGCGTAACGGTGTTCGTGCAGAGCGGCGAGGTGCATTTCTACACCGCCGAGGACAGCGGCGGCCTTACCCTGAGGGCGGGTGAAACCGGCGTTTTCGACCGGCGCACCAAAACGTTCGGCTACGGCCAGACCGACGTTAACGCCACGGCGTATGCAACCGGAACGCTCGTGTTCAGGGACAGGCCGCTGGGCGAGGCCGTGGCAACCATCAACCGGGTCTGCAACGTCCACATTCGCGTGGACGATCCCGCTGCTGCCGCCCAAACCATCAGCGTAACGTTCGACGGCGAAACGGTGGAGGAAATGGTGGAGGTCATCGGCGAAACGATGCACCTGCAGGTGGCGGCGCAGGGCAACGGCGAGTACCTGCTAACGCCGTAAAACACAGCTACGGGGCGCAATTTCTTTCGGCGTAGCCCGATCACAAAAAAAACAGGCAAATGGTGAACGTGAACACAGACCGCAGCGCAGGCCGCCTCTTCCCCCGTCTTTGGCCGGTGGCGGCGGCGCTTTTCCTTTTTCTCCTCCCCCCGGCTGCGCTGTACGCCCTGCCGATGCCGGAAAAAACGGTTACGCTGAGCGTGCGCGACAGCCCGCTGGAAAACATCCTCAACGAAATCAGCCGGCAGACCGGCATACGCTTTTCGTACAGCCCGCAGGAGGTGGACGTTAGCCGGACGGCCTCCATCGACGCGCAAGGCCGGCCGCTGAACGACGTGCTCCGCCAGCTCCTGGAAGACAGGTACGAGTACAGGGCTACCCGAAAATTTGCCATTTTGCGAAAGCCTCAGGTAAAAATCAGCCTTTTGCCGGAATCTGAGCGGAAGGTAGAAAAAATGGAGTACTCGTACATTACAAATCAGCATGTTGTAAAAAAGTTGCGCTACGCGGATAGTGGTACAACGCTTGACGATTGTCTTACTATTACCAACAACAACAAAAATTTTGAGGTAATGAAAATGAAAAAACATCTTGCCGCCATTGCGCTGGCAACAGCAGCCGGAGTAAGCGCGCCGGCGCAGCAACCGTCAACCGTTTCCGAGCAGCTGGACAAAGCCGGAAGAGATTTTATGCTCATCGTCGAGGAGGCCGCCACCGGCACGGCGCAGGCGGTGAAGCTGGCCGCCGACAGGGTTGGGCAGCAGGTTTCGTCCCTGAGCGCTGCCGATACGCTCGCCGCAGCGCCTGCCGACGGCGCAACTTGCGACAGCGCTCGCCCCGTCATCTTTACCCTGTGCTACCCGTTTTCCTTCCCCGACCTGCATACGGAGCGGCATGTGTACAACGCTTCGTTCACCTGGCTGTGCGGTGTCACCGGCGGCGTTTGCGGAGTGGAGATGGGCGGGCTGGTCAACATCAACTGCCGCCACATGTCGGGCGTGCAGCTGGCGGGTATCAGCAACCTGAGCTTGGGCAACGTCACCGGCGTGCAGCTGGCGGGCATAGCCAACCTTGCCGCGCGCGACACGGCGAGTACCCAGCTGGCGGGCATCGTCAACATTGCGCAGAGCGTCGGATTTCAGGGCGCCGGTATCGCCAACGTTGCGCAAAGCGCCGTGTGCCAGGCAACAGGCATTGTCAATCTTGCCGGAAGCGGAGCGGTGCAGCTGGCGGGCATAGCCAACCTGTCGGCAAAGGGCGCAGCCGACGTGCAGCTGGCCGGCATTGTGAACGCCGCCCGAAGCGCCAAATTTCAGGCTACCGGCATTGCCAACGTTGCCGACAGCTCCGGCTGTCAGGTGGGGCTGACGAACACAGCAAGAGTAGCTGGCGTGCAGGTGGGGCTGGTCAACGTGTGCGACACCTCCGGCGGCGTTATGGTGGGGCTGGTCAACGTGGCTAAGAGAGGAGGGCTGCGCGAGTTTGAGGTCAGCGCAAGCCTTGCGGACAACGTCAGCGTGGCCTACCGCCTGGGAACGGCAAAGTTTTACTCCTTTGCCGAAGTGTCCCACCGCTTCAGCGGCAACCTGTGGTTGACCGGCGTGGGCGTGGGAACGCAAATTTCGCTTCCGCGAAATTGGGCTATCAACATCGAAGGGCTGTCGCAGAACGTGCTCACGGACTTCTTCTGGGAGCGCGGCGCTAGCAACCGCCTGGCGCAGGTGCGGACGCTGGGCGGCAAGCGGCTGGCGAAGTACTTCGCCGTGTTTGCCGGGCCGTCGCTTTGCGTCTACAACACCAACGTCCACAGGCAGGGATCGGTCGATCTGAAAGCGCCCTACACCATCTACTCCGGACAGCGTGGCCGCATTGCAACCAAGGTGTGGGTGGGCTTTTCGGCGGGCGTCAGGCTGTAGCTGCCGCCGCCAGCATCTCCTGCACGCTCCGGGCTTTTCCCTCGCGCACGCTAACGCTAACGCTGCACTCCTCGCTGCCGAAATCCTGCGCAAGGATGCGCAGCTGCTCGCCCTTCACGATTTTCATCACCCCGCTCATGGCGGCGTAAGGAAACGTTACGGTGAGCACGACCTCCCACGCACGCTGCACCACCTGTGCGTTGGCTATGGCGGCGGCGGTGGCGCTCCGGTAGGCGGCAATAAGCCCCGACGTTCCCAGCAGCGTCCCGCCGAAGTAGCGCACCACCACCACCAGCACGTTGGTCAGGTTGGCCGACAGCAGCTGCCCAAGGATGGGCTTGCCCGCCGTGCCGCTTGGCTCGCCGTCGTCGTTGGCGCGAAACGTTGCCCCCTCCTTCCCCGTGCGGTAGGCGTAGCAGTGGTGGCGCGCGCTGTAGTGCTCCCTCCTGATAGTGGCCACGTGCTCCCTCGCCTCCTGCTCGCTCTGCACCGGAAATGCGTAGGCAAGAAACTTGCTCCCCCTGTCCCTGTAAACGCCCTCGGCGGGCGCGGCGATGGTGTTGTACGCATCGCCCGTATCGTTAGTATCGTTCATGGCAAAGCCTGCGTGTAAAAAAAACAGTAGCAACGGCAAATATAGGCAAAAGTATTCGATTCGGGTAGCAGAAATTGTTGCGGCACGCTGT
>JAIRSZ010000153.1 GCA_031255195.1 Prevotellaceae bacterium | reverse complement strand
AGGAGGAGGAGGAAGATGGTTATCATTCCAAGCGCAGCGTATTTTTTCCTCTCATCCCTAACGCTTACCGGAAAAGAGGATTGAACGAATACATCAGTGACCTTATATGGTGGTATATTTCTAAAAAACAAAAAATTACAAAATGAAAAGGCAGGTAGAATACATTTTTTTTAATCCAAAATCAACAAAAAACCAAGAAAATCACTTAACTTTGCTATGCCAAAAGATTAGGTTTTGCAGAAAAGTTGCATGGAGTACTTATCTTTTGCGGGCTGTATTTTCTGTGCGAGTACCGGTGAACGTTGCATGTTAAGCAACAAGCGCTGTACGCAAGTTGAATTATTAAGAAAAAACAGGCGCATGATTTCTGCAAAAAATGCAAAAAGCATGGGCTAAATGGTTATAAAATTTCACAGGGAATTCCATGAAAAATCAAGCCAAAGATTCTACCAAATTCAAAACGATGCTACGCCCTTGCTCCATTTGCAATAGCGGCAAAGGCGAAGTACTGTATACGCAAAATTTTTGTATGCCTCAAGGGTACTTATTGCCGGCGAGTACGACGTGGTAGCGTCGTGCTGGGTGCGGATTTGTGTACGCCGATACCGGCGCTCGCCAGCAGGATTACGACAACTACTATCGGTTGCCGTCCATCTATGAAGATGAAAAGTAGGATGCTACAGGTTTACAGCATGTTGAGCGACGAAAAGAGTTGCGGAGTTTTTTCCGCCCTCATAAAAGCCCGAAATATTAAGCCTTTTGTTGAACCGGCAGAAAGGTTTACTGAAACGATGGAAGGAATTACTTATGGTAAAAATCAATTAAAAAAAGCCAATCAATGGAGAAAACTATTTCACTCGGAGACGCCGACGAGCAGAGCAGAAAAGAAGCCAAATTATTGAATAACAATAATTTGCTTAATTTAACGGGGTGTGGTGGTAAAACGCTGCTACACAAAGAATTATGTGGTAATTCTTTGGCAAAGTTATGCGAAACCACCCGAAACAGGGATGTTTACATTTGGGGAGCGGGCTACTACGGCGTAAGCTTGTACCGCAAGTGTCGGGAGTACGGCGTTGAGATAAAAGGTTTTATGGACAAAAATCCCTTGCTGGAGAATACCGTTGTTGAAGGTCTAACGGTTTTCGGCCTTGCGGTACTCGAAAAATATAAGGAAAAGAAGCCATATCTAATACTCGCAGCGCCCTTGTCAACGGAAGCAATGGAAGCATTTTGCATCCAAAATGGGTTTGAGGCGGGCAAGGATTTTTACTCTACGAGAAATATTAAGGAGTTCTTGCTGGATATTTCGGGTACATGCAATCTTGTTTGCCCGAGCTGTCCGAGGGGATGCTCCCCAAGAAATGCCATTAAAGGCTTCATGGACGTAGCGCTGTTTAAAAAGATAGTGGATAAAATTTTAGCAGATGAACCGGACTTGACATGCCTGGCGTTGTTTAACTGGGGAGAACCGTTTCTCCATCCCAGCTTGGCGGAATGTATTAGCTATCTGAAAGAAAAAAACATTTACAGCGCGCTGTCGAGCAACATGAGCATCGAAAAAAGTATTGATAGCGCCCTGCGAGCCAACCCCGACTGGCTGAAAGTATCGCTATCGGGCTACTACCAAGATGTGTACGCTACCACCCATACGGGTGGGAATGTCAACCTTGTGAAATCGAATCTGTACAGAATACGGTATCTTATTGATAAGTACCAATTGAGCACAAAAGTTGAAATTCGATACCACAAGTATTTGAATAATTTAGGGCGAGATTTTGAAAAAATACAGGAGCTGTGCAAAGAGCTTGATTTTGCACTGTACGATGTAGTAGCTTGTTTGATGCCTTTTGAACGGATTATTGATCACCATGAGCGCACGCCGGTAAAGAATTTAGAAAAGTTGCTACCGCTATTTATAGATAAGGAGGTTTACCAGGTTAAAAAGGTAGATTCCAAAACAGCAAGCAAAAGTTGCCGGTATCAGTCCAGCCAAATTTTAATTGACTGCAACGGCAAGCTGCAGCTGTGCTGCAATACGTATGACGACACAAATAATTTTGATATGGACTACCTGACAACACCGTTGCAGGATATTATTAAGGAAAAACAGGCGCATGATTTCTGCAAAAAATGCAAGAAGTATGGGCTTTTTCAGCAATAAAAACAGCAAATAGTATTGAGCTATGCACCCTAATAAAGTTATACAGGAAGATCTTAAGCATATTGCCGCCTCAGAAGTAGGTTGGCAACAGTTTGAAAACAAAACGGTTTTAATAACCGGCGCCAATGGATTTCTGCCCGCATACATGGTGGAAACCTTGCTGCACGTGGCGCGCACAGGCGTTGTGCAGAATTTGAAAGTTCTTGCCCTTGTGCGGAATAGAGAAAAAGCGGAAAAACGGTTTGCCCACCTGCTGCACGACGCCCGCTTGGAGCTTATTGTTCAGGATGTTTGCCAGCCGGTGCAGGTGAGCCAGCCGGTGCACTTCATTGTTCACGCGGCGAGCCAGGCAAGCCCCAGGTATTACGGTGTTGACCCTGTTGGTACTCTGAGCGCCAATGTGAGCGGGACGATCAACCTGTGCGAGCTGGCGCGGAAAAATCCGGTGCAGTCCTTTTTATACTTCAGCTCGGGCGAAGTTTACGGAAAGGCCGACGAGCGCCTGACCGAAGTTTCGGAGGTAGATTACGGTTACCTTGACCCGATGGACGTGCGCTCGTGCTACGGCGAAGCCAAGCGCATGGGCGAAACCATCTGCGTGTCGTACATGCACCAGCATGGCGTGCCCGTCAAGGTGGTGCGCCCGGGTCATACCTACGGGCCGGGGATGGACTTGAACGACGGGCGCGTGTTTGCCGATTTTGTAAAAAACATTGTCAACGGCGAGAACATCGTAATGAATAGCGACGGCAGCGCCTCGCGGGCTTTCTGCTACCTGAGCGACGCCACCGTAGCCTTTTTCAAGGCGCTGCTTGACGGGAAAGTGGGAGAAGCCTACAACGTTGCCAACCCTCTATGCGAAATAACCATTCGCGATCTTGCCGAAAAATTAGTCGCTTTGTTTCCAGAAAAGCGCCTCAAAGTTGTTCGGACGGAGCGGGTAAGCAGCGGTTATATAGCGAGCAAAAATACACATTGCTTTGCGTCTATCAAAAAAATACAATTGCTAAGCTGGAATCCTGTCGTAACGATAGAAGACGGATTCTACAAAACGGTCTTAAGCTATGAGTAGCAAAACAGCCATTGCGTACTCTATGACGCGCGCTGACAAAAGGAGTAAAAGGAGTAGAATATGTAGCATCAGGCGCTGAGAAATGCCCGGAACATATTATCGCCCTCAAAATTTTTTCAGCTGCGAAATGTCAAACTTCCCGTCCATGCTCTGCACCTCGACCTTGCCGTGCAGGAGGTTGAAGAAGAAATCCCGAATTTTTTCAAAGGAGAGCAACACCGGTTCACCTTTGGCATTCACGCCAATGTCGTAGGTTTTGAGCAGCTGAGCGCCCAGGGCGGCTGCGGTGAGGAGAAAGTGGTTTTGGAACTTGTCGGCGTCTATCAGGTCGGCGGCCAGAACTTTGCCCACCACGGTGTAGCTGTGCAGCGTTTTTTGGACTTCTTCGTTGATCAACGTGGATTTTACGTCGTCGGCGTCAACGCTCATTTCTATCCTGCCCGAATTTGCGGCCTGTGGCAGCCCCTTGTACAAGGCGCCAAGGTCGGCCAAACTCAAGTTGTAAAGCTTAGCTTCGGGGGCGGTTGAGATTTTTTCCACCGAGAAGGCGCTTGGCAGCAAAAGCCCCACGGACTGCGCAATCCTCACCGCCGGTGCATTGAACGTCCCCACGATGGCTTCGGTGAGGTCGATGCTCTGCGTGGCAAAAACGCCGCCTATGACCACGCTGTTCTCCAGAACAACCTCGTCGGCGTAGATGCTACCGGCAACGAACGTGTTGCACAGCGTAACGCTTTTGGCGTTGACGTCGGAGTAAAAAACGGTGGTACATCCGACAGCCCGCAGCACGATGGAGTTGGCCGACCCGACGCTCTTTTTGAATGTCACGCTGCCGGTGGCCTCGCTGTGGATGTAGAGTTCCAGCTGGGTAAACACAGCGCCCTGAATTTCCAAATCGCCGTTTTGTATTTCGAGCTTGTGGGCGTACACCGGCCCTTCGATGACAGTGTTGCCCTGAACGGTTACCGTGCGGGTTAGCTCGGATGCTTTTTCGGGCAAGATAGAGCCTTTGACGAGGCTGTCCTTTAGCTGTACGCTGTTTTCGTTGAATCGAATTTCCTTTAACTCCTTCATTCCGTTTTGCTGTTAAAGTGGTGGATTATGCTGTTTGCTTTGATTGAGTCTAAATCTATCAGCTTCACGATGGTTTCCCTTACGCGGCTTGCGTGCTCGTCGGTCTCACCGTAGCCGCTGCTCAACTCGATGTTGAGGTAGCGCCGAATTTTTTCCCGGCTATCCGCCAAGCTTGTGCTCCACTGCATAGACAGAAAATCATCGACGAGGCCGTCCGCCTGCTCTCGGGTGAGGAAGTCCGGCTGGTAAATATCTCTGTCCATTTGACCTTTATCGCCGTGCGCCTCGACGAAGCATACCGGAAAGTGGTGTACCGCCGAGGTGTTTTCGCTCATCATGCTGCGGTTGACCGTGTTCTCCATTTTCCGTTGCCTCAGCAGAAATTCGCTTGCCCGCTGAATGGTTTCCACCGCCAAACTTTTGGCCACCGATGCGCTGATTTTTGCTTGCAACTCGCCGCCCTCAGCGCCGGAAACCGCCACGGTATTCACCAAGTCGCTGTTCTGCGCCCGAATGGAGTGCCTGTCGGTTTCTTTTTTCAGGGCGAATGCAGGCTTGTCCAGCTCGTTGATTCGGCTGAAGAGTTCGCTGTTCAGGGCGTCAAAATTTTTTGCGTAGTGTTCGGAGGTACGATTGTAGTCGGCCTCCATCTGGGCTTTTTTTGCGGATAGCTGCTTTGCCAGCTCGCGCAGGTGCATCAGGTTGGCCTCGATTTTTTTTGTGAGCTCTACTATCTGTGTACTTATTCCGAACCGGATATTTTTGAAGAATCCGTCTACAATAGTACCCGCTACCTTTTTCGCATTCCGGTTTATGGCGACAAGCTGCGCCGCTTCGGTGGCCACCACCGCGCCCGTCAAGTGGCTAACGCTGGCGTTGCAGCCGCTAACGCTTGTGTCGAAGGGACTTGTGTCAACGTCAATGTTGACGTACACATCTTCATACTCCGTTCCGCTGTAGGTCATATATCCTCCCTGCTCAGAGGCGGGATAGCTCACAGAGCCGGAGTAGTGGACGGCTACTTTTTGGTGGTACGAACGCCTGTAACTCATGGCTGCTGAATTTGTATGGTTTGGTAGCGATGCCCCAGAAAGAGTTTTTCGGCTAGGGCCTTCACGCGCTGCGAGGCGGACGATTCGGCCAGCATTTTGCTAAATTCACTTTTAACGGCTCTGCTAATTTCGGTTTCCTGCCACTGCACGTTGTCGGCGTTGGCAATGACCTTGTCCCGAATAGCCGCCTGCGCCTGCCTGCTCAGCCCGTCGCAGCCTGTCGTAACCTCAATAGATTTGGTATCGTAGCTGTCGTAGCAGGTTTCGCTAATGATGACCGGAATAGATAAGGTTGCTGCTTCCGCATGATGGCTGTCCTGCAAGATTCGGGTAGCGAGTTTTTTTTGCAGGTATACGTCGCCCAAAAATTTTTGCATAGAGTTGATGACGTTTAGCCCGCGATACTTCATGTTGGATGCCACAATTTTTTGGCTTGCCGACAGCGACTCCAGCTGGGCTACAGGAACGGTGGCGGTGAGATACTTTGTGCGGTTCGACACGCGCTCTACCTCCTTTACGACAAAATTCATCACCGGCTTGTCGAGCTCAAAAATTCGCTGCTTCAAGTTTACGTTCAGCCCGTTGAACAACTTGAGGTAGCGAACCGATATCATGTTGTAGTCGCGCTCCATGCGAGTTCTGATGGACAGCAGAGATTTTCTCAGCTGGTGGAGCTTCATTGCGTGCGAATCCACATCGCTCCTCAACTTGGCTATTTTTTGAGAAATCTGGGAGCGCATCATAGCGTAAAAACCCTTGTTCGCATTTTCGCAAATATGGGTGGCGGCCTTTTCTTCCGCCAGCACCACCGCCGCTTGCATGGCGACAACAGCTGTGGCGGTTGCCTTTACGTGGCGGGAGACGCTGCCTATTTCTGCCGCCATCGGCTGGGTATCGACTGTATAGTTAAACGTGGCCATAGCTCCTGATTTTATTCGTTTTCGTTGTTGTTGCTTTCGTCTTCGTTTTCGTCTTCAAATTCGTTTTCAAGTTCAGGTTCATCCACAACTTCCACTCTGCTTTCGTCTCCGTCGTCGGCAAGTGCCTGCTCGCTGCTGCTGCTGCTGTCATCGCCATTCTCTGCCTCTTCCTCCGATACCTTCTCCAGCTCCTCCAAGGCATTTTTTGCTATGGCGGGAAGGTTCAACGAAATATGCTCAAAGGTGATTTCCTCTATGCTCGGCGGCGGCGGGAGCTCCGAGACTTTTGCAAACAGCGGGTTAACGGAGGCTAAGGGCTTGCGGCGGTCGTCCAGCGCGTGGACTTCGTTTGTTGCCACGGCAACCTCGTTGGAGTGCCCGTCGCGCAGCTTTGCGTCGTAGTACTCAATGTGGCCAAACCGCTCCGCTTTTGCACTAATGTCGTCCATTAGCCGCTCCATGTACGTCTCAAAGTCGCCCTGTACCTGCTGAAACTCCTTTGACTCCTGCTCGTAGGCCAGTAGCGTCTCGGCGGAGTTGTCCACCACGTCTACAATTGTCGAATCGAGCGAACCTTGCGACATGGCCATGCTGTCTTCGGTTTTTTTGAAAGAAATCAGCGTGTTGTAGGCTGCCACGTACTCGCGCAGGCTTTCCTGCATCAGGGTGATGATGGTAGTGCTTTCGGTGCGGTTGACCCGGTAAAAGTTCTCGGCGTCCTGATGCCACTTGTTCAGGTAGGATATTTTCTGGTCTTTGATGTGGTTGTAAATTTTCATCCGCTCAATGCGGTTTTCGTTCATCAAATTTTGAACAACAGGCGCAACAATTTCCTCGTAAATCTGGTGCACGCCAAACGGGAAGCTGGTAGCGCTGCCGTCCTCGGCCGTCCACATGCCGGTGAGCAGGTTGTACCTTACCCGCGAGCTGGCCTTCAGCTGGAACGGCTCGTAACTTTGCACCGATTCGCTGTAGTTGAAGTTCTCGTTTCGGATTCGCTCAATCTCGGCGGCCTCCAGGACAGGAGAGTAATGATTATAGGGAGCCTTGAGGATTTTGTAGAGGATTTTGTTCGATTCGAGAATTACCTTATCGGTAGAGGCCACTTTTAGCGCCGAGATGGCCTGCACCGAGCTGGCTATTGTTACCATCAGCTCTTTCAAAACATCCTCAAACTTGGCGGTTTCGCCCGACAGAGAATCTTTCAGATGGTTAAGCTCCTGAAATTTTGATATGCTTTCCTCGTATTTTTTGTTGTCAAAAACGTTGACCACCGGCACATTTTCCGGAATGTTGCTGGTAGCAAATTCGCTCAAAAAGCGTTGGTAGTCGCTTCCGTCGGCCACTAAGGGCAGCGATACAGAGGTGGTATCCAGGTCGCCCATACAGTACGATATGGTGCGCAGCGAGCGTTCCATCTTTCCGAAGTAGTCGTGCTGGTTGATTTGTTGCATCGACCGCGAATAGGTATCGGTGTCTATGGCTTCGGTTTCGCTTGAGGTTTCCACAATTGGAGCCTGCGTTGACAGGAGAAATATAGCGCATGTTTTCATCTTCTCTTGATTGTACCCTGCGGGAAATCCACCGCCTTGCCTTACGCTGCGCAAGGCCATTCTACGATGAAATCAAAATTGGCTCATACCCATTGCCATAGTTCAAAGTACGGCAGTGAGCGTGGCGTGAGCGGCCAATTTTTAACCTCGATTGCTTGGAAAAACTAAGTTTTTCGTGTAATTTTGGGCGCTTACACATTTTAGTACATAGTAATCACTTAAATTATTTGTCAAATTAATGAGAACAGTTTACCTCCTCTCAATTTTTCTTTTAGCTTCGACCGCTGCGCTTTCGCAGCCAAAAAAAATCTACCAAAACGGGTGGATTGACTTCAACAAAAACGGGAAAAAGGATGCCTACGAAGACCCGAAAGCCTCCATTGACGACCGCATAAGCGACCTCCTGCGCCAAATGACGATGGACGAAAAAACCGCTCAAATGGCCACGCTCTACGGCTCGGGGCGCGTCCTGAAGGACGCCCTTCCCACCCCTGCGTGGAAAAACGAAATCTGGAAGGACGGCATAGGCAACATTGATGAAGAGCACAACGGCCTTGGCTCCTTCGGGAGCGAGTACGCCTACCCCTTCCCCAAGCACGTGCAGACCATCCACACCATACAGCGGTGGTTTGTGGAGGAAACGCGGCTGGGCATCCCCGTTGACTTTACGAACGAGGGAATACGGGGGCTAAACCACTACCAGGCAACCCTGTTTCCGGCGCAGAGCGGACAGGGCGCTACGTGGAACAAAGACCTGATAAGCCAAATCGCCAGGGTTACGGCAGTTGAGGCGCGGGCGCTCGGCTACACGAACGTTTACTCCCCCATTCTGGACATCGCCCAAGACCCCCGCTGGGGCAGGGTAGTGGAGTGCTACGGCGAAGATCCCTACCTCGTGGGGCAGCTGGGCAAGCGGATGGTTGCCGGGCTACAGGAACACCGCGTAGTGTCCACCCCAAAGCACTTCGCCGTGTACAGCGTCCCCGTGGGAGGGCGCGACGGCGACACGCGCACCGACCCCCATGTAGCGCCGCGCGAGGTGAGGTCGCTCTACCTTGAGCCGTTTCGCGTGGCCTTCACCGAGGCGCACGCGCTGGGCGTGATGAGCTCCTACAACGACTACGACGGCGTCCCCATCACCGGAAGCTACCGGTTTCTCACCGAAATTCTGCGCAACGAGTGGAAGTTTAAGGGGTATGTGGTTTCCGACAGCCACGCGGTGGAGTACCTCTCCGACAAGCACAAGGTGGCCGGCGATGCGGTGGAGGCCGCTGCCCAGGCGGTGAACGCAGGGCTGAACATTCGGACAAACTTTACGCCGCCGCAAGATTTCATCCTCGCTCTTCGGGAAGCCGTGAGGCGGGGAAAAGTTTCGGAAGCAACCATCGACGCCCGCGTGCGGGACATCCTGTACGTGAAATTTTGGCAGGGACTGTTCGACAACCCCTACGTCGGCAGCGAAAAAGAGGTGAGCAAAATTGTTGCCTGCCCCGAGCATAAGAAGGTTGCGCTGGAGGCCGCCCGTCAATCCGTCGTGCTGCTAAAGAACGACAGCGCCATGCTACCCCTGAGCAAAAACCTCAAAAAGATAGCTGTGATAGGCCCCAATGCCGATGAGCGCAAGGATTTCGTTTGCCGCTACGGGCCGACCAACCCGAAGATAGTTACCGTAAAGGAAGGATTGCAGGCGCTGCTGCCCAACGCCCAGGTTGTGTACGAAAAAGGGTGCAACATTGTGGATGAGCGCTTCCCCGAAAGCGAAATTATCCCCGAACCGCTAACCCCCGAAGAGCAACAGATGATAGACAACGCTGTGAAGGCAGCGCAGGCCGCAGAGGTGGCCATAGTGGTGCTTGGCGGCTCTGAAAAGACGGTGCGCGAATCGTTCTCGCGCACAAGCCTCGACCTGGCAGGACGACAGCTCGCCCTGCTGCAAGCCATTTACCGCACGGGAACACCCGTAACGCTGGTGCTCATTGACGGGCGCGCCGTCTCCATCAACTGGGCAAACAAGTACATTCGGGGAATCGTTCAGGCGTCGTTCCCCGGCGAGTTCACGGGGACGGCCATTGCCGAAGCGCTCTTTGGCGACTACAACCCCGGCGGAAGGCTGGCGGTTACCTACCCCAAGGCGGTGGGGCAAATCCCCTTTGCGTTCCCGTTCAAGCCTGGCTCCGACTCCAAGGGTGATGTGCGGGTGTGGGGCGCGCTCTACCCGTTTGGGCACGGACTCAGCTACACCACCTTTGCCTACTCCGACCTGAACATTACTCCATCCCAGACCGGTATGTTGTCTACGGCCGAAGTTTCGTTTAAGGTAACCAACACCGGCCTCGTCGCCGGCGACGAGGTTGTGCAGCTCTACCTGAACGACGAGGTAAGCAGCGTCACCACCTACACGCAGGTACTTCGCGGCTTCGAGCGCGTACACCTGAAGTCGGGCGAAACAAAAGAGCTGCGCTTTACGCTCAC
>JAIRSZ010000212.1 GCA_031255195.1 Prevotellaceae bacterium | reverse complement strand
AAATCAATGGGTATGAATTATTCTGTTCAATGGTGGAAATCGAAAGAAATGAATGTCCCTCCTGAAATAAATCCTTGTGAATTTATTCATAAAAAGATAGAATGGCGGTACGAAAAAGGCAAACCTCAAATAACCGATAGCAGGGTAGTTTTTGGAGATAGTTCGCAAAAATTAGTAAGTATTGCAGGCAAATCAATTGAAAACAACATAAAATTTTCGTTGTTATTTACTTCGCCACCATATTGTTCCATAACCGATTATCACGCAGACCAATGGCTGCGACTTTGGCTTTTGGGTGGTACAGAAAACCCACAATCATTAAAAGAAAAACACAAAGGTCGTTTTGTGAATAAGCAAGAATATTATAATTTGCTTGATTGTGTTTTTGGACTTTGTGCAGAAATGATGAAAACAAAAAGTACAATTTATGTAAGAACAGACAAAAGGGAATTTACATTTAATTCTACTTTTGAAGTTTTACAAAGGCATTTCCCAAAACACAAAACTCAAATCATTGATAAGCCACTGAAAGAAGATACAAAAACGCAAACAAAACTTTATGGGGATAAATCAATGAAACCGGGCGAAGTAGATATAATTATGAGGCGGAGGTAATCTACAATGCGAACCTGTTTTATCGTCAAGTTTTTCAAAGACAGATTTACAGAGGAACAACTGCAAAAATCAGGGCTAAATGACAGATAAATAAGAACAGTTCAATACGTTGAGCAAGAAATAGGGGAAATTACCAACCGCAAGTATCAAAAATTAAATTCAGTAGCGAAACCAACCGCCACACACGATTTGTCGGAACTGACAGACACCCGTAAGATTCTGAAAAATACGGAATTTAGTGTAGAAAACATCTATGAATTAGCAATTTAAACGGCTTGGCTCATAATGGGCTCAAAACAAAAGTCCCCAATTTTTCTCAATATCTCCCCCAAATTTCCCGCAAGTGAAGATTGATTTGGGGGATTTCTATATTTTTTTGCGGCGTAAATCGTTGTCTATTGTGCCTCCGCACAAGGCAGCGCAGGTAAAGCGTTGCAGCCATTTCCCTCCCGTTTTTTTTTACAGGCAAGCGGGAAGCTTTTACTTTGTAATTCTTTCAGCGTACTCTTTAATGAGGCCAATGGTGGAGTCAACGTCAAATACGGCGTTCAGCCCCTGCTCCTCCTGCGAGGGGTCGCCGAGGTAGTCGTCCCAGGGATGCCAGAACAGGTGGGCAGACCGCCCGAAGCCGCCCCACGCCCAGAAGTTACATCCGGCCAGCAATCCTTTCCGGTTGTACGATTCCTCCAAGCGCGAAAATATGTACCGGTAGTACTTGTCGCGCCCCGTAACGGGATCCTGCAAGTTGTAGCGGTGGTTGTCGCGCGGGAAACCAAACTCTTCGATAACGAACGGCTTTTGCAGCTTTTCCGCTATCAGCGTATGGCTGTCGATGTACTCTCCGGTTTTTTCAATAGCTTTATCGGCCTGCCCCGCAACGTCGCTCATGGCGGCAATGTCGGGCAGGGGCGGATGCGTGGCGGCGCCATCCGGCGGCGTGCCGTACATCGGGTTATTTTTCAGCTCTGCCATCAGCGCATCGGGGTTTACGGCAGAAATCCAGCTCCAATTTTTCGGCCAGATGTGAATGGTGAGGTAGTCCACGTTCGGGTCGGCGTGCATGGCCTCAAAGAGCTCCATGTCGCCTTCGCACCCTATTGAGCCTTCGCTTCCGATGGAGATGAGGTGATTTTTGTCGAGCGAGCGAATGAGCGCCGTGGTCTCCCTGACCCATTGGGCAAACGCCGGTTTTGCCTCGCTGCTGAATGCGCGTGGCTCGTTGCCCACCTGCCATGCCATGATAGCAGGGTCTTCGGTGTACTTCGTGCCGGTGTAGCGGTTGGTGCGCGAAAGGACAACTTTTACATGGTCAAAAAACATCTTTTTGCACTCGTCGCATGTAGCGTACATCGACAGCTGTTTTTTCAGCTGTAGCCAATCCTTTATGTCTGCCGTGTTGGAGGCCACACCCGCCCATTCCAGGTACTGTCCGTATCCTCCGCTCCACTCCCAGCTGTTGTTGAGAAACAGCACCGCGTGCATTTGCCGCTTTCCCAGCTCGGCAAGGAAGAAGTCAAGCCCGTCGAAAATGGTATCGTTGTACACGCCGGGCGCTGTTTGCAGGGCAGGGCGCACCTTTGAGGGATGTCCGTCGGCGCCGTCTGAGCCTACCAGCACGCGCAGGTTGGTAATGCCGTTGGCTTTCATGAAGTCCAGCTCTTTGAGCAGCCGATCGCGGTTGCCTCCCTGCCCCGTAGAGCCAAGGGTTGCGCCGTACCAGAAGTTTGTACCGATGTAGTAGTAGGGTTTCCCGTTTACCTCAAATTGTCCGTTGCGCTGCACCACAAACGATGCGTCGGGTGCAGACGCGCACGACGCCATGACCCCCGCGCAGGTGACGGCGAGTACTTTTTTTGTTGTCCGAATAATGTTCCTCATTTTTTTACTTTTATAGATTTGTTGACGCTTGATTTACTGCTTTTCCTCTTTTTCGTGTCGTGACGTCTATCCGTCCGGCTGCCGATTGAGCTTCTTTGCGGATATTTTGCCAAAGTTTTTTGTCGGTTTCCGGCAAAGATACAAAGTTTTTGGCAACCCCTCCAACAACCCTTCAAAGAACTTTCAAAAATCCGGCATTTTGTTGTGCAACACGCGCGTTGCCTTGCGCCGGTTGCGCTCGCCATGCTGCCACATTCGCTCGGCGTAGCGATTTTGCCTGCCGCTTTTGCGGCGGTGCGCATGTAATAAATTGACGATAAATCAATTAAAGTGAATTGTTTTTATTTAATCGGACGGTAGCGATAAAAATAGTATCTTTGTAAAAAAATCCATTTAAAATCCATTTAAAACATGCTTGTTATGGCCGTAAATATGGGAACAGATACCAAAATCATTGTGCGCGCTCCGTCCTGTGTAGAATCTTGCGTAAACGTTAGGCTATGTTTATGAAAATCAGGGTGAAAAGTCCGGCCTTTGCGCGCTTTTTTGCGGGTTGCTGATATGCAAAAGGCGGCGAGGTATAGCCGTGCGGCGAAAGGCTGTTGCTATGCGCTTGACTCACACTGCTCCTAAAATTCCGATAAAATCACATGCGTTTATCTTTTTCTACCTGCCCCAACGATACCTTTATTTTTCACGCCATGCTGCACGGCAGGGTCGATACCGAAGGTTTGACGTTCGACGTGCGCCTGGCCGACGTTGAGGAGCTGAATCGCGCGGCGTTTGCAGGCGAGGCGGAGGTCACCAAGCTGAGCTGCGCCGCCTGCGCCCGCGTGGCAGACCGCTACTCGATTTTGGATTCGGGCAGCGCGCTGGGGCGGGGAAATGGCCCTCTTCTGGTGGCAAAGAGCGTGCGCGAGCTGAGCGGCGATGCGCAGGTGGCCATACCCGGAAGGCACACCACGGCGGCGCTTCTGCTGCGCATGGCTTTTCCGCAGGCGAGCCGCCTGAGCGAAAAGCTGTTTTCCGACATTCCGCAGGCCGTCCTGCAGGGCAGCGTGGACGCTGGAGTGCTGATTCACGAAAGCCGCTTTACCTACCGGCAGCAGGGGCTGCACCTGCTCGCCGACCTCGGCAGGGAGTGGGAGAAGCGCAGCGGGCTGCCCATTCCGCTGGGCTGCATCTGCATCAGGAAGGACGCTGACAGCGAGCAGCGGCAGGCTTTTGGGCGGACGCTGCGCCGCAGCGTTGATTACGCTTTGCAGAATCCCGCCGAAAGCCGTACATTTGTAAAAAAATACGCGCACGAGCTGAGCGACGACGTTATTGACAGGCATATTGCCATGTTTGTAAACGGCTACACGCAAAGCCTCGGCGACGAGGGGCGAAGGGCGGTTGCGGCAATTTTTGACCTGGCGGAAGCGCGCGCCGCCCCCGATTTTGTATGATATTTTATTGGCAGTTAATCATTTACGTGAAAAACTAATTATTCAACATTCGGTGAAATTATGATAGTAGTAACAGGAGCTGCGGGATTTATTGCCAGCTGCTTGGCGGGAGCGCTCAACGAGGAGGGCTACCGCGATCTTGTGCTGGTGGACGACTTTGGGCGCGAGGAAAAAAAGCCCAACTACGAGGGTAAGCGCTACGTGTCGCTGGTGGAGCGCGACGTATTTTTTGGCTGGCTCAAGGACAACCACCGGTACGTGGAGCTTATTTTTCACCTTGGGGCGCGCTCTGACACCACCGAGGCAAACGCGGAGCTGCTTCGCGAGCTCAATTTGGGCTACACGCAGCGCATGTGGAGCGCCTGCGTGGAGTATGGCTTGCCTCTGGTGTACGCTTCGTCGGCGGCAACCTACGGCGGCGGCGAGCACGGATACTCCGACAGCCACGAGCTGGTGGAACGCCTGACCCCGCTAAACCTCTACGGCAAGTCGAAAAACGACTTCGACAGGTGGGCGCTACAGCAGCAGCGCGAGCCGTTTTTTTGGGCTGGGCTAAAGTTCTTCAACGTTTACGGCCCCAACGAGTACCACAAGCAGCGCATGGCCTCTGTGGTGCTCCACGCCTACAACCAGATACGGCAGACGGGCAGCATGAAGCTCTTCCGCTCGCACAACCCGGACTACCCCGACGGCGGCCAAATGCGCGATTTTGTTTACGTGAAAGACCTCTGCAACGTTATGATATTCCTGATGGAGCAGCGGCCAAAATCGGGGATATACAACATGGGAACGGGCAGGGCGCGCTCCTTCTTAGATCTGGTTAAAAGCACGTTCAGGGCAATGGACATTCCCGAAAGCATTACCTACATCGACACGCCGGAGGACATTCGACAAAAGTACCAATACTTCACGGAGGCCGATATGGGAAAGCTGCGCAGCGCAGGCTACACCAGAGAGTTCTCGTCGCTGGAGAGCGGGGTGGAGGACTACGTGAAGCGCTACCTTGCTCCGCACCGGTACATGTAGCGCGTTTTTGCCTGCCGTATTTTTTTTTGTTTTTTTTTCTTGATAAAAATAGCATGTTTAGACAGCATATTACCCATGAGGAAATAGAGGAGTTGCCCTACGTTGCGTTTGGCGGAAAGATAACCATTGTTGACCGGACGGAGAAGGTTGCCGCCGCCGTTGCCTGCCTCATGGAGGAAAAAATACTTGGCTACGATACCGAATCGCGCCCAACCTTTACGCGCGGCGTTCACTACGGCGTGTCGCTGGTGCAGCTCTCTACGGCCGACCAGGCTTTTCTTTTCCGCATAGACAAAATAGGCATTCCGCCGGAGCTGGTTGAGCTGATGCAGAGCCGGCAGTCGCTCAAGGTGGGCGTTGCCGTTAACGACGATGTGCGGGGAATGCAGCGCGTGAAGGCTTTCAAGCCTCAGGGATTTGTTGACCTGCAAAATCTTGCCGAGGCATACGGCATAGAGGATAAAGCGCTGAAAAAGCTTGCCGCCATTGTGCTCGACCTCCGCATATCGAAGTCGCAGCAAACGTCCAATTGGGCTGCCGCGCGCTACTCGTCCGAGCAGAAGCTCTACGCCGCCACCGATGCGTGGGTGTGCCGCGAAATCTACCTCAAGCTCATGGAGAGCGAGCCTCTGAAAGCGCCTGCCCAAAAGGACGGGGAGGCTGCGGTGGCAAAGAAGCCGGCGGCAGAGGGCGCAGGCGTATCCGCCAAGCCGTCCGGCGGCAGGCGCGACAAGAGGAAGCGGCGCAAAACGTCGATGCTGCGCAAGGCGCAGCAGCCTGCGGGGACGCTTCCGAAAAACAGCCGGAATAGCAACGACAGCAGCAAATGAACATCAACGATATTGGCGAGTTTGGGCTGGTTGACCGGCTTGCAGAAAAAATACAGGTGCGCAACGCCTCCACCATCAAAGGCGTGGGCGACGACGCGGCTGTCATTGCCGCAGGCGGCGGGTGCAGCCTCCTCACCACCGACATGCTGCTCGAGGGCATTCACTTTGACCTCACCTACGTGCCCCTGAAGCACTTAGGATACAAGGCGGCTATGGTCAACTTTTCCGACGTGTACGCCATGAACGGGTTTCCGCGGCAGCTGGTGGTCTCGCTGGGCATTTCAAAGCGATTTGACGTGGAGCACATTGATGAGCTCTACGAAGGAATGATGCTGGCCTGCGAGCGGCATGAGGTCGACCTGGTGGGCGGAGACACCTCGACGTCGCTCACGGGGCTTACCATTGGCGTGAGCGTGCTGGGCGAGTGCGAGCCGGACAGGGTGGTCTACCGCAGCGGCGCAAGGCCAACCGATTTGATTTGCATCACCGGAAGCCTTGGGGCGGCCTACATGGGGCTGCTGCTGCTGGAGCGCGAAAAAAAGGTGTTTGAGGCCAACCCAAACGCCGACCCTCAGCTGGCGGGATACGAGCACCTCATTGAGAAGTACCTGAAGCCCGAAGCCAACCGCGAGGCTATCCTGAGCCTGCGGCAGGCGGGCATTACGCCTACCTCCATGATAGACATTTCGGACGGGCTTGCCTCCGACGTGCTGCAAATTTGCAGGCGCTCCGGCGTGGGGGCGCACATTTACCTGGATAAAATCCCCATCGCCAGGCAGTGCATGGATATGGCGGAGGAAATGAACTTCGACGCGGTGACCGCCGCCCTCAACGGCGGCGAGGACTACGAGCTCCTGTTTACAATCCCCCTCTCGCTGCACGACAGGGTGAAGGACTTAGGCAGCATTGCCGTTGTTGGGCACGTGGTTGAGCAGGGTAGGGGCGCGCTGCTCATCCCGCCCAACGGCAGCCCGGTGAGGCTACGGGCGCAGGGATTCAGGTAAAAAAAAAATTTTTTTTCGCAGCTCGTTCGTTTCTCCCCCCCTCCGCGCGCGCGCCGCCCGTCATTCCGCAGCGGAGCGCGCGAGGCACGAGCGAGCGGAGCGGAGGAAACTCAGCCTCTACCCGCGACGACAAGCGGCGGTAGCTGTTGTCGGCAATGAGGTAATGATGTTGGCGGAAATTATTTGCAACAGGCTGTTACTGAGGTTGTTTTGTTAAAAAAATTAGGTGGAAATGAGTGCAGGTAACGCCACCGCTCGTCGACAGCTACGGGCTGGGGTTCCTCCGCTGCGCTTGCTCGTTCCTTGCGCGCGGAGCTGCGGAATGACGGCGGGCACGCGAGGAGAGGTGAAGGGGAGTTTAGTTGGAGGCTTGCCTGCGGTACTTTGTAACGTAAAAACCTTGACCGAAATCTTTGTGCTTTTCGCACTTCGACAGGTCAATAAGCGAAATGGCAGTATAGCTGCCGTGGTAGACTTTCATCGTAAG
>JAIRSZ010000115.1 GCA_031255195.1 Prevotellaceae bacterium | reverse complement strand
GATGCCCGCATTTTTGCGGCCAACCTGCACGACATGCAGCTCATGTCGGACAACGACTACGCCACCTACATCAACCTCTTTGAGCTGGTGAACTCGCTGATTGCGCCCCCCGACCTGCTTATCTACATACGCGCGTCAGTGCCCACGCTGGTGCGGCAAATCCAGCGTCGCGGACGCGAGTACGAGGTGGGAATACGCTTAGACTACCTCAAAAATCTGAACGACCGCTACGAAGATTTCATAAAATCGTACCCCTGCCCCATGCTGGTGATCGACGTGGACGAAATCAACTTCTCGGACAACCCGAAAGACCTGAGCAAGGTAATAAGCAAGGTAGACGCAGTTATTAACGGCCTCTTTTAGCTGACAGGTGAACTATGCTGACAATATGCGATAACGAAACAAAGGGTTTTTTCGTAATGTTTCCCTTTTTTTCGGCGAAGGAAAAAGAGCAGGTTATCCGCAACACCCGCAGCGTCGTCTACCGGAAGGGCGCTACCATTTTCAGCGAGGGCGAAATGCCCGACGGGCTGGTGTACCTCTCCTCCGGGAAGGTAAAAATTTGCAGGAAGGGCATCTTGGACAAGGAGCAGATTCTGCGCGTTGCCCGAAGCTGCCAGCTTCTCGGCTTTCGGGCGCTGTGCGCCGACGAGCCTTACAGAGCTTCGGCCAAAGCCTTTGACGCATCTATGGTCTGCACCGTCGAGAAGGAGTGCTTTTTGTCGCTCATGAAGGACAACAGCGCCTTTGCCATCGCCATGCTCCAGCACGCTGCGCGCGTGCTCGGCGACGCCGACGGGCGCACGGTGTCGCTCCTGCAAAAGCACCTGCGGGCTCGCTTAGCCGACTCGCTCCTGCTGCTGGCAAACGCCTACGGCATGGAGGACGACCACCAAACGCTCTGCTGCCAAATTTCCCGCAGCGACCTGGCTAACCTCTCCAACATGACCACCCCCAACGCCATTCGCACCCTCTCCACCTTTCAGGAAGAAGGTTTAGTGAGCTTCAACAGGTATGCCATCTGCCTGCTCAACATTCCGGCCATTTGCCACATCAGCAGCCACGGGTAGCTGCGCGCGCAAGCAACGGCGGGTGACCGTTGCCAAAACAATTTTTTGATTTTACCACAAAAGAAATGAAACCATACCTCGAGCTATTGCAGCATATCCTGGACAACGGCACACAAAAGCCCGACCGCACGGGCACCGGCGTGATAGGCGTATTTGGCTACCAAATGCGCTTTGACCTGCAAAAAGGCTTCCCGCTGCTCACCACCAAAAAGATGCACCTCCGCTCCATCATCTACGAGCTGCTGTGGTTTTTGCGGGGCGAAACCAACGTGAAGTACCTGCGCGACCACGGCGTAACCATTTGGGACGAATGGGCTGACGACAACGGCGATTTGGGGCACATCTACGGCTACCAGTGGCGCAGCTGGCCTGCACCCAACGGGCAGCACATCGACCAGATTGCGCAGGTGGTGAAATCGCTTAAGGAAAACCCCTGCTCGCGCCGCCACATCGTCAGCGCGTGGAACGTGGCCGAAGTTGACGGCATGGCGCTGCCGCCGTGCCACGTTCTGTACCAATTTTACGTGGCCAACGGCAGGCTCTCGTGCCAGCTCTACCAGCGCAGCGCCGACACGTTTCTTGGCCTGCCGTTCAACATAGCCTCCTACTCCCTCCTCACCATGATGATGGCGCAGGTGTGCGGCCTGCAACCCGGCGAATTTATCCACACGCTGGGCGACGCTCACATTTACCTCAACCACATAGAGCAGGTTGGGGTGCAGCTAAAGCGCGAGCCGCTGACGCTACCCACAATGGAGGTAAACCCCTCCAAAACCTCCATTTTTGACTTTGAGTTCGATGATTTTTGCCTCAGCCATTACAGCCCCCATCCGGGAATAAAGGCGGACATTTCCGTGTAAACGCGGGAAATGGCGGCAAACATGCAGAATCCTTTTTTTCGGAGAATACCCCCGACAAAGCAGCCGGAGAGGATGGGAACGCCAGAGGGACAGGACGCCGCCTAACTCCCTGTACCTCCCACTACAACCTTCACCACCTGCCGCCTGCCGGACTTGTCCTCGAGGACGAGGTGGTAAATTCCAACCGTTTTGGGCATCGTCAGGCCATCGCACAGGGACGAGCTGCTGCCCGTGAGGACGAGGCGACCCTGAGCATTAAAGAGGTAGAGCGTTGTGTAGGGACACTCCCCGTCGTTGGCAGTATCGTGCTGCCGGAGCTTGATAGCGCCGCCCGGCGCAACCGGGTTGGGGTAAACCTTCGGAACGGGCGTTCGGCTCTCCGGCCTGCCAACGCCTCTCGCAACAGGATCAATGTCGCTGAAACCGGCGGCGGGGCAGGTCTTCACCCGCACATTGTCGGTGGTGTAGAGCTCAACGTACATTGAATCTCGGTGGGAAAACTTCGTGTGGAGGCTCGTACCGGCGATAAAGTAAAACCGGCGCGATTCGGGTATTTTCGGCCAAACCTCTTCTTCCTCCTGCTTCCTGTACCACTCGCACGACTTGAACACCAAGCCGTGTCCGTTGTACTGCGGGTTGTTGTTCACTATTCGGATGCTTCCAAGGTGTTCGCTTACGACGTCAAAGAGGCCAAAATTTTTCTTCAGAGTAAAGGTGTAGTTCTTGTATTTTTTGTCTGACGTGCTCAGCCGAACGGTGATTGACTTGCGCCCAAACTTGCTCACATCTACCAGAAAACTTTTTAGACCCAGCGATATGCTTTTTCCGCTGACGGTTTCGCCGAACACGCCCTCCGGGCTGTCGTAGGAGATCTTGAGCCACGTGACGCCGCAGGGAACATCGTAGAAGATGGTGTCGTTGGCGGAGCGGATTTGCTCGCGCACTAAGTGCACCGTCTGCCGGTGGCCGGGTGTGCTGTCGGTAAACGTAATCTCCGTTATCGTGATGCTTTCCTGCTTATAGTAAATGTTATCGGCGTAGGCCTTGTCGTCGTTCTCCGGTATCTTTACATCTTTGCGCCGCAAAGAGTCCACGTAGCTGTGCCGGTACGGTGGTTTCAGGTGTACCACATCTCCCGAGCCAAGCCCATTTATGTAGTAGATACCGTTTTGGTCGGTTTTTACCTCTTTAGTCTTGCCGTCAGGATCTCCGCTGGCGGGGGTAACGGTGTATTCAACGGTTGTATTTTCCCACGGAACGTAGTGGCTTTTGCCCGGCAATGCCTCCCTCATCACCATGCCCCGCACGCTTGCGGTGATCGTCGCGGAGTTGGTGAGCTCTCCGTCTTTGATGGAGTCGTGTAGGGGTGGCGAGTAGTAGCCGGCGCGCTCGCCCGACAGCCCGTACCGAACTACTATGAGCTTGTTTTTCCCTTCGCTGCTGTAGTCGTTGTACCGCGCTGCTGCGCTCACGGTAACTTTTCCGCTATCCTGCGGCAGCACCCCATGAAGGGTGCCCACCCACCAGATAAACGCCGTGTCGGATGGCGGATTCCAGGCCTGTATGGTCTTTACGTGGGGTGGCTCAATGGTGAGCTGCCTTGGCCGCACCTCTATCCGGGCGCTTGCCAGCACCCGGCTAAAGCGTCGCCCGTCAACTACAAGCGCATTGGGAATGTACCACAAAATGTGCGTCGTATCCACTCCAACAAGGCTTACCATTCCGTCGCTGTTCACCGCCGCCGCCTTTTCGTTGAGGCTGAGCCAGCGCGAAAAGTCTGTAGAGACGCTGGATAAAACAAGTGGAAAAGTATCGTCTCCGTAGGATTTCCTGATAACCGTAGTATCGCGGGTAACATCGTAACGCGGATAGTCGGGACAGTCAACGTTTCTTATTCCATTTTTGCAGTAGCTTGTGTCTCCGCCGTTGCCGGGATTGTAAAAATTCGGGTCGTTGGCGGCTGTGCTGAAGAACGATGGTTGACTACTCTGGGCAAACGTTCTACCTTCTGCCCCAAAAACAGAGAGTAGCAGCAGCAGATTGTGGTAAAAAGTTCGCCTCATGGATAGTCTTGCATATTTCAACAGCTTGTATTTAATGTATATATGTATTTTCACGAAAATATCTAACAAGTTATTGACTCGATTTGTCTGTTACAAATGTATCATATTTTTCAATGGCAAGGCAATATCTGCTGTTAAGTAATCTAAACTTCAAAAGACGCGGCGTTCCTGTTGACGCGACGCAATGCAGGTCACAGTAACATGTTGATTATTTCTACTTTGCGATGATGGCGGGAAGGCGGATGTACGGCATTTTTTTACCGGTATGAACGACCTGACGGGCATTGTGCAAAATTTGCCCACATGCAGCGTAGCAAGACGCAACCGTCTTACGGGTGGCGGATGGCGCATATTCAAAAAAATCGTGTAACTTTGCCTCCACATCTACTAAACTATCAACAGCTATGCACAACAAAATTTCTGCGCTGCTATCTGAGGTGGAAGAGTTTACGTCCGACAGCGCGCAAAAGGTGGAAGAATTTAGGGTAAAGCTTCTTGGGAAGAAAGGCGACTTGACGCTGCTTTTTGAGGAGTTTAAGCAGGTATCGGGCGAGGCAAAGCGCGAGCTGGGGCAAAAGATAAACGAGCTGAAGAGCAGGGCGCTATCCCGCATCAGCGAGCTGAAGCAGGCTCTCGAAAGCGAGAGCGCGCCAGCAGCCTTGACGCTCGACGTTTCACGCCCCGGCACAGCCGGCTGCATTGGCACGCGCCACCCCATTGCCACCGTGCGCAGCGAAATCCTCGCCATCTTCCGTCAGCTTGGGTTTACCGTGGCAGAAGGCCCCGAAATTGAGGACGATTGGCACGTATTCGGCGCGCTCAACTTCCCGCCGGAGCACCCCGCCCGCGACATGCAGGACACGTTTTTCATAGAAAAAAAGGAGGACAGCGAAAATCCGATTCTGCTGCGCACGCACACGAGCAGCATACAGGTGCGCGTAATGGAAAAATCGCAGCCGCCCATCCGCATTGTTTGCCCCGGGCGCGTGTTCCGCAACGAGGCTATCTCGGCGCGCGCGCACTGCATGTTTCACCAGGTGGAAGGCCTATACGTTGACCAAAACGTCTCCTTTGCCGACCTCAAGCAAACGCTGCTCTACTTCGCGCGGGAGATGTTTGGCGCCGACGTCGAGATTCGGCTGCGCCCCTCGTTCTTCCCCTTCACCGAGCCGTCGGCAGAGATGGACGTGTCGTGCAGCATTTGCGGCGGCAAGGGGTGCAACATCTGCAAGGGAACCGGCTGGCTCGAGGTGGGCGGGTGCGGCTTAGTTGACCAAAACGTGCTTGACTCGTGCAAAATAGACAGCCAAAAGTACAGCGGCTTCGCCTTCGGCATGGGCGTGGAGCGCATCGCCATGCTCAAGTACCAGGCGCGAGACCTGCGCCTGTACTTTGAAAACGACGTGCGATTTCTGAGGCAGTTCACGGCTGTGGTGTAAAAAATACAATCACCCCCTCACAATACCCTACTTAAAAATGATAGAAATAAATGTTTTGGAGCAAGTGGAATCGTTTTACTCCTCAGCGTGGGACAAGCTTATCCTCAGCGGGCTGATTGTGTTTGTGCTGCTTGGCGTAGCGTTGCCGGTCATCTTTTACATCTTAAACACCCACGTGCTCAAGGCAAAGCTGAGCGAAAAGTTTCACCGGCTCAAGCTCGAAATACTCGCCGAAGTTCGCAGCGAAAACCGCGAGGAGCTGGCGCAGGCAAAGCAGGATTTTTACAACAAATCGAAGGCGCTCAAGAGCATGGCGCTGCACTTGGAGGGTAACGCGCTGATTAAGGAGAAAAAAGTTGAGCAGGCCGCGCTCAACTACTTTGAGGCCATAAAGGGGTATCTGCACGGCAGGGATTACGTGAACTTCCGCCTACTCGTCAACACGGTGGTAGACAAGTGCCTGCCAAAACTCGACAAGTCACAAATAACCAACGTTTTCAGATGCATGGACACAACGGAGGAGCAGTACTTTCTGGAGCTGAAAAAGATTGACCGCATGGAGTACGTCCGACAGGAGATTGCCGAGCTGCGTATGCACTTGGAAAAGGAGGGGACTGCGAAGTGAGGAATGTAGCCGTAAGAAGAATTTTTATTAGGAGGATATATTTTGCTATTCAAGACAATAACGCTAAATGACCTGTCACAAGTAAAGAGCATAGTAGAAAAAACAACATTTCGGTCGTGCCAGCTGTCGGCTGGAGGCCTGTACAGCCTGTCGGAAAAGTACGGTACAGAAGTTTGCTTTGCCGACGGCTTTCTTTTCGTAAAGCAACGCCGCAAGGGGTTTGGCGTATGCTACTTCATGCCCGTTGGCGTTGGGAGCTTGTCGGCCGCCTTTGAGCGGCTGCGACGCTACCACGCGGAAGCCCACGGCGGCGACTTCGTCCTCTGGGGCATTGCCGACGATATGGTGGACGACTTCCGAAGCGTCTCCGGCGATTTTGCCGACGCAGAGCTTGTGCCGGACAGAGACTGGGCGGAGTACATCCACGAGGCGAAAAACCTGCTGACCCTGTCCGGCAAGCGTCTCCAGCCCAAGCGCAACGCCGCCAACCAATTCCGCCGCAGCTACGACGGCTACGAGTACGAGCCGATTTCGACCTCGAACTTGGAGGAGGTGTGGAATTTTCAGCAGCAGCAGCTCGAAGCCGAAAGAGTCGCCGAAAAAAACGCAACCCTGCTGACGCTGCTGGAGGAGGAAAACCGCTCCATTCAGCTTGCCATAGCTGCATGGAAAGAGATAGGGCTAACCGGCGGCGTTATTCGCATCGACAAAAAAATCAAAGCCTTTACCTTTGGCTGCCCCATCAATGCCGACACGTTCGACGTCATGTTCGAGTCGGCGGAGCACAGCTACAACGGCATTTTTCAGGTGCTTGAGCAGGAGCTCATCGGGCGGCTGTCCGGCTTTACCTACATCAACCGCGAGGAAGATTTGGGTATTCCGGGGCTTCGCTTTGCCAAGCAAAACCTGCGACCGGATATTTTGCTGATGAAGTACTCGGCAAGAATCTGCACCCCGCAACGCTGAGTTTCCTGTTTTGCGCAAATGAAACACCCGCCCGGAATCTACCGGCGTCACCTTGCCACACACGCAGGCAGGGGCAACGCCATGCGTTGACCTGAATGACCTGAATATATACGATATATACGGTTGACCTGAACCGTTAAACCTCCGCCTCGCTGAGCGGCTTTGCGCGGCTTCTGTCTTTTTCCGAGAGCAGCAGCGCGTCGGCAGACATTCCCCAATCTATGCCGATGGCCGGATCGTCGAAGCAGATGCTGCGCTCGTGGCTGGGGGAGTAGACGTTGTCGACCTTGTAGGCAAAAATGGCCTCGCTGCTGAGCACCAGAAAGCCGTGCGCAAAGCCCCGCGGGATGAACAGCTGCTGCCTGTTTTCGGACGTTAGCGTAACCGCCACGTGCTTCCCAAAGGTGGGAGAGCCTGCGCGAACGTCGACCGCCACGTCGAGCACAGCGCCGCTGATGACGCGCACCAGCTTGCTCTGCGCAAACGGCGGCAGCTGGTAGTGCAGCCCGCGCAGCACGCCCCGCACGGATTTGGACTCGTTGTCCTGCACGAAGGCAACGCTGCCCGCGTGCTGCTCGAGCAGCTCCTGCCGGTAGGTTTCCATGAAGTATCCGCGGGCGTCGGGGAAGACCTTTGGCTCAATGAGCCACACGCCCTGTAATGCTAATTCTGTAAATTTCATATCTTGTTGGGGTAAATTTTCAGCGCTTCCTTCAAGCACGCTACGGCGCTTTGCAGGCTGTCGATGTTGAGCGTGTAGGCCAACCTCACCTCGTTCAGCCCCAGGCCAAGCGTAAAGTAAAATCCGGTGGCGGGCGCTACCATCACCGTCTGATTTTTGTGGCTGAACTCCTCGAGCAGCCACTGCGCAAACTTGTCCGAGTTGTCGATGGGCAGGCGCACCATAGCGTAGAACGCTCCCTTGGGCTTGGGGCAGTAAACGCCTTCAATTTGGTTGAGCGCATCCACCATAAAGTTTCGCCGGCTGAGGTACTCGCGGTGCACCTCCTCGAAGTACGACGGCGGGGTGGCCAACGCAGCCTCGGCAGCAATTTGCCCGTAGAACGGGGGGCAGAGGCGTGCCTGCCCAAACTTTAGCGAGGCCGCAAGAACGTCCCTGTTTTTGCTGATGATAGCGCCAACGCGCGCCCCGCACATGCTGTAGCGCTTCGACACGGAGTCGATGAGCACCACGTGGTCTTCCAGTCCGGGCAGCTGCATGGCGGAGCAGCTTTGCGCGCCGTCGTAGCAGAACTCGCGGTAGACCTCGTCGCAGAAGAGGTACAGGTCGTACTTTTTTATGACGGCCGACAGCCGCTCCAAATCCGACTTGGAGTACAGGCATCCCGTGGGGTTGTTGGGGTTGCTGATGAACACGCCCTTTGTTTTGGGCGTTACCAGCCGCTCGAAGGCCTCGACGGGCGGCAGCGCAAAGTCGCTGTCTATGCTCGACGTTATGGGCTTTACGTTCACGCCCGCCTCGATAGCGTATGCCCAATAGTTGGCATAAAAAGGCTCCGGGATGATTACCTCGTCGCCGGGGTTGAAGCAGGCCATGAACGCAAACAGGATGGCCTCCGACCCGCCGCCGGTAATGAGAATATCCTCGTAGCCGACGTTTATGCCCAAGTTTTGGTAGTACTGCGCCAGCCCTCGGCGGTAGGATTCGTTGCCCGACGACGGGCCGTATTCGACGATGTTTGCCCTGCAATTTTTGATGGCGTCCAGCGCTACCTGCGGCGTAGCAATGTCCGGCTGTCCGATGTTGAGGTGGTATACTTTTCGTCCTGCACGCTTTGCCGCCTCAGCATACGGCGCAAGCTTGCGTATGGGCGACGACGGCATGTACAGGCCTTTTTCCGAAATTCGTGGCATATAATTTTAATGCTTTAAATATTATTCTTAGCGTATTTACTTTGCGGCAAAATTACGTGAAAAACGCGGGGTTTCCAAGCACATGCGAATGAAAAAACCCGCTAAAGAAATGAACAAAAAAACAAGCTGAACTATTGCTAACCTGTTAACTTTTTTTAGAGCAGCGTCCGCTACAGCGTTATCGGCTTTCCGCCGTAAAAGTCCAGAATTTTGGAGGCGAAGATGTAGCTGTACTTGGCCTGCGACTCTTCGGAGAGGCTGCGGGCAAGCGTGGTTTTGGCCTCGGTGAACTCGTACACGCTCGACTTTCCGGTTTGGTACCTGGCGTCGGCGTAGCGAAAGGCTTCGCGGGCGGCCTCGACAGATTTCTGCGCTGCGCGGTAGCTTTTTTGCGCCGCCACAGCGTTGTGGTACGCCTGCTGAATTTCCTTGTACAGCGTTTTTTTCATATCCTCCAACACCAGCTGCCGGCTGCTAACGCCAATTTGCGCCGAGCGCACGCTGTTTCTTGTCGCAAAGCGGTTGAATACCGGAATACGCAGCGACAGCCCCACGTACTCCTGCAGGTTGTCGCTCAGCTGGGCGGAGAAGTCCCCGTCGGGTATGGCGGGGTTGTTGGCGCGGAAGTAGCGGTCGCCTATGCCCATGTTGAGGCTGAGCTGAGGCCAATAGCCCGACTTGGCGACTTTGAGCGAATGTTTGCTGCCCTCGAGCAGCAGCTCGGCCTCGCGAATTTGCGGCTTCATTGCCAAGGCTTCGCGGTAGATTGTGTCGGAGGAGGGTACCGCCTCCAGCAGCAGCGCGGCGCTGTCGGGGAGGGTGGGCTGCTCAACGTCGAAGCTGCTCAGGTCGGCAATCTCCAGCAGCTGCCCAAGGGTGAGCAGGCTCAGGCTCACATCGTTCTCGGCTGTGGTGACGCGCGCTTCGTCGGCTGCCTGCTGCGACTTGATTTCGTAGAGCTGCGCCAGCGGAACGTTGCCCGCGCCCACCATGACCTCCGTTTTCTTCACGTTGCCCAGCGTAAAGCTCATGGCCTCCTCGCTTATTCTGTGAATCTCCTTCTTGAGCAGCACGTCGAGGAAAGCCCGCGCCACGGCTACGGCAATGTTTTCCTTTGCCTTTTTGAGCGCTTCCTCCGCCGCCAGCACGCCGTACTGCCGCACCTTGATTTCGTTCGATATTTGGAAGCCGGTAAAGATGGGCATACTCGACGAAGCGGAGAGCGAGGTGTTGGAGGTCATTTTTTGCTTGGAAATAGCGCCTTTGGTGTCCTCCACGCTGCCGAACGAGAACGACTGATCAACGCCGGCGCTGAGGCTGGGTAGACGGCTGAACTTGGCCGTGTTCAGCTCTATGGCCTTTGACTCGCGGCTAATTTCCTCCATTTTTACGCTCAGGTTGTTGGCCACGGCATGCTCAATGCACCGCTCCAGCGTCCACGGCTGCGCGTGCGCCACGTGGCAGCACAGCAGCAGGGCGACACTACATACAAGG
>JAIRSZ010000065.1 GCA_031255195.1 Prevotellaceae bacterium | reverse complement strand
TTTATCGCTATTCCTCTGGTAAAAAGATATTAATGACTGATAGCTTTCATACGTAGTCTTAATGTTTCGTAGTATGTCCATGCTCTCTTGCCTTCAAATCCTTTTCAAACCTCATGCCGGACTACATTGCCAGCTGCTTTCGCACCTTTTCGAGCTGCCCTGCCACAGAGGTATCCACACGGAAATCGTCCATTTGAAAAATAAATCCGCCGCCCAAGCTTGCGTCAACGCGCAGGTCAAGCTCCACCGTGCCGCGCGTGCGCCTCTCCACGCCGTACCTTATCCTGCCGATTAAAGAGTCGGACAGAGGTGTGGCCGAAACAATGGAGATTCGTCCAATTCGGTGCACGCGGCGGTAAAGCGCGAGGTAGCCGAGCGCAATGTTTTGCAGCAGGCCTTCACGCCGGTTTTCGAGCGTTAGCCGCACAAATCGCCGGTAGCACTCTCCCGCCCCTGCGCCGACAACGCTGCATAGCAGCGCCTCCTTATCGCCAACCGGCACTACGGGGCTTTGCAGCGTTTCGCGCAGGCGTGGCGTGGCGGCTATGCTTTCCGAGAGCGTTTTCATGCTCTCGTACACGCTTTTATCCTCGCCATGCGCCGTTGCAAATTCCAGCAGCGCCTTTGCGTAGCGTTTCGATATAAGTCCGTTGTTCATAATAGTTTACATACTTCTTTGGGGACGAATGACCTCCGTTGCGCGTGCAGATGCCCAACAGATTTTTTACCGTCTCCGGCATGAATTTTGCGTATGCCCAAATCCGTAACTTTTCCTCAGAGGATGTAACTTCCTGAAACTTGCTTCAGGAAGTTAAACACCTAAATTAAAGCAAAATAGCATGTATCTGCAAGCTCATGCACGATAAAAAACAACATGCGCCAATGGGCGTCGCGAACACGGATATTTTCCGTTGCGCCCCCATGCTTGCTGAGTTTAACGCTTATGGCTTCGCTTTCTGCGTATGCTTTCCGTTTCCTCCACCATTTGCAGGGCAAATGATTCCTGCTGCTCGCGGTCGTCGAGCTGGCGGCGGAGGATTTTCTCCGCAATGTCCAGCGAAAGCAAAGCCACCTGAGCGTTGATTTCGCTCAACGCCCTCTCCTTTTGCATCTCAATGCTCCGGCGGGCAGCTTCGAGCTGCTTCTCTGTTTCTTCGGTGGCCTTTTGCTGGGCGTTCCGAACGATTTGCTCGCCGTCGGCAATGGCCTTTTTGATAATCTCGGCTTGCTGTACGCGAGTCTCGTCGAGCATTGCCAGCGACTCCTGCCTTACGTTCTCCAGCTTTTTTGTTGCTTCCTCCGCCGCCTGGAGCGATTTGCTGATATGGTCGCGCCGCTCGCCAACCATGCGCGTGATAACAGGAAAGCCAAACTTTGCCAAAATCCCGAAAACTATCAGGAAGTTGAAGGCCATCCAAAACAAAAGTCCGAAGTCTGGTGTAAGCAATGACATAGCAGCGCCGGTTTAAGAGTACAGTACCAGGAAGCAGAGCACGATGGCAAACAGCGCAACGCCCTCAACAAAGGCGGCCATGATGATCATGGACATGCGGATTGTTCCCGAAGCTTCCGGCTGGCGAGCCATAGCTTCCATGGCCGATGCTCCGATTTTTCCGATTCCAATACCTGCGCCGATTACGGCAATGCTTGCTCCAATAGCTGCAAATGCCTGCGGAAGGTTTGTTATTTGCAGCAGCGTAGCTAATAGTGGTGACATAATTTTTTGGTTTTTAGTGATTTATAATGGATTATGAATATTATTACTTCTGTATTACTCTTTTGCATTACTGTTTCTTATGCGCCGCGTGGTGTTCGGGGCGCGAAAGCCCTATAAATACCGCCGAGAGCAGGGTAAACACGTAGGCCTGAATGTAGGCCACCAAAAACTCAAGGCACAGCATAACTATTGACAGCACAACGGAAAAGACCGTCATTCCTGCGGTGATGCCTGCCCCCATCTTTGCGGTGATGAACACCAAAAGCGTAAACGCAAGTATGACAGTGTGCCCGGCAAAAATGTTGGCCAGCAAACGTATCATCAGCGCAAACGGCTTTGATATTACCCCAAACAGCTCTATCAGCGGAATGATGGGGATGGGTACTTTGAGCCATACCGGAACGTCCGGCCAAAAAACTTCCCGCCAATACTCGCGGTTGCCAAATACGTTTACCGCTATCAGGGTGCAAGCCGCCAGCACAAAGGTAACGGCAATGTTGCCCGTGGTGTTAGCGCCTCCCGGGAAAAAGGGAATTATTCCCATCACATTGTTGATGAGAATGAAGAAGAACGCCGTGAGCAGGTAGGGCGAATATCGCTTGTAGTCCTTACCAATGCTGGCGTGCACTATTTCCTCCTCCACATCCATGACGAGCATTTCTATGGCGCACACAAACTTGTTGGGCGTAGAATTTTTCGGGCGACGCCTGTACCAGCGTGCTGCGATCAAAAATATCGTAAGCATGATGACGGAGTTGATGGTCAGCGCGAGCGCATTTTTGGTGAGCGAAATGTCCCACGGGCGGTACGCCTCGCCTGACTCGCCTGTTGCCACTACTTTGCCCTCGTGATCCTCTCCCTTTTCCGCTATGCGAAAACCCCTGTAGGTCTCGCCGTGCGCCAGATGCTTCGACGAAAAAACATGCCAGCTTCCGCTTTCGGAGCGCACAATAATGGGCAGGTATATGGAAATGTGATGCTCCTTGTAGGTGGTGATATGCCACCAGTAGCTATCGAAAACGTGCTCCGTAATGATGTCGTCTATTGCCAGCTCTTTTTCCTCGCTCTTGCCGTCGTGGTTCTCCGCCGCCGATGCGCACAGCGGCATAAGCAGCGCAGCCGCTGCAATGCACAACCAAGTAGTATATTTACCGATATTCATCATTTCGCTGTTTACCCATTTAAAACAATTCACCGCTTTCATTAAAACGGATACTGATATTTTACCCGTGCTCCTATGATTCCACTTCCTCTGAAATATTAGCCGTTACAGCTCCTTTCGGGTCGGGCACAAGAGCATTTGGATCAACCGGCTCGCCTTTGCCGCAGGAGAAAAATGCAGTGGCAAATGCTACTGTCGTCAGCACGCTTGCCACAAATGCCAATTTTTTTCCCATTGCCCTACCGTTTTTGTCACTATATTTTTTTTCAAATTCAAAGCCGCATCCGCTGCGCCTCTCAACTTTTCTGCCGCATCCTGCGCTCTACGCCGCGCCACGCCACGGTTTCCATCCACATAAACTCCACGTAAAGCAGAGCAAAAGAAATAAGGAACACCATTAAACGTCCGCCAAAAAACTTCATGTAGCACACTATGAGCACGACGCTCACAAGCATTTTTGCCAGCTTCCACGCAAGAAAATAGTTGAACGCGTGCAGAATTGTTTTCTTGCCGGTAAGCAGCTTATTTTCCCATCGCGCCATCAGCCACCTGAAAATAGCTACAAACAGCACAAACAACGCCGGTACAGCTATATCAAGCTTGAGCTGCGGCAGCAGCATGTATAGCAGGAAGTAGCCCACAATGGTAACGCCCATCAACACTTCTGCCGCCTTGCCGCTTGCGCTGTCCGAAAGAAAAATTTTCATCGCACCACTACTCTATGCACACCGTTATTACATTCTTGTCCACCGCCATAAATCCACCGTTGACCTCAATTGTCTCCTCGTTTTTTTCGTCAACTATACATCGCACCACTCCGCTTTTCAGCGAAGATATGATGGAGGCGTGGTCAGGGTACACGGCAAACTCGCCTTCCTTCCCCGGAAAAACGGCGTAAAGCGGGTCGCCCTCGTACAGCGTGCCCTTGGGCGAAACTATTTGTATGTGTACTTTCATGCTCAACTGTTTTCAACGATTTCAACGATTTAATTTCCCGCTTTGCTATTTTTACGTTTTTGCGGCAAAGTTCAACTCCGAACTAATTTTCCGCCTGCTTTAAAATTTTCTCGCCTTTTTCTATTGCCTCCTCAATAGTCCCAACGTTCAGGAAAGCCTGTTCGGGCAGGTGGTCAACCTCGCCGTTGAGTATCATCTTGAAGCCCTTGATGGTGTCCTCAATGGCAACCATTGCGCCCGGCACGCCCGTAAACTGCGCTGCCATAGCAAAGGGTTGCGAAAGAAAACGCTGCACCCGTCGTGCACGGTTCACTATCGTTTTGTCTTCGTCGGAGAGCTCCTCCATGCCGAGGATGGAGATGATGTCCTGCAGCTCCTTGTTGCGCTGCAAGATGCTCACCACGCGCCGCGCGGTGTTATAGTGGTCTTCGCCCACAATGGCGGGGTCGAGAATACGGGAGGTCGATTCCAGCGGGTCAACGGCGGGGTAAATACCCAACTCCGTAATTTTACGGCTCAAAACGGTTTTAGCGTCTAAGTGCGAAAAGGTAGTTGCCGGTGCAGGGTCGGTAAGGTCGTCGGCGGGCACGTACACCGCCTGCACCGAGGTGATAGAGCCTGTCTTGGTGGAGGTGATGCGCTCCTGCATAACGCCCATTTCCGACGCCAGCGTAGGCTGGTAGCCCACCGCCGAAGGCATACGCCCCAGCAGCGCAGAAACCTCGCTGCCGGCCTGCGTAAAACGAAAGATGTTGTCGATAAAGAACAGTATATCCTTTGACCCCGAGCCGGAATCGCGGAACGATTCGGCCACCGTCAAGCCTGAGAGGGCAACAGAGGCGCGCGCTCCGGGCGGCTCGTTCATTTGCCCGAACACCAGCGTAGCCTGCGATTTTCCCAGCTCCGTGTAGTCTATCTTGGAAAGATCCCAGCCTCCTGACTCCATGCTTTTTTTGAACTCCTCGCCGTAGCGGATAACGCCCGACTCGAGCATTTCCCGCAGCAGCTCGTTGCCCTCGCGCGTGCGCTCTCCCACGCCTGCAAATACCGAAAATCCGTGATGCTTTTTGGCAATATTGTTGATGAGCTCCATGATGAGCACCGTTTTTCCCACCCCAGCGCCGCCAAAGAGTCCGATTTTTCCACCCTTTGAGTATGGCTCTAACAAGTCAATCACCTTGATGCCAGTAAAAAGCACCTCCTGCACGGTGGACAAGTCCTCGAACTTGGGCGGGTTGCGGTGAATAGGCTGTGCGCCGCTGTTCTCCAGCAGGCTCATGCCGTCAATGGCTTCACCCACTACGTTCATCAGCCGCCCTTTGATTTGGTCGCCCACAGGCATTTTTATTGGCGTGTAGCGCGAAACCACCGTCATGCCTCTTTGCAGGCCATCGGTAGAATCCATTGCAACGGAGCGCACAGCTCGCTCGCCGATGTGCTGCTGTATTTCGGCAATCAGTATTCTTCCGTCGCGACGCTTTATCTCCACCGCATCGTGAATGGCAGGAAGCAGCACCTCTTTTTCCCTGTCAACATTTCCCTCGTCAAAGTTGATATCTATAACGGGGCCTATGATTTGCGATATACGTCCTGTAATTGTCCTCTCGGTTGCCTCTGCATTTACCATTTGAATAGATATATTGTTAGTGGTGGTTATTATACTGACGTCCATGTAACATGCGTCAAAAATATATTTTTTCCGCGGAAAACACAAAAAAAATGCCCAAAAATATTCAAAAATAATTACAACACGTTGAATATCAATAGTGATAAATTATCTGTGAAGGTGCGTAAGTTCATCGTCATAATTAGGTTTATCATCATGCAGAGATGTACGGCGTGCATTTTTACCCACAAAAAAAACGGAGATGTTCTACCAACGACGGGAAAAAAGGTATGCTGTGAAGCAGGCAAATCATGCGCAACGAAATTAATTTTTCCTCTGTGCAGCCATCATAATTTATTTGGGGTATATATTCCATTGACGGTAAAATATTTCACCTTGTGAATTCGCATTTATATGTTTTTTTTATACATCTTATTAGTTTTTTTTCTCAAAAATTTATACCTTTGAGGGGTGCATTTCAGGCTGTTGCTCTAAGCAACCCCGTTAATAAGGTTATCGCTCAGTATGAGAAACAGATGTCGCCGTTTTTTTGCCGCACTCCCTCCGCAGGGATGCGGCAACCGCCGGAGCATTTTTCTACTGCCGAACGATTCATTCCGGCGGAGTTGGTAAAGCCGACAGCTTGAGCAACAAAGCCTTCATCGAATTGAAGGCAAATGCACCTTCCCCCCTGTAATTTAGTTAAGGGAAAAATCGCTTGGTGAATTTGTTTAATTTTATTTGTAATCAGTACATTATGTGTTTTAAGCTAAAGAAAATGATTGTAAAGGAGAATTTGTTGTGCAGGCGGCTGCGCAAAGAAGTTTTGCTCTGCGCAACCCTGCTGACCGCCGCGCCTGTAGCGCTCTACGCGCAGGGAGAAGACGGCGAAAAAAATCCAAAGCTGGCCAAACTCATTGAGCGGCGCAGCGCAACTCAGGTGCGCGTTGACAAGGCAGAGGCCGACAGAAGGGCGGCCGATAGCCTCCTTGTAGAGGGCGCTCGCCTGAATCAGGAGGGGAAAAACGAGCTGGACAAGCTGTTCGACGATAAAGACCAGCTGGAAAAGCGCGTGTTTGGCGTGGATGTGCCCGCCATCGAGAAGCAAATCAAATCTGAAGACCCGCAGGAGCGCAAGGCGGGAATGACGAAAAGAAACGAAATCCGCAAAGAGTACAACGCCGAGCTGAAAATCCTTCAGGCAAGGGATGCGGAAATTCGGCGAAAGCTGAAAGAAGCCGAAAAGTATGAAATGCGCGGCACGGAAAAGCTGAAGCTGGCAGACAAGGCGCTGAAGGAGGCAATGACAGCCCTCAAAGCCATAGACAAAGAAATTAGCGCCATCGAAGGCGCCGAGAAAACCAAGGATCGCGAAGCCTTGCAGTCGCAAAAGAAGAAGGAGGAGGACGAAGCCGCCAGGCAAAAGCAAAAGGAGGCAGACGAGCTGAAAAAGCAGCAGCAGAAGGAAGATGCTTTGGCTAAGAAAGAAGCCGAAAAAACAAAACACGCTCAGGAGAGGGAAAAGGTAAAGGCGAAGGAGGCCGAAAAGCGGGAAAAGGAAAAGGCAGCCCTGCAAAAGAAAAAAGAAAAGGAGGCAGCCAAGCGCGAAGCAGCCAAGGCTAAAAAAAAGAAAAACAACTAAATCCGGCGGCAAGTGAATTTTGTAGGCATTATACCGGCACGATACGCCTCCACCCGATTTCCGGGTAAACCCCTTGCCGACATCGGCGGGAAGCCCATGATATGGCGCGTGTACGAGCAGGTGCTGCGGGCGTTTGATAACGTTTTTGTCGCTACCGACGACGAGCGCATTGCCAACGCTGTAGTGTCGCTTGGAGGCAAGGTCATCATGACCTCTTCCTCCCACCGGAGCGGCACTGACCGCTGCGCCGAAGCGGTTTTGAAGGTCGAGGCGGCGTTCGGTCAAAAGTTCGACGTGGTTGTCAACGTGCAGGGCGACGAGCCTTTCATTGCCCCCGCGCAGCTGGAGCAGCTCAAGGGATGCTTTGTCGACAACGACGTGCAGCTGGCTACGCTGGTGAAACCTTTCGGCAAGGACGAGGATATATTTTCCCCCAACAGCCCCAAGGTGGTGGTTGATGCAGGCGGCTACGCGCTCTACTTTAGCCGCTCGGTCATCCCTTACGTCCGCAACGCTGCGCAGGCGCAGTGGCCGACGAGCTACCCCTTCTACAAGCACGTTGGCCTCTACGCCTACCGCACAGATACGCTACAGCGCATCTGTCGGCTGCCGCAAAGCTCGCTGGAGCTCGCCGAAGGGCTGGAGCAGCTGCGCTGGCTCGAAAACGGCTACCGCATCAAGGTCGCAGTAACCGACATGGAAACGTGGGCTGTCGACACGCCGGAAGACTTGGAGAAGTTGAAGGAAAAATTTCCGAATAGCGTGTAGATGTAATTTTGCTGATGAACGCTCCGTTGAGGGAATTTTACCACCATACCATACCTGCTCTTCTTCCAAATTTTTGGAAATTAATGCGACGGGTTACATGTGCGCCAAAAGGTGCACATTTTTTGTATTACTACTGCGCTGCCGGGCGCATTTTCTAAGCTGCGGCAAGATGTACTCCAAGTTGTCGCGCTAAAATTTTGTAATATGTGGTTACAAGGCTTTTAGCTGCCGGTTTTTTCCTGCATCAACTGTGGCTTTGGCCGGCTGCATGGCGCACTTTAGTAGAGTTTTACGAGACATTTTCATACGCTTGTGTGCGATACAAAGATTTAATGCTATCTTTGTAGAAAATACCAAAAAACAAACACCACGCAAAGATATGACTTCCGGATGGTTGATAGTTACCCTACTTCTTTTTTCTGCATTTCTGGGAGGCTTGGAGACGGCCTTTCTTTCGTCCAGCAAGCTGAAGGTAGAGATTGACCGAAAGCAGGGCAGAATTTACGCCTGCTTAGTGGGCATTTTCATGCGCCACCAGGGGCAGTTTACCGCCTCCATCATGGTGGCCGATACCGTGGCGCTGGTTGTTTACGCCATTGCGATGACCGACATGCTGTACGCCGCCGGCTTCGCGGGCGGACTTCCGGTGTACGTGCAGCTGGCCGTGAGCGTGCTCTTGTCTTCCTCTGTTGCGCTGCTGACGGGCGACTTTTTGCCGAAGACCATTTGCCGGTTGCGCCCCAACTTTTTCCTGCGCACCTTTAGCATCCCCGCCTTTTTTGTGTACCTTGTGTGCTACCCCATTGCGAGGTTTATAACGTGGTTTTCGGTGGCGACGCTGCGCTACATTTTCGGGGTGAACGTGGCGGAGCAGGCAGCAATGCCGATGTTCGAGAAGAACGAGCTACAGCGTGTTGCCGGTGAAGCGGCGGCGTCGGAGGAGGAGTCGGAGCGCGAGCACGACATGCAAATCTTTCGCAACGCGCTGGGCTTTGCCGATGTGAAGGTGCGCGAGTGCATGGTGCCACGCACCGAAATAGAGGCCATAGCGCTGGAGGAAACCGTGGAGGCGCTCCGCGCGCTGTTTGTGCAGACGGGATTTTCGCGCATCATGGTCTATCGAGGCTCTATCGACAACATCATCGGCTACGTCCGCTCCATCGACCTGTTCAGGGCGTATGGCAGCATCCGCGACATGCTCATCACGCTGGAGTTTGTGCCCGAAAGCATGTCGGCGCAAAAGCTCCTCGCCTCGCTCATCAAAAACCACAAGTCGGTGGCGGTGGTGGTCGACGAGTTTGGCGGCACTGCCGGAATGGTCACTATGGAGGACATGATGGAGGAAATTTTTGGGGAAATAGAGGACGAGCACGACTCGGAAAGCCTCCTCGAAAAGCAGCTTTCGGAGAACGAATTTTTGCTCGCCGGACGCTTAGAGGTAGCCTACCTCAACGAAAAGTACAACCTCCGCATTGAGGAGTCGGACGAGTACGAAACCCTCGCGGGATTCATCATTTTTAGCAGCGAAAGCATCCCGGCCGTTGGCGAAATACTGGAGGTGGGACGCTTCAAGGTGCGCATCCTCAAAACCACCGCCTCCAAGGTAGACTTGGTACATATCACAATAGACGCCGGTGACGGCGAGTAGCGGCGTACACGGAGTTTCTTCTGCCTCCTTCAGCAGAAATACTTACCAAAAAAAGCCAAATGTAAAGCACGTTTTTTTTGCACCGCAGCCAACGAAGCCTCAAAATAAATGCTACATTTGCAAACTAAAAAAAACGCTATGAGCTATATTTTACAAGCGGAAGATGTTGTTAAGCAGTTTGTCGGACGACGTGCGCTGGACAAGGTGAGCATTGCCGTGCCGCATGGCAGCATTTTTGGGCTGCTGGGGCCTAACGGCGCGGGAAAAACAACGCTTATCCGCATCATTAACCGAATTACAGCCCCCGACAGCGGAGCTATCTACCTCGACGGCAACCGGCTGCAAGCCAGCGACGTGTACAGCATTGGCTACCTGCCGGAGGAGCGCGGGCTTTACAAAAAAATGAGGGTGGGCGACCAGGCGCTCTACCTGGCTCAGCTGAAAGGGCTCTCGGCACACGAGGCAAAGAAAAGGCTAAAGTATTGGTTTACAAAACTCAACATCATGCCCTGGTGGAACAAAAAGGTGGAAGAACTCTCAAAGGGCATGGCGCAAAAGGTGCAGTTTGCCATAACGGTGCTGCACAGACCCAAGCTGCTCATCTTCGACGAGCCATTCAGCGGCTTCGATCCGGTTAACACAGAAATCATCAAAAACGAAATGCTTACGCTCAGCAAAGAGGGAAGCTCCATCATATTTTCAACGCACAACATGTCCTCCGTCGAGGAGCTGTGCGACAGCATAGCCCTCATCAACCACGGACGCTGCGTGCTGCACGGCACGCTGGCCGAAGTGCGCAGCAGCTACGCGGGGCTACAGTACGAGCTGCGCTACGCGGGCAGCAGCGAAAAGCTTGCATCTGCCCTTGCGCCGCACTTTACCGTGAGCGAGCAGCGGCAGGAGGCCGGACTACAGGTAGCCACCGTGAGCGTTGCCCGCGAAGACGACGTTAACCCGCTGCTACAAATAGCTATGCAGGCCGTAAAGGTAGAATACTTTGCGCACCTTACGCCCAACATGCACGACATATTTATTGCAGCGGTGACCAGAGAAGAAGAAAAGTTGAACGCAGAAAGCTAACCAAACACAGCATGAATAAAATTTTCTTAGTTGCCCGGCGGGAATTTTCCGTGCGCGTGCGCAAAAAATCCTTTTTGGTGATTACGCTTTTAGCGCCGCTGCTCGTGGCGCTGATGGCGCTCACACCCGTTGCCGTTATGAGCCTTAAGAGCAGCAACGTCAACGTGGTGGCCGTTATTGACGATACGCGCTCGTTCGACACAGCGCTGGTTTCCGACGACGTGCTCCGCTTTACCGTGCTGCCGGACGCAGACGTGAGCAGCGTGAGCAAAAATTTTGACGCGCTGGGCTACTACGCCCTGCTGCACATCGGCAAGCTGAACGACAGGGGCGAGCCGGAGGAGCTGAAATTCTACTCCACCCGGACGGTGAGCCTCGAAGTGCAGCACAAGACCCTTGCCATGCTGTCGCGCGAGGTGGAGCAGCGCAAATTGCGGGCATACGACATCCCCCAGCTGAGCCAAATTATGCAGGACTTGCAGACAAAGCTGCACGCAACCTCCATAAAGTGGGGCGACAACAGCGAGGAGCAGCGCTCGCATGCAGGCGTTGCTATGACCATCTCGTACATCTCCGCGATTCTCATCTACTTCTTCATCGTCATGTTTGGCGGCATGGTGATGCGCAGCGTTATCGAGGAAAAGGTAAACCGCGTGGTCGAGGTAATTGTGTCGTCCGTCAGGCCGTTCCAGCTGATGATGGGCAAAATAGCAGGCGTGGCTGCGGTGGGGCTGCTGCAATTCACGCTGTGGGTTGTGCTCACGCTGCTGCTCGTCAACGCTGTGAGGCTGCTCAGCCCGTCGCTCAACGGCATGGCCAGCGTGGACGCTTTCGACAGCCCCCTACCTGGGCTGCTCTCCGGCGTGGGCGGCGCACAGATGCTGACCTACCTGTCGGGATTCAACTTCGCGTGGATTGCGGGCTGCTTTGTGCTCTTCTTCCTTGGCGGCTACCTGCTCTACTCGTCGCTGTTTGCCGCCGTGGGGTCGGCCGTAGAATCTGAGACCGACACGCAGCAGCTCATGCTTCCCGTTACCATTCCGCTGATTATAGGTATCTTCGTTATGCTCAACACGTTTCAGCACCCCGACAGCGCCCTTTCGTTTTGGTTTTCCATCATTCCCTTCACCTCGCCTATGGTGATGATGGCGCGCATACCGTTTGACGTACCCGCCTGGCAGTTGGCGCTTTCGCTGGGCATACTCTACGCCACCTTTGTGGGCACGGTGTGGATATCCGGCAGGATTTACCGCGTTGGCATTTTGATGTACGGTAAAAAATCGGGGTTTAGAGATATTTGGAAGTGGCTGACGTACAGGTAAGCTCATCATCCGTCACTTTAACATTTTAAAAATCTACAAATTACAATACATTTCGGATTACATTGCTGCAAGTTTTATGCTGCAAAAAACGGGCGGCGCAGGCAAATTTCAGTTCGGCCTTATACTCTTTCGCTGTGAGGGCGGAATTTTTAGGATGTCGGCATTGTCAAAGTCAGGACGCAGGACGCTCTTAAGGTGCGCATCTTGAAAACCGTCGCCTCCAAAATAGGCTTGATACACATCACGATAGACGCCGATCGCGGCGAGTAGCGACGCTTATGGAGCATCTTCTGCCCCCACAGCATAAATGTTTACCAAAAAAAAACCAAATAAAGTATTGCCAATTATAAATTAAAGCCTTATCTTTGCAGGCCACAAGAACTATTTTATTATCATCAAATAATTACTACAAATGGCTGTATTAGAATCTCTTAGAAATAGAGCAGGAGTGCTTTTAGTTGGTATTATCGGCCTTGCGCTGCTCAGCTTTGTGCTTGGCGACTTGTTTGGAAACGGCGGCGGCGGCTTCTTTTCTGCGGCTGGCGACGTGGGAAAAATTAACGGGAGAACCATCTCCTACGAAGAATATCAGCGAACAACAGATTATTTTACAAATGTTTACAGCGCTATGTACGGGCCAAACACAGCCAACGGAGACATGACGGATGAAATCCGCGAGCAGGCATGGCAGGCGTTAGTGCGCAAATATTTGTACGACAAAAAATATGACCAAATGGGTATAGAGGTTTCGAGCGACGAGCTGTTTGACTTGGTGCAGGGGCGTAACCCCTCGCCGCTGGTGGTGCGCAACTTCTCAAACCCGCAAACCGGCGAGTTTGACCGCGGATTTGTCCTGCGCTACCTCCAAAGCCTCGACCAAAATCCCGATACCAAATTTTACTGGCTGTTTCTGGAAAAAGAAATCGCCAACCTCCGCAAGCAGGCCAAGCTGACAGGGCTGGTGTCGAAGGCAATGTACGTGACCGCTGCCGACGCTAAAAACGCGCTCAACAACGAGGTGCGGTCAGTGAGCATACAGTACGTGTCAAGCCCGCTGACGAGCTACCCCGACAGCCTGATAAAAGTTACTCCGAGCGACATAAAAAAATACTACAAAGAGCACAAGCAGCAGTACAAGCAAACCGCCTCGCGCGATCTTGAGCTGGTGACCTTTGCCATCACCCCCTCGGAGGAGGACGACAACGCCGCCCGCCGCTGGATAGAAAACCTGGCGTCGGAGTTTAAAAACGTAACCGATCCGGCGCAGTTCACAACCCTCCACTCTGACGTGCCCTTCGACGCTGTTTACCACAAAAAGGGCGAGCTGTCCGGGCTGCTCGACAGCTTTTCATTTTCGGCAGGCAAGGGCGACGTACTCGGCCCCCTGCAAGACGGCGGCACGTACAAAATGGCGCGGATTGTGAGCGAGCGAATGTTGCCCGACTCGGTGAGGGCTCGCCACATCCTGCTTGACCCCTCCGCAGGAATGGACGCTGCACGCAAAACAGCCGACAGCATACGCACCGCGCTCAGGGCGGGGGCAAGCTTTACAGAGCTGGCTGCAAAGTACTCGATAGACCAGGCTGCCAACGAAAGTGGCGGCGATCTGGGGTGGTTTGTGCAGGCTTCTATGGTAAAGCCTTTTGGCGATTCCTGCTTTTTTGCCCCAAAAGGACACGTGCTGCTGGTGGAAACACAGTTTGGCGTGCACGTAGTTGAGGTTACCGACAAGGGCGTTGCCCAAAAGAAGGTGCAGCTGGCTGTGGTAGAACGCACGGTAGAGCCAAGCCGCACCACGCGGGAGCGCATTTTTAGCAGCGCCAACGAGTTGGCAACCAAATCGGTTGACCACGCGGCCTTCATCGCCAGGAGCGACGAGAAAGGGTACACGAGAAAGCCCGCATCGCGCATTTCCATCAACGACAAGTCTGTGGCAAACTTGCAGCAGGCGCGCGAGCTGGTGCGCTGGGCTTACAACAGCAAGGAGGGCGCAGTATCGCCCATATTTGAGATTGACAACAACTTTGTGGTAGCCGTTCTCACCACCATTCGCGAGGACGGCTATGCGCCGGTAAAGCAGGTGGCCTCCGAAATATCGGTGGAGCTGATGCGCATAAAAAAGGCCGACGCTATAGCCGAAAAAATGAAGGGCGCTACCGACTTGGCCAGCCTTGCCGAGCAGCTGAATCTGAGCGTGCAGACGCTGGACAACGTCAACTTTTCGAGCTACTACCTGCCGGGTGTTGGCGTAGAGCCTCAGCTGGCGGCGGCAGCCTCGTCTTCAAAGGAAAACCAGCTGTCGGAGCCGGTGAAGGGAATGTCGGGCGTGTACGTGTTCATGGTAACATCCGTCAACGCCGCCGGCGATGAAGACGACAACCGCCTGGCGCTGGAGAAATCGCGCCTGCAAGCCTCCGTGCCCATGCGCGTAAGCTACGAACTCTTTGAAACGCTGCACGTGGAAGCCAACATAAAAGACCAGCGCGGAAAAATATACTAATGCGAAGCAAAGGTTGATGAGCTGAAAGCTGGAGATTAGCCGGAGGTTAGCCGGAAGTTAAAGAGTTTTTGTTTGCAATTCCCGCAGAAAGCGCCATTTGATAACTATTTCAAATGGCGCTTTCTGCGGGAATTGATTATGTTTACGCGGTTATAATACGTTGGCGTGTATGATTTTCAACCCGTGATTTGCGCTACTCGGAAGTTTTATCCCTGATGACCGTTTTTGGCGGGTTACCAAACATGTCGTCCAACAGCAGGTCGATAGGTTTTTCCTGCGTTGCCTTGTTCACTAAGGTAAACCTCATGTTGCCTGTGGCGCGGCCAATCACGTACATGGGAGTTCGCTCGCGCTCGGCAATGCGGCGCAGCGTTGGGAGGTCTTCCTCGTGGAGCGCCAGCCCCATGCGCTCCTGGCTTTCGTTACCGGCAATTTCCCTGTCGCTTAGCGTAGGGTCGCCTATGGGCAGCGCGCTTATGTCAATTTCGCCGCCGGTGGACTCCACCAGCTCCGAGAGGCAGTTGAGGTGTCCGCCCGCGCCGTGGTCGTGGATGGAGATGACGGGGTTTTTTGCGCTCTCGCACAGGGCGCGAATGGTGTTGTACACGCGCTTCTGCATTTCGGGGTTGGAGCGTTGCACGGCGTTGAGCTCAATGCCGCTGGCAAGCTCGCCTGTGGCCACGCTGCTTACCGCGCCGCCGCCCATGCCGATGCGGTAGTTGTCGCCGCCCAGCAGCACCAGCACGTCGCCCGCGGCGGGCTTCTCCTTCAGGCAGTCGCTCTTTTTGGCGAAGCCAACGCCTCCGGCCAGCATGACAACCTTGTCGTAGCCATAGAACTTTCCGTCGTACTCCTGCTCAAAGGTGAGCAGCGATCCGCAGATGAGGGGCTGCCCAAACTTGTTGCCGAAGTCGCTTGCGCCGTTCGAGGCTTTTATCAGAATATCTTCGGGCGTTTGGTAGAGCCACGGGCGCGCCTCGGTGTGCCGCTCGGCCTCCTTGAGGCTGTCCTCCATGCGCGGGTACGAGGTCATGTAAACGGCAGTGCCCGCCAGCGGCATGGAGCCTTTTCCGCCGGCCATGCGGTCGCGAATTTCGCCGCCGGAGCCGGTGGCCGCGCCGTTGAACGGCTCTACGGTGGTGGGAAAGTTATGCGTTTCGGCCTTTAGCGAAATCACCGTTTCAACATCCTGCACGGCAAACTCGCAGGGCGCGTCGCCCGCAGCTGGGGCAAACTGCTCCGCCACGGGGCCTTGTATGAAGGCGCAGTTGTCCTTGTAGGCGCTCACCACGCGGTTGGGGTTTTGCTCGGTAGTTTTCTTGATGAGCGCAAAGAGCGTCGAGGGCATCTCCTTGCCGTCGATGATGAAGACGCCGTTGAAAATCTTGTGCCGACAGTGCTCGGAGTTGACCTGCGAGAAGCCGAATATTTCGCTGTCGGTGAGGCGTCTGTTCAGCTTTTTGCTCAGCGCCTCGAGGTATTGCACCTCATCGTGGCTCAACGCCAGCCCTTCCTGCGCGTTGTACTGCGCAATGTCGCTCACGTGGCGGATGGGGTCGGGCGTGCGGTCAACGGCAAAAACGTCCTGCCCAAGCCCCCTGTACACCTCCTGTAGCATGGGGTCGAACTTGGGCTTGCTGTCGGCAACGGGAAAAAATTCCTCGATGCGCTCAATGCCCGTTAGCCCCATGTTTTGGGTAATTTCCACCGCGTTGGTGCTCCACGGCGTAACCATTTCGCGGCGAGGCCCCACGTAGGTCTGCCGGCTGCTCAGCGAGGTTGCGCCTGCGTACTTTGCGCCGGAAAAAAGCCACTCGAGCTTTTCGACGTCCTGCTGCGCGAGCGGGTTGCCAACGCTTACCGCCAGCACGCTCGCCGGCGATTGAAAAAAAAGTACCATGATTTTGTAGTCGTTTTTTGCTTGTAAATACTCTGCGCGAGGGCGCATTTACCTTCGGCGGAAGGCAAAGCGGTTGGCTTTAGCGCTTTGCTGTCAACAGATTTTCCCGTCGCTCATGATAATTTTGCGGTCGCACATATCGGCAAGCTCCCCGTCGTGCGTAACGATGAGGATGGTTTGCCCCATCTCCTTTCGGAGTCGGAACAGCATTGCGTGCAGCTCCTGCTTGTTGTGCGAGTCGAGGTTGCCCGAAGGCTCGTCGGCCAGGATGACCGCCGGGCTGTTGACCATTGCGCGCGCAATGGCCACGCGCTGCTGCTCTCCGCCCGACATCTCTGCGGGCTTGTGCTGCATACGGTGGGCAAGCCCCAGGTAGCCGAGCAGCTCTTTGCCGCGCTGTTCGGCCTTGCGCCTGTCTGTTCCGGCAATAAACGCAGGGATGCAAACGTTCTCCAGCGCCGTGAACTCCGGCAGCAGGTGGTGGAACTGAAAAACAAACCCCAGCTTGCGGTTGCGCAGCCGCGCCAGCTCGCGCCGTCCCAGCGCAAACACGTCAACGCCGCTGAGGTGCACCGCGCCGCTGTCGGGGCGGCTTAGCGTGCCCAGAATTTCGAGCAGCGTAGTTTTGCCCGCGCCGCTAACGCCCACTATGGCCACCACCTCGCCGCCCGCCACGCTTAGGCTAATGCCCTTGAGCACCTGTAGCGTCCCAAAGGATTTGGTTATATTTTCTGCCTGAATCACGAAAAAACTGCTTTTTAGTGAGCGGCAAAAATACATGAAATACCGCAGCTTTCCAAGCGCATGCGGATGAAAAAAAGTTTTTTACGGCGGAAAAGATAGCATTTGTACTTCGGGTACAGCGGTAAGCGCGGCAGGGCAGTCTTGATTTTTTTTCTCACGCGCTTGGATAGCTCGCGCTTTTTTTCTAATTTTGTGCCCGAATGTCGCTTTACGGCCAACATGTCGGAAAATGTAGCTGAAATTTAATTGGGCTGTAGCGACTTCTTCTTAAGAATATCATAAATTATGCTGCTTGACAGCGTTTAAGCAGATAATGAGTGTTTTCGCGGGCGAAACCCATTTCGCCAAGTTTATGAAGCGTGCGCATGTCATAATTCCCCTTTACGCGCACATGCGCACGCACATGCCGGTCGTAGCGTCTAAATGTCGAGCGGCAGGATAGCATAAAAAATTGTTTTGTTTGACGCCCATGAAAAGTCGCTTACATACGGAGGCAGGTGGCGCAGCTTGCGTGGCTCTTTTTGCTGCGTGCGGCGCTTACCTGCCGTGCATACGGTATGCGCAGCGCTTTCCGGGGTGCAGACGGAAAGTATATTTACTTAGGCTACAAATTCACAATGATTTACACTAACAACATTTTTGGTTATGAAAAAAGCTATCATTTTCTTTGCGGTGGCGCTTGGCGCGAGTACCACCGCTTTGGCGCAGGTCAAGTTCGGAGCTAAGGCGGGGCTTAACGTAGCCTCCGTATCCGACATTAAGTATAATAGAGGGCAGCTGCTAACTTTTGAAAGTAGCGGTGTAGCGACCGGTTTTCTGGCGGGGGTATACGTTAGCTACGCCTTTAGCGAGCGCGTTGACGCGCAGGCAGAGATGGCATTTTCCCAGCAGGGAGGCGGCTTCAAGCTCCTCCTTCCGGACGGCAGCAGTGTCAACAGGAAGCTTCGCCAAAGCTACGTCAACATTCCGCTGCTGGCGGCTATTAAACCTGTCAAGAGGTTACCTCTTAGCATTTTAGTTGGGCCGCAGCTGGGCTTTTGCGTTAAAAGAACGTTTGGAGAAGACATGGGAAGCGAGCCAGGCTACAAAATTTTTGATTTGTCTGCTGCTTTTGGCGTACAGTACACGCTCATTGAACACCTGTCGCTGGGGCTTCGCTACAACGTCGGGGTAACGCCAAGTGTGAAGCTCACGGATGAACCCAACAGCATAAAAGGTGCGAGAAACAACGTTTTGCAGCTAACCGTTGGCTGGACATTTTAGGCGATTAAGAAGCCGGCAACAGAAGTTGGTTGTCGGCTTTTTTTTTTGTCGACGGGCAAAAACCGCTCTAAGCATGGCGCTGCGGCAGCTTCCACCTATTGTGCTGTTGTGCGAGTCGAGGTTGCCCAAAGACCATCGGACAGGATGACCGCTTGGCAGGCGGTAGAGGTAGCCTGTTTAGCATACAACCCCGCTAAAATCTTGCAGGTATTGCCGCCACGCCGCCTCAAAACAGGCGTAAACCATTGCTACATAGCGACAAATAAAAAAATGCAGGCAGGCAAAGGCACGATTTTACGCCTTCGGAAAGAATTACGCTTACAGATAAGCGATTAAATACACGTTAACCATTATTGAAGGTAAAAAGTTGGTTTTAGAAAATAATGTGGCTACATTTGTCACTTAATCATTGGAGTTTAAAAAGCGGAAGAGTTCCCTACTTGTGGGGGATTCTTTTATTTTTTCTCAACATCAACCGCAATACTTAAAAAAAATAACTATGGCATACACTTACTTGACCGAAAGCGGCCTGGCAAAGCTTCGTGCAGAGCTGGACAGGCTGAAGCACGTAGACCGTCCGGCGGCTTCGCGTGCTATTGCCGATGCGCGGGACAAAGGAGACCTTTCGGAAAATGCAGAGTACGACGCGGCAAAGGAGGCGCAGGGGCTGCTCGAAATGAAAATCTCAAACATGGAGAGCATGTTGGCTAACGCCAAAATTATTGACGACTCCAAGATTGACACCTCAAAAATACAGCTGCTGAACAGGGTGAAGCTCAAAAACGTGAACACCAAAGCCGTGATGGAGTACACGCTGGTAACCGAAAGCGAGGCCAACCTCAAAACGGGCAAGCTCTCCATTGCCACGCCCATTGCAAAGGCGCTGCTCGGCAAAAAGGTGGGCGATGTGGTGGAGATAACCGTTCCGGCGGGATGCATGAAGCTCGAGGTGCTCGAAATAGGTATTTGAGCAGCCCGGAATTATGAAATCAGATAAATCAGATAATCCCCGATGAGCACAATTTTCTCTAAAATCGCCAGCGGCGAAATCCCCAGCTACAAGGTGGCCGGAGACGAATGCTGCTACGCCTTTCTGGACATCAACCCCATAGCCAAAGGCCACACGCTGGTCATCCCCAGAAAGGAAGTTGACTACCTGTTTGACTTAGACGAAAAAACGCTGAGCAACCTGTGGCTGTTTGCACAAAAAACGGCAAAGGCTATACAGGCCGCCGTGCCCTGCGTCCGCGTTGGCGTGGCGGTGCTGGGGCTGGAGGTTCCGCACGCGCACATCCACCTCATTCCGCTCAACAGCGAGGCCGATGTGGACTTCAAAAAACCCAAGCTGGAGCTGACCCCGTCGGAGTTCGACGCTATTGCAAAGGCTATCGGTGAAAAATGGGGAAAAGTATAGGAGAACCGCCAGCCCGCCGGATGTCCGGCTTTTGGCTCTCTCCTTTGACAAAAAAAATCAGTAACACTTTAAATATAAATAAAATGATAGAAATTACGGACGCAAACTTTGAGAAGGAAGTGCTCAACAGCAGCAAGCCTGTAGTGCTTGATTTTTGGGCGACGTGGTGCGGCCCCTGCCGCGCAATTGCTCCCAGCATCGAAAAGCTGGCCGAGAGCTATGAAGGCCGCGCCGTTGTGGGAAAAATGGACGTTGACGCCAACGACGACGTCCCCAAAACCTACGGTATCCGCAACATCCCCACAGTGCTGTACTTCAAGGACGGCAAGGTGGTGGACAAGATGGTGGGCGCAGCCGCCGCAGACGCCTTTGAGGAAAAGCTGAAAAAGCTGCTGTAGGCGCGTAGCGCAGCTTCTCTCGGAATCGAAAAAAAGGAAGATTTGCGAAAGCTTCGTAAATTTTCCTTTTTTTCATTTTACTCAAGCTGCCCGCCTGCTTTTGGGTGGCGGTGGGAGATACCTGCGTCCGCGCGCTCATGCCGCTTCAAAAAAAAGAATTATCTTTGCGCGTTACCTGTTTTATGCTGTTTCAATGATGGATATTCGCTCATACTTTCCCCTGCTGTCGCAGTCTGTTGACGGCAGACCGCTGGTGTACTTAGACAACGCCGCCACCGCGCAAAAGCCGCAGGTGGTCATTGACGTTGTGAACGAGCTGCACACCTCGCTCAACGGCAACATTCACCGCGGCGTGCACCGCATGGCCGAGCAGTGCACCGAGCGCTACGAGGCTGCCCGCGAGAGCGTGCGCGAATATATCAACGCGGAGAAGGCGCACGAGGTGATTTTTACGTCGGGCGCTACAGCTGGTATCAACCTGGTGGCGTTTGCCTTTGGCGAGCGCTACGTCGGGGCGGGCGACGAAATTGTGGTGACGGAGATGGAGCACCACAGCAACATTGTGCCCTGGCAGCTGCTGTGCGAGCGCAAGGGCGCTACGCTCAAGGTGTTGCCCTTTGCCGATAGCGGCGAGCTGCGCACAGACCTGCTGCCCGCCCTCATCTCGAAAAAGACTAAGCTGCTGGCGGTGGCGCACGTCTCCAACGTTCTGGGCAGCATTAACCCTGTGGACGAAATTGTGCGCATTGCCCACGCGCAGGGCGTGCCCGTGCTGGTGGACGGGGCGCAGGGCGTGCAGCACCTCCCCGTGGACGTGCGGCAGATGGGCTGCGATTTTTACGCCTTTTCGGGGCATAAAGTCTACGCCCCCACCGGTACAGGCGTGCTGTACGCCAAAGAAAAATTTTTGGACGAAATGCCGCCCTGGCAGGGCGGCGGCGACATGGTGAAGACCGTAACGTTTGACAAAACCACCTACGCCGACCTCCCCTACAAGTTCGAGGCCGGAACAGCCAACTACGTGGGCGTAATTGGATTGGGCGCGGCTATTGGCTTCCTCAAAAACCTTGACCTCGACGCCGCGCGGCTGCACGAGCAGGAGCTGCTGCGCCGCGCCACCGAGCGGTTGCAGGAGATTGACGGCCTCGCCATCTACGGCCTCGCCCCGCAAAAGTGCAGCATCGTGTCGTTTGCCCTCAAAGGTATCCACCACCTCGACGTGGCGCAGGTGCTCGACAAGCAGGGAATAGCCGTGCGCAGCGGAACGCTCTGCGCCGAGCCTGTGGCGCGGCGTTACGGGCTTACCGGCATGGTGCGCGCCTCGTTTGCCTTCTACAACACCCTCGCCGAGGTGGACGCGCTGGCGGAGGGATTGAAGAGGGCAAAAAACATGCTAAGCTGAGAGCGCGGAAGTCGCACGTCCGCCAAGCCGCAGAGAAAATATCAGTAATTTTTTTAAACTTTTTTTTATCCTCGTGAAGCCCGCATTTTTCATAGCCCGCAGGTACTTGTTTGCCAAGAAGTCGCACAACGTCATCAACATTATATCGCTGGTGAGCGCGGTGGGCGTGGCGGTAGGCGTGTTTGCGCTGGTGGTTGCGCTGTCGGTGTACAACGGACTCGACAGCCTCATCACCTCGCTGCACAACACCCTCTCGCCCGACCTCAAAATTACCGCCGTGGAGGGCAAGGTTTTTGACGCGCGGCAGTTCCGCTTCGACAGCGTGCGGAGCGTGGCGGGAGTGGAGTACTACTCTGAGGCGCTGGAGGAGAACGCGGCGCTCAGATACCGCGACCGGCAGCACATAGCCACCGTGCGCGGCGTGGACGGAACGTTTTTGCAGCGTTCCGGCGTTGCCACCAGCATTGTCGAGGGCGAGGCCGTCGTCAGAAAGGGCGACGTGGACATGGCCATTGTGGGCAAGGTGGTGGCCGGAACGCTCAACCTGCGCCCCAGCTTTTTTGACCTGCTGTGGATATACTTCCCCAAGCGGGGGCTGCGCCTGCCGGTCATCAACCCCGACGAGGCTTTCCGCAGCGAGTACCTGAAACCTGCGGGCATTTTTTCCATCGAAATGGAGTCTGACTCGCGCTACGTGTTTGCGCCGATAGACGTGGTGCAGCGGCTGCTTGGCTACGACCGCGAGGTGTCGAGCGTGGAGCTCTACCTAAGCCCCAACGCCGACGCAGGCCGCGTGAAGGGCGAGGTGCAAAAAATTCTGGGCAGCGACCTCAAGGTGCAGACGCGCCAGGAGCAAAACGAGGTGCTTTTCCGCATGATGCAGGGCGAAAAATGGGCTATCTTTTTCATACTCACCTTTGTGCTTCTGGTAGCCTCGTTCAACTCCATCGGCTCGCTCACCATGCTCATCATTGAGAAAAAGAAGGACGTGAAAATCCTGCACAGCCTTGGCGCGCAGGACAGCCTTGTGCGGCGCATTTTCATTTCGGAGGGCGTGATGATTTCACTTTTGGGCTGCGCGGCGGGCGTAGCGCTGGGGCTTGCGGCGTGCTACGCGCAGCTGCGCTTCAAGCTCATCAAGCTGAGCGGCAACTTTGTTATCGACGCTTACCCCGTGAAGGTTGACCCTGTTGACGTGGCGCTTGTGGTGGTCACCGTGATGCTCATTGGGTACGCTGCGGCTAACATTCCGGTGCGCTACCTGCTGCGGAAGAGCCGTGGGTAGCCTCCTTCAGCAGCTGCTCGATGCGCTCCACGTAGTCCAGCGATACGTCGACGGCGAAGGCCAGCTCCGGCACTACGCGCAGCTGGTGCTTTACCCGCCGCGCCAGCTCCGTGCGGATGCGCTTTTCGTTGAGCAGGGCGCGCGCCTCAACCGCTTTTTCCGAAGGAAAAATGCTGAGCACCACCCGCGCAAAGCCCAAATCGGGGCTAACCTCCACCCCCATAACGGTAACCAGCGCGCCGCCATACGCCGCCATCCCCTGGCGCTGAATAATTTCGCCTATATCCTTTTGCAGCTGACGGCCTACCTTGAGCTGCCGAGTTGTTGCCATACACTTTGAACGTTTTTTTGTCGCCAACGGTGGCGAGGTAATGCAGCAAAAGTAGAAAAAATTGCAACACGAATTGAAGCGCATCCGAAAAAAATCCGCAATAGTCGGCTTGCATCTCAATTTACACCTGATTTTATCAGCAAAATATCCTCAGCATCAACGCAATATGATTAGCTTCACCACCCCCGTTACCCCATTGCAGGCGATTTAATGAGGTTGGCATATTATCTGCAATATGCTGTTAATGAGGTTGTTTTGTTTTTAGAGTTAGGTAAAAACGAGGTGCAGGCGCGCCGCCGCTTGTCGCTGTGGCTGCGGGTATGGGCTGAGATTCCTCGCGGGGTCGGAATGACGATATAGAGGCGGCTTTTTGGGCATTTGTTGAGCGGTCAAATTCTGTCGGTTGGCTGCATAAAGCTGCGCTACAAAAAAACTGTCGGGTTTTTTGCAAACATCACAATAATTGCTACCTTTGCCACGTTAAAAGCAAGGGTTACCACCGGATATAATCCGGTAGCGCTTGCCCGATGGCTAAAATCAAAATAAAACAAGAAAAATGAAGAAATCTTTTCCAACTATTATTTCTGCGGTGGCGCTTGCCGCCGTGGTGGGGTTGTTTCTGTACACAGCGCTGGGCGGTAAAAACGGCTCATCCGACGCTCAACCCGTGACCGACGAGCAGGCTGTGGTCGGCGAGGGGGTTGTATTCGTCAACATCGACTCGCTGGTGCGCGGCTACGATTTGTACTTCGACCTGCAAAAGGAGTTTGAAGCAACGGCAAAAAAGAAGGATAGCGACTTCACGGCGCGCATGAAAAAGTTTGAAAGCGACGCCCGCGATTTTCAGGAAAAGGTGGAAAAGGGTCTGGTAACGCGCTCTCAGGCGCAGCAGCTGCAGGAAGGTTTGGCAAAGCGCGAGCAGGAGCTGCTACAGCTGCGCCAGGAGCTGCAAGGCGAGCTGCAGGAGGAGGAAGCCGTGATGATGCGCCAAATTCAGAACAACATCCAAACCTACATCAGCGAGTATAACAGTACAAAGGGCTACAGCCTCATCCTGAGCACCAGCGGCAACAACGTTGTGCTCTACGGCAACCCCGCGCTCAACATTACCTCCGAAGTGCTGGTAGGGTTGAACGAAACATACGTAAAAGCAAGAAAATCCAAATAGTAAAAAGCCGCCGTTAGCTCGGCAAAATATTTCAACAAAAATAAAGATTATAATGAAAAAAGTATTGCTTATTGCAGCCCTTGTGGGAACGTGCACCGCTGCGCAGGCTAAGATGCTTGCCCTTGGCGTAAAGGCTGGCGTTAATGCGCCACACTTCAAAACGAATCTGGAAAACATTAAAACCAAGTCCGACCTTGGCTTCCACGCCGGATTGTTTGGGCAGATAAATATCCCCGTCATTGGCTTGGGGATTCAGCCCGAACTGCTCTACTTTAACCAGTCAATTTCGTACCTCAATGAAGGTCTCTCAACTGCCTCAAAAAACGCCTCCTACATTGACATTCCCATCAACGTTACGTGGGGAGTTGACGTAAAGGTGGTGCGCCCGTTTATAGCGCTCTCCCCCTACCTGCGCTACTCGTTCAACGACGTGCAAACGTGGATACATGACCAAACCGGCGGAACATCGCCTGTGCCTGTCAATATCAAAAATTTTGACTACGGCATTGGGGTAGGAGTTGGCATAGACCTTTTCTCGAAGCTGCAAGTCATGGCACGCTACAGCTGGGGTCTTGGCAACCTCGTGAAAGACGGCAGCTACAAGGTGCAAGGCTACACCGTATCCTTGGGGTACATATTTTAGGCGAATAGCATAGCCCAACTAAAGGCGGGAAGTTCCAAGTGTTTCGGAGCTTCCCGCCTTCTTTTTCTTTGCTGTTCAATTTTTTCTCACCGCAAAGGGCGCAAAGGTTTTTCGCAGCACAAAGACGCTAAAAGCGGGAAAGCCGTTTTAAGCAGGCATATTTTCGTGCGTTTGCCCTGAAGCATTTTAGGCTTCTACCCTTTTATCCAAAAACATTTCCTATATTTGCGCCCATAATTCAAATGTAATTCTCCATGTCACACCACCCCATAACCCAATACATTTCCGACCTCAACGCACTGTATAAAGCGGGCAACGCCACCGAGCACAGCTACCGCCCCGCGCTAAAAAAGCTGCTGGAAGCATTGACAAACTTCACTGCCACCAACGAGCCAAAACGCATTGCCTGCGGCGCTCCCGACTATATCGTTACCGACCGGGATTTTGCCGTTGGCTATGTGGAGGCAAAGGATATTCCCGTTAATTTGAACGATAAAAGTCTGAAAGAGCAGCTCGACCGGTACAGACATTCGCTTGACAATCTTATAATCACCAATTACCTGACATTTCGCTGGTACGCAAAAAGCGAATTGGTAGAAGAAATCATCATTGGAAAGGAAGTAAACCATAAAATCGTTCCGCTGAACGATAGCTTTGAGAGATTCATGGAACTCATCCGCCAATTTGCCGCTTATCACACCGAAGGCATTAAAACATCCGCCGAACTCTCGAAACAAATGGCGGCAAAAGCCCGATTGCTGGAGGAAATTATCGAAACCTCGCTGAATAAAGACGTTGAAGGTAAGGAAGAAACGGAGCTGAACAACCAGTACGAAGGCTTCAAAAGCATTCTGATTGATACCATTTCCACCAAAGACTTTGCCGATCTCTACGCTCAAACCATTGCTTACGGAATGTTTGCCGCGCGCATGAACTACAGTGAAACTGACGACTTTACGCGCGAAAAAGCCGCAAAATCAATCCCGCAAACCAACCCTTTTCTGCGAAAGATGTTTGGCTTTATCGCGGGTGTTGATTTGGACGTCCGTATTTCGTGGGTAGTCGATGCGCTTGCCGACCTGTTCAACCGGGTGGATATGGACAAAATTCATAAAGAAATCGGGCGGTATGCCGACAACGACCCTATTATTCATTTTTACGAAACCTTTCTGACCGATTACGACAAGCGGCTCAAAAAGCAGCGCGGCGTTTGGTACACCCCGCAACCGGTAGTGCGCTTTATCGTCCGGGCGGTTGACGAAATACTGAAAACAGATTTTGGTATTCCGGCAGGCTTGGCCGACAGCAAAAAAGTTACGGTGGGCGACAGCAAATATCACAAAGTTCAAATTCTTGACCCCGCTACAGGTACAGGCACTTTTCTGGCCGAAGTAGTCAATCAAATTCACAAGCGTTTTGAAAACCGGCAAGGAATGTGGAACAGCTACGTAAACGAACACCTGATACCCCGCCTCAACGGTTTTGAAATTCTGATGGCTTCCTACGCAATGGCGCACCTGAAGCTGGAAATGCTTTTGCAGGAAACCAACGTAAACATCGGTGATCAGCGGCTTAAAATTTACCTTACCGATTCGCTTGAACCCGCCCCCGACAAAGCCGCACCCAATATTCCTTTTGCCAAATGGCTTACCGACGAGGCGAATGAAGCGGCGCAAATAAAGCGTGATACGCCCATAATGGTGATTCTCGGAAACCCACCATATAGCGTAAGCAGTATAAATAATGGAAAATGGATTAGAAATTTAATAGCCGATTATAAAAAAGATTTGAATGAAACAAAAATCAATCTTGATGACGATTACATTAAATTTATTCGATTAGGACAAGAATTTGTCAAGAAAAACGGCTTCGGAATTTTAGCATTTATAACCAATAATAGTTTTATTGACGGAATAACGCACCGCCAAATGCGTAAAAATCTGCTTGAAACATTTGACAAAATTTATATTCTTGACTTGCACGGTAACGCAAAGAAAAAAGAAACCTCGCCAGACGGCGGCGAAGACAAAAATGTATTTGATATTCAGCAGGGCGTTTCTATCAACATTTTCGTGAGAACACGCAATAAAACCGCAACCATTTATCAGTACGATTTATACGGCAACAGGCAGGAAAAATACAATTTCCTGCTGGAAAAAAACTTGCAAGCAGTAAAATGGACTAAATTACCGATTGTGGAGCCTTACTATTTTTTCACCCCCAAAGACTTTTCATTAAAAGAAGAATATGAAAGAGGCTTCAAAATAGACGAATTATTTAAAAAAAGTGTTGCCGGAATCGAAACTATAAGAGATGCTATAACCATTCATTTTGATGAAGAATCATTGAAACAAGTCATTGATGATTTTATCAAATTGAATGAATATGAAATAGCAACAAAGTACAATACAACAGATGCGAGAGATTGGAAAATTAGCAAAGCAAAAAGCGATGTAAAAGCAAATATCAACAACCCGAATGTTTGGCAAGATATTTTATATCGTCCGTTTGATGTTAGGAAAACATTTTACACGGGAAAACAAAACGGTTTTGTTTGCAATGGCAGATACAATGTAATAAAGCATCTATTAAACGAAAATGTTGCGCTAATTGTTTCAAGGCAAACAAATCAAGATTTCAGGCATTGTTTTGTAACAGACAAAATTACAGATGGAAATGTAACGGCAAGCGCAAGGTTATTCGGCGCAGGTTTTGTTTTCCCCCTCTACCTTTATCACGAGACTTTTGGAATGACGAAAAAGGTAACAAATATGAAAGAGGCAATTGTAAAAGAAATTGCAGCAAACATGGGAGTTAAAAAAGTAAGTGAAATACGGATTTTCGACTACATTTACGCCGTACTACATTCCCCGTCGTATCGCGAGCGTTACAAAGAATTTTTGAAAATAGATTTTCCGCGTATTCCCTACCCCGAAAACGCTGCACAGTTTAAGCGTTTGGCAGGCTTTGGAGAGAAGCTGCGGAAGCTGCATCTAATGGAAAATGCAGAACCGGCGGAGGATATGGCCAACTTTCCTGTTTCAGGCGCCAACGAAATTGAAAATTCATTTACAGAAAAAAGCAACGATTACCGCGACGGTAAAGTTTGGATAAACGACGCCCAATACTTTGACAATGTGCCGCAATCGGCGTGGGAGTTTTACATCGGCGGCTATCAGCCCGCAAAAAAATGGCTGAAAGACCGCCGCGGCAGAAAGCTCAGCTTTGACGATGCACAGCATTATCGGCGGATTATTGCAGCTTTGGCAGCAACGGAGCAGATTATGAAGAAGATAGATGCTCAGTTATAATGTTTATAATGTTGGCATACTTTTTGCGCCACTGCGCAAGTTTTTCTTACCGCAAGAGCCGCAAAGGTTTTTCGCAAAAGGCGCAAAGAAAGTTGCAAAAATGGGCGTCGAAAGCAAATTTCATCCCTGCCCTTACTCTTTTTTTCATAGAAAATTTTTTTTAGGGCGCTGCATTGTTAAAGTCAGGAAACAGGTGAAAGATATAGCAATAGGCTGGCCGGACGCAGCAATACGGGCAGGCGAAAAACCTTACTCTCCCGTAAAAAAATGGGCGTGACGTTGTGAAGTATTAAAAAGTTTTTGTACCTTTGCCAAACGTGCTGAAAGAAAATAACAGAAACTTAAAAAGCGAGAAGAATTATGCTAAACAAGGTAATGCTTATTGGCAACGTGGGCAGAGACCCCGAAATCAGACACCTTGATAAAGGTGTGGCTACCACAACCATTGCGCTTGCTACGTCCGAGTCATACACCGACAAAAACACGGGGCAGCGCGTAACTAATACCGAATGGCACAACGTGGTGCTATGGCGGCAGCTGGCAGAATGGGCGGAAAGGTACATTCGTAAGGGCACGCAGCTGTACATTGAGGGAAAAATCCGTACCCGCTCGTGGGACGACAGAGACGGGCAAAAACGCTATACCACCGAGATTGTAGCCGACACCGTGCGGCTGCTCGGCCGTCGCGAGGATAGCTACGGCGGAACGCAGCAGACAACCTCTTCTACCCCTTCTTCCTCCGGCGGATATTCGCACCAGGCAACGCACGCCAATGAGCATAATAGCAACAACAGCCACATTAACAACAACAACCATAACAATAATAACGGCGGACAATACCAATAAAAAGCATAAATTTAATACTTTACGGCAAAGGCGAAGAAATTCTGCTCAACGGAAGAATTTTTTCGCCTTGCTTTTTTTAGGATAAGCGTTACCTGCCATGAAAAACCTCTGCCCCCTGCCGCTTGCTCTTGCATTGCTGACGGTTGCGCCCTGCCACGCCGGAGTGAACGTATTTCCGCACGGCAGCCGCGCTGCGGCGCTGGGCAACGCAGGTGTGGTCAACACCGACATTTTTGCGACGTACAACAACCAGGCCGCGCTGGGGTTTATCTCCTCGCCGCTGGCGGCGGTGCACTACGAGAACAGGCACTTCGCCGAAGAGCTTGGCCTTAGCGCCGCAGCCTTTGCCACGCCCGTGCCGACGGCCGGAACGCTGGGGGTTGACGTTTGCTCGTTTGGGTACTCCAGCTACCGCGAAACGCGCATGGGCGTTGCCTGGGGCAAGCTGCTCGCCGAGCGGATTGCCGTGGGAACGCAGGTCTGCTACCACCTGCTACAGGTGGCCGGATACGGGTCGACGAGCGCCATTACGGCCGAGCTGGGGCTGCTGGCCGAGCCGGTGGACAACGTTCTGGTAGGCGCGCACATCTTCAACTTCACCAGCTCGCGCTACCTTAGCAACCTCTACCACGAGCGGCTGCCCGTAATCTTCGATGTGGGCATGGGCTACCGCATGGCGCAGCACGCCACCCTGCTGGTATCCGCAAAAATCGAATCGGGGCAGGCAATGCAGGCCAAAGCCGGGCTGGAGGTTGTTGTTGCACAGGCGCTCGCGCTGCGCATGGGCGTGCTGGTGAAGCCGGTGGAGCTGTACGCCGGCTTTGGCTACACCTACCGCAAGCTGCACATCGACATGTCGTTCTCCCGACACGAAACGCTGGGCTACACGCCGCAAATTTCGCTCACCTGCAACCTCCCAAAAACCTGGAAAAGAAAATGAAAGAGCATTATTACCAAGGTTTTACCACCGTAAAGCCGTCAATTGTGGCCGCCGTTCCGCTACCTCTGCGACTTTAAACCGTATAAAAACGCCTTTGAAAAAGTATGCTTAAGGTATCGGAATCGCTGAAAAAACTCCTCAACGGCGGGCGGGCAACAGCCGCCCTGCTGCTGCTGTTGGCTGCGCCTGCTGCGGGCGCTGCGCCGGATTTTTTGCAGGACGCTGCAACGCAAAAGGCCATTGAGAGCATTATGGAGGAAGCGTCGTCGCTGGAGGAGGCCGATGCTGCGCTGGAGGTGATGTACGAGCGGCTCACAAGCTACGCCGCCAGCCCGCTGAACCTGAACGGGGCAAGCGAAACGGAGCTGTTGCAGCTGGGCGTGCTCAACGAGTTTCAGGCGGCAAGCATACGCGAGTACATTGCGCTGTACGGCGAAATGTACTCGCCCTACGAGCTGCAATACGTGCACGGCATTACGCGGGAGCAAATGCTAAAGCTGCTGCCTTTTGTGGCAACGCTTCCGGGCGAAAATGCGCAGGAAGCCTCGCTGTGGCAGGCGCTCACAGACGGACAGGGGCGGCTTGTGGCGCGCGTCCGGCAGGCGGTAGAGGAGCAGGCGGGCTACAAGACCGGAGGTTACCTGGGCAGCCCGCAGGCTTTGTACGCACGCTACCGCTACACCTTTCGCGACAAGCTGCAATGGGGATTTACGGCCGATAAAGACGCAGGCGAGCCGTTTGGACGAAGCGGCAACGAGGCTGGATTCGACTTCTACTCTGGGCACGTGCAGGTGAGCAACACCGGCATGTTGCGCACGCTGGTGCTGGGCGATTTCTACGCGCAGTTTGGGCAGGGGTTGACGCTGTGGAAAGGCGGGGCAATGGGAAAATCGAGCGACGCTCTTAGCGTGGCCAAGCGTGGCAGCGGCGTGAAGGCGTACAGCGGAACGGACGAAAATCTGTTCTTTCGGGGCGTTGCGGCGAGCGTGAGCCTCTCGAAGGCGGTTACGGCAACGGCCTTTTTCTCCTACAAAAATATCGACGCAAACGCCGATACGCTGGGCGCTTTCTCTACGCTGCAAACAACCGGGCTGCACGCCACGGCTAAGGCAATGGCCGGAAAAGACGCTGTAAGCGAAATGGCGGCGGGGGCAAACGTTTCCTGCCGCATGGAGAAGCTGCGAATCGGGCTGACCGGGCTGTGGCACAGGTTTGGCGGCGACTACCGGAGAAACGTGTACCCGTACAGCTACTTCGACCTGAGCAAAAACGAGAACGCAAACGCCAGCGTAGACTACCGCTGGTACGCAAAAAAGGTGCACCTGTTTGGCGAGCTGGGCGTAAGCCAAAACGGTGGGCTGGCCGTCCTCAACGGCTGCCTGTCCGACGTAACGCCGCGTATGCAGCTGGCGCTGCTGCACCGCTACTACCAGCCGCAGTATCAGGCGTACTACTCCGCCGCCTTTGCCGAAGGCGGAAAAACGGCAAACGAAAACGGGCTTTACATCGGCGCAAACATTTTTCCCCACCCCAAGGTGAAAACTTCGCTCTACTTCGACGCTTACGCCTTCCCCTGGCTTCGCTACAGGGCTATGGCTCCGTCAAAGGGCTTTGACTTTATGCTCCAGGTGGACTACACGCCGCAGCGCTTCTGCAAGATGTACCTTCGCCTTCGCTACGACGCTAAGGAGGAAAACGTTGCCGACGAGCTGCTGGCCGCAAAAGTTGTGGACGAGGTGGAAAAGGCCGGATTGCGCTACAGCATTATCAGCGAGGCGCTGGCAGGCCTTCGCTGCGAAACGCGCGTAGAGCTGTCCTCGTACAGGGCGGGCAGGCAGGCGGGCGAGCAGGGCGCAATGGCTTTTCAGGATGTGCAGTACAGCTTCCGGCAGCTGCCCCTGTCGGTTTCGCTGCGGTACGCCATGTTCAACACCGACAGCTACGCCACGCGCATATACGCCTACGAGAGCGACGTGCTGTACGCTTTCTCCGTGCCCGCCTTCTACGGTCAGGGCGCGCGCTGGTTTGTCAACCTGCGCTGGCAGCCCGCAGAGAGGCTGTCCGTGTGGCTGCGCTGTGCGCAAACCTGCTACTACGACCGCTCCTCAACCGGCAGCGGCCTGACGCAGGTCAGCTCAAGCAGCAACACCGACGTGAAGCTACAGCTGCTGGTGAAGCTCTAAGAAGAACAAAAATGAAGGAAGGCCGCCTGCCCGCCTCGTCACGCAGCCTCTGCGCTTTCGTGGAAAATGAAGATGGCGAGCGCCGAAGCTGCAATCTCCACCAGGGTAGCAACGGCAACCACCGCGAGCTGCGGCGACAGGGAAGCAGCGGTGGCGGCGGCAACGGGAGCGGCGGCAACGGCGTGAAAAAAGCCGTCGAGGGTGGCAACCAGCGTTGACGAAAGGAAAATGACGGAATTGCTCGCGGCGGCAACAAAATTTCGGACGCTGCCAACAACTGCGCCGGCGTCCGTAGCGGCTAAGGCCAAAAAAACCGCAACGCCCATCCCCACCATGCCCAAAGCAGCAGCAGCCTGCGGCAGCAGCGACGGCTTGGGCGGAAGCCGCCTCATGAGCTTTTGGGTAAAGCCGTCGTCGGCAAGCTCCTGCCGGTGGTCTTTGAACCACCTGCCCGCGTTGGGCGCGCTTATGCCGTTATATGTCATATCCCGAATCTTTTAAGTAAACCGATAATTTTTCTTTTCCCCTAAAGAGCAGCGATTTCACAGTGCCCGGCGGTCGCCCCATCACCTGCGCAATCTTCTGCACGCTAAAGTCTTCCATGTAGAAGAGCAGCATAGCCGACCGCTCGTCGCTCTTGAGTATCGACAGGGAGCGGGCAAAGTCCACGCTGCGGTCGATGTTTGGCGCGGCGGCCTCCAGCCGGAGGGCTGCGCTGTCGAGGTTAACGCAGATCTTTTGCGCCCGCGCGTTGTCGTAAAAAACGTTGTAGGCAATGCGGAATAGCCACGTGGAGAACTTTGCGGCAGCGCGAAACGACCGGATGTTGAGCCAAGCCTTGAGGAAAGCTTCCTGGGCAAGGTCTTTGCTCAGCTCCCCGTCGCCGCACAGGTTGTGCAGGAAGCGCAGCACGGGCGACCGGTAGGCCTCGACCAGCACGCCGAAAGCCTCCATGTCGCCCAGCAGCGCTGCGCGCGATACCAGCGCAAATTCCTCACTTCTGCTCACTCTGCTCCTGACGATTTCTGTTGGTGAAGCGGTGAATGAGTAGGAAGCCAAGCCCCAGCACGAGCGGAATTACCCCAAGGACAAAGGAGGTAACAATTCTTACCTTCCAGAAGGCGAGCAAGATAAATATCAGGCTAGTACCCACCCCCAAGGCAATAAAGATAATGCCGCAGATAAGCCATGCGTGTACCCCTGCCTTTACCTTGGGGACGGAGCTGAAAAAATTTGCCGGCAGCTCCACGCCTTTTTCGATAGCTTTGCTGAAAATTTCGGCTTTCAGCTCATTCCGCCGGCGGATGGATTTGAACAAAAACCAGAAAATGAGCACAACTGCTGCGGGAACGCAAAAAAATACTCCCAGGATTGCAAGTATACCTCCAAATACATTTCCCATAAATTTTTTTGTATTAATGGTGAATAAAAAAGATTGATTTACCATTAGACGCAACCGGAGGTCGCTTTGGTTGCAAAGTAAGATATTTTTTTATCAATGCGCGCTTGGAAAACGAATGTTTTTCATGTAATTTTGGCAGGAATTTAGATGACCGCAAATGACCATAAAGGAAGCAAGAATACGGATTGACGCCCTGCGCAGCGTGATTAACGAGCACAACCGCCGCTACTACGTGGAGTCGTCGCCCGCCATCAGCGATTTTGAGTTTGACCTGCTGATGCAGGAGCTTCAGGGGATAGAGAAGAAATTTCCGGAGCTGGTGGACGCTGCGTCGCCCACGCAGCGCGTGGGCAGCGACCTTGGCGGCGGGTTTGCGCAGGTGGTGCACCGCTACCCCATGCTGTCGCTGGGCAACACCTACTCGGAGGAGGAGCTGCGCGAGTTCGACGCGCGCATAGCCAAGGCGTTCGACGAGGCGTATGAGTACGTGTGCGAGCTCAAGTTCGACGGCGCAGGCATTAGCCTGACCTACGTCAACGGGGCGCTGCACCGCGCCGTAACCCGCGGCGACGGCGTGCAGGGCGACGACGTTACCGCCAACGTGCGCACCGTGCGCAGCATCCCCTTGCAGCTCAACGGCAGCGGTTTCCCCAGCGAAATTGAGGTGCGCGGCGAAATCCTGCTCCCCCACAGCGCGTTTGAGGCCATGAACCGCGAGCGCGAAAAGCAGGGCAAGGCGCTGCTCGCCAACCCGCGCAACGCGGCGGCAGGAACTCTCAAAATGCTCGACAGCAAGGAGGTGGCAAGGCGCGGGTTGGACAACTTTATCTACTACATGCCGGGCGGCGACCTGCCGTTTGCCTCGCACTACGACAGCCTCCAGGCCGCCCGCTCGTGGGGGTTTAAGGTGTCGGAGCATACGCAGGTGTGCGCCGACATAAACGCCGTGCTCCACTTCATCCGGCGCTGGGAGACGGCGCGCAAGCAGCTGCCCTACGATACGGACGGCGTGGTGGTTAAGGTCAACAGCCTTGCGCAGCAGCGGGCGCTGGGCTTTACCGCCAAAACGCCGCGCTGGGCAATTGCCTACAAGTTCAAGGCAGAGCAGGCCATCACCACGCTCCTGTCGGTAGACTACCAGGTGGGGCGAACGGGCGCTATTACCCCCGTGGCCAACCTTGAGCCGGTGAAGCTGGCGGGCACAACGGTAAAACGAGCCTCGCTCCACAACGCCGACCAGATTGCCCTGCTCGACGTTCGCATTGGCGACATGGTTTACGTCGAGAAGGGCGGAGAAATTATTCCTAAAATTGTAGGCGTTGACCCTTCAAAGCATAGCGAAAATTTGCTACCTTTGCAGTACATTACCGCCTGCCCCGAATGTGGCACGCCGCTGGTGCGCCCGGAGGGCGAGGCCAAGCACTTTTGCCCGAACGAGAGCGGATGCCCGCCGCAAATCGTGGGGCGCATTATCCACTTTGCCAGCCGCAAGGCCATGAACATTGAGGGGCTGGGAGACGAAACGGTGGAGCTGCTCTACAAGAACGGGCTGGTGAAAAACGCCGCCGACCTGTACGACCTCCGCAAGGCGCAAATCGCAAGGCTGGAGCGCATGGGCGACAAATCGGCGGAAAACATCCTGCAAGGGCTGGAAAACTCAAAAAAAGCGCCGTTTGCCCGCGTGCTTTTCGCCTTAGGCGTTCGCTACGTGGGCGAAACTACCGCAAAGAAGCTGGCCGACGCCTTCGGCTCGCTCGACGCGCTGCAAAATGCAACCTTTGAGCAGCTGCTTGAGGTGGACGAAATAGGCGAACAAATAGCTAAAAGTGCATTAGCTTTTTTCGGGGAAGAAAAAAATCAGCTACTTTTGAGCAAGCTTAAGGAGGTAGGCTTGCGCTTCACCTCCGAAAAGCAGCAGCGCTTTTCCAGCGAACTTGAGGGGTTGACCTTTGTCATTACGGGTACGCTGAGCCGCCCGCGCGAGGAGCTCAAGCAGCTGATAGAGCAGCACGGCGGCAAGGTGACCAGCGCCATATCGGGCAGCACGTCGTACCTGCTGGCCGGCGAAAAGGCCGGCAGCAAGCTGCAAAAGGCCGAAAAGCTGCTGGTGAAGGTGATAGACGAAACACAATTTTTGGAACTTATTAGCAACAAAATAAACGATGTCTGAAGGAATGCGTAATTGGTTTCGCAGGTATGCGATTGCAAGCCGCAAAAAGCGCCTCGTGCGCATCAAACGATTTCACTCTTTCGATACGGCCAAAACCGTGGGCATAGCTTTTAAGGTGGAGCAAGGGGTCGTGCCGCCGGAGGTATTCTCCATGCAGAGCTTTCTCCGAAAAAAAAATGTGCGGTGCTCGGCCATAGGGTACTGCGACAGCAAAACGCTGCCCGACGAGCTGAAAAATATCTCCTCCGTCGAGGTCTTCACCCGGCAAGACCTCAACTGGTACGGGCGGCCTGTAGCGGAAAACGTGAATAAATTTTTGCAGGAAACCTACGACATCGTTGTCGACCTCTGCCGGGATACCGAGGGATACCCCTACCCGCTAAAGTACATCGTCTCCACGGTACAGGCCTCCATGATTATTGGCGGGGTGCTCTACCCGCGCTGCCCCTACGACCTGATTGTCGACGCGCAGCAGGTGTGCGACACCAGCGGCTACGTGGAGCAGGTGAGGCACTATATTTCTATCATTAATAATCCGTCGGCGGCCTTAGAATTCGTCGATGACTAAAAAAAGCAGCAGTAACGTATGGCAAGCAAAATAACAGGTACAGGTGTGGCTCTGGTAACCCCGTTCGACGCAAAAGGACGGCGCGTGGACTACGCAGCTCTTACCAAGCTGGTAAACTTTGTGGCAGACAACGGGGTGAACTTTCTGGTAGCCCTCGGCACTACCGCCGAAACGCCAACATTGTCCGACGGCGAAAGGAAGGAGGTGTTGACGTGCATCAAGTCGAGCAACGCAAAAAATTTGCCCATAGCGCTTGGTCTTGGAGGCAACAACACGGCAAATGTTGTGGAAAAAATACGACGGACAGACTTTGGCGGGGTTGACGCGCTGCTCTCCGTTGCGCCCTACTACAACAAGCCCTCGCAGCAGGGGCTGTACGAGCACTACAAGGCCGTTGCGGCAGCGTCGCCGGCGCCCGTGCTGCTCTACAACGTGCCCGGACGCACGGGGGTAAACATCTCCGCCGAAACCACCCTGCGGCTGGCGCACGAGGTGAAAAATATTATGGGTATCAAAGAAGCGTCGGGCAACCTGTCGCAGATAAGCCGCATCCTGCGCGACCGCCCGCAGAACTTTGTGGTGCTATCGGGCGACGACGCGCTCACCCTCCCGCTCATGGCCGTGGGAGCAAACGGCGTGATTTCTGTCGCAGCCAACGCCTTTCCCAAGCAGGTTGCCGGCATGGTGAACCTGGCGGGCGCGCAAAAGTACGACGAGGCCGCAAAAATCCACATGGCAATGACGCCGATGGTGGAGGCGCTCTTTGCCGAAGGAAACCCCACCGGCGTTAAGGCGGCGCTCTCGCTGCTGGGCATCGCCGCCAACGTGCTGCGCCTGCCGCTAATTCCGGCAACGGAAAACCTCGTGGCCTCAATAGCGCAGAAAATGGACGAGCTGAAAAACGAAAATTTACAGTAAGGTGAACAATAAAAAAGATTTCGGAGAAGAGTTTGGCTTCTTAGATAGCGAGGAAGAATCGTTGATTGGCCGCTACGAGGAAATGCTGGCGCAAGGCCGCGCCAGCTACTTTGACGTGTCCGAGTTTGAAGACATCATTGACTACTACAGCGACCGCTTTGAGCTGAAAAAGGCCATGCAAGCCATTGCCTTTGCCGAAAAAGTGCACCCGTTCTCGCCCTCCATTCGCCTGATAAAAGCCTCCCTCTTTGCCTTCACCAACAAGCCCCGCAAGGCGCTGAGCATCATCTTTCAGCTCGAGCAGTCGGAGCACGTGATAGACCTCGACCCGTTCAGGCTAAAGCTCTCCAAGGCATACGCCCTGATTTTGACGGGGAAAGTCAGGGAGGGGCTGGCGGTGCAGCACGACCTGCTGAACAGCGAGGCCATCGACCTCTTCGACGTGGAGCAGGTGCTCACCATCGTTACCAACGGCCTGCTGGAGCAGGACAGGTGCGAGGAGGCCATACGAAATCTGAAAAACTTTAGGGACAAGGTGGAACGCTCGCCCGTGCTGCTGGACTGCCTGGCCAACGCCTACGTGGAGCTGGACGACCTGGAGAGCGCAGCTGCCTGCTACAAAAAATGCGTTGAGAAAAACCCGTTTGACCCGCAAATGTGGTGCAACTTGGCCGACGTGCTGGAAGGCGTTGACGAGGCTATGCAGGCCTACGACTACGCCCTGCTGCTGGACGAAAAAATGCCGCAGGCCTACTGCGGAAAGGCAGAGCTCCTGAACGAAACAGGAAAGATTGAGGAGGCCGGAGAGCTGCTGCTCAAAGGCGTAAACGTCTGCCCCTACGACATGGAGCTGTTCGACATGCTCATGGAGCACTACGAGGCAACGCTGGACTACGATACCGCCCTGCTGCTCTGCCGGACGATGGTGGAGGAAAACCCCGGCAACCCCCACCTGTGGCTGAGCCTTGCCCGCGTATGCTGCTACATGGAGCTGTTCGAGGAGGCGCTCATGGCCTGCGACACCTCCGCCCTCATTGACGAAGACCTGAGCGCCGACGTTTGCGAGGTAAAAGCCTCCATCTACTTGGCCATGGGGTTGCCCGAAAAGGAGCTGGAAATGTACGAAAAGCTGCTGAAGGCAGACAAGCACAACCTCCTCTTAGCGTGCGAGGTGGGAATGTTGTACGAAAGCCGGGGCGAGCTGGACGTGGCCTACCGCGTTTACGCCGCCGCCATCAACGCCAACCCCGACCAGCCGCACCTGTACCTCAGAATGTCGATGCTGCTCGACAGCGGAAACAGGCCGGAGGACGCCTACCGCTACGCGCAGCGCGCCGTGGCGCTGGACGACCGGTGCTCGGACGCCTGGTACCTGCTGGCAACGCTACAGCGTCGGAGGGGCGAGCCAAAGGAAATGCTGCGCTCCCTCAAGCGCGCGCTGGCGGGCAGAGAGCACTGCCCGGGCGCCATTGAGATGCTCTACGAGCTGGTTGTGGAGGACACGCCCGGCACAACGCCCCTGCTAAAGCTGGCCGAAAAACGCTGCGCAGGCGCTCCCATAGCCCAGCCCCACTGCTACATGGCGGCGCTCCACTTTTCGCTGCAAGACATGGAGAAGTGCCTCACCTGCTTAGAGCGGGCGTTGAACATTAACGCTCGCTACAGCTTGGAGTTCTTTTTCAAGCTATGCCCCAAGGCAAAAAAATCTGCCGAAGTAAAAACCCTCTGCCGCCTCTACAAAAAGGCAGGCAACAAGTAGGATTCCTCGCTTTTACGTACTTTTTCTCTTTTCCTGATTCCCGCGCCTCTCTATCGTGTTTCCTCCCTCCCGTCGCGTCCTCTCCCACCCGCACCATCATTCCGTAGTGCAGCGGAGGAACGCCAGCCCGTAGCTGTTGGCGGCAATGTACAGGCAGAGGCTCAAAAGCCCAAGTGTTGTTGAGGAAATCATTGAAGTCTTGAATATTTTGTGTTTCGTGTACTTTAACATTAATTGGGCAACATGGTATTGGAAAAATACATACCTTTGCACCTCATCATTTTACGCTGTACCATGAGCTGCTTAAATAAAATAAATCAGACAAACCAAAATTTTTATGATGCATACGTAGGGACAAAATATATTTTTGCCCCTATACTATTGCACACACACACACACACACACACACACACACACACACACACACACACACACACACACACACACACACACACTTTCTCTCTCTCTCTCATATATAATATGTGTATATATTAGGTACGCGCGCGCGTGTCGTCCTCTATATTTTATTAACCATTTATATTGTGCGTATCCACGTTCGATATATCTGCATCTGATCGTATTTCCAAAATACAAACCGGTTCAACGACGTCTGCAGGAAGTTCTCCTGTGGGGTCTTCAACTGTGTCGACAACAACGGATTAGGATAAATAAATACTTAATAATCAATAAATAGAAAAAAATGAAAAGTAAGATGTTTGAAAGAATGAGTAGGTTTACCCGCATCCTCTTGACCGCGATTGCAGGCTGTATGTGCCTCTTCGGATGTGATCTTATTGACGGAATTTTTGACAAGGATGAAGAGAACGGAAGTTCCAATGAAAAAATTGAAAAAGCCTATCAGAAAATCAAGTTGACGGCCGATTCAATCCTGCTAAGCGATGACCCTATCGGAGGATTTGAGATAATGGCAGCGGAATACAGGAAAGTAAAGGAAGTAGAAAGTGTGGAAGTTACGTCCGACGGACTGTTTATCGAATTTAAGGATGAACAAGTTGTCGGATGGTTTATTCCCCCGGATTCGGATCCGAGTCTCTTTTCGGACGAACTGCGGCAAATGGTTGCACCCACCTTACAGTCCGCTTCGTTAAGGCAATCCGGCAGCAAAAAGTCCATACTGATTCTAAACCAGCAAATAAACGAAATTCCTGAAAAACAAGAATTACTCAATCAGCTTAACAAAGACGTGTCCACCCTTTTCGCGGACTGTGATGTTACTATACGCATAGGATCTCAAGTAAGTCTGGAATTCCTCGGCAATTCCCTCAGCGGCTATGACGCCATTTATTATATTGCACATGGCGGCATGTTCGGTAATCATACGTGGATATGTACGGGACAGACTTTTAATAGCAATAAATACACTCCCGCTCCTCTGAAAAATACCCTCATGATAAATACGTTTGTGTGGAAGAAAATGCTGGATGGGTCCATTACAAAAATGTCAAGCAAGGTCTATGCTATAAACAGTAAATTTATAACAACCCAATATACATCCGATAAGTCTTTTGAGGGTGCATGTATTTATGTCGGTGCATGTAAAACTCTGGGATGCGATGATTACGGAGAAGATACATCCATAGCAGAAGCATTTATCAGTCGCGGTGCAAGCGTCTATTTGGGATGGTACAATTCTACTTATTCCGGCACTGAAGCCGGATACCGTTTATATAGCAGACTGCTGAAAGGACATACCATCAATGAAGCCATGCAATATCTGGCCGACTATCCCTGGAGTCTGCGAACATACTATCCGAATATGATTTTGATTGCGAAAAGACCGGCGAATGTAGTCAGTGATTACAATGATTTGAGCGTAGATTTCGAAACTCAAACTATAAAAGAAGTAAACGGAAAACCTTATCCCAAAGCCTATTTAAAATACCTGCCGTCCAGCGCCGGAAATTTCCGTCTGGTTGAAATTCCTTTTCAGGTGAACACCACGGGCATCAGCGATCTGTCACGGACCATCGTCACGTTGAACGGCGAAATCGCTTCCAATGGGGGAGGGGCTGTTACCGAAACCGGATTTTACTTATCTACGAAACCGGATGTGACAAATGGACGTCGAACGGAAATGGCGTATAACGGGGGAACAAATTATCCGGAGCCATTCAAACTGAGCTACGTCGGTCTGACGCCCAAAACAACCTATTATTATCGCGCCTTTGCTAAGAATGTGAACGGCGTTACGGCCTACGGAGACGTGAAACAGTTTACTACGCTGGATGAGCAGGGTATCACGGAAGAAATCAACAAAATCGTTCCGAAAGAAATACAGGATGAAATGAGAGACCTGGGTCTGCCTATCTACGGCGGCGGCAATCCACCTTCCCTTTCCGGAACGTATAAAGTTGCGCCGGCCATTCTGAAAAAAAGTAATTTCCAGGACGGTTATTCGCCTGGAGAACTATTTAATGATGCGTATCTCACTTTTTCCGAACAGAACAATACCAATCTGACGATCAAGGTTACGCAAATTGAGGGAGACGCTCTCGGATGGGGAAACGGCGCATTTATTGTAGGGGAAGGTAATAACTTCACTGTTTTTGTCGAACTGATTAACGAAAAAGAAGGCAAATACTACTGTACATCAGCAGAAATCTTTTCCGGAACCATGACGCCTTCCGGGATCCGTAACTTGCACTTTGCTCTGGTTATGATTGATGACAATGGGAATCCTGAGTTGATTAACAACGGGAATGGCCGTCTGTTTTACGATTCCGACGGCATCTCAGAGAGAGTTAATTCGGGTGTAAGGTCAACGAGTGAGGATACACGGCATTTGCCCTCGACGGTCAATCGCAGGAAAGAATGAAAGGATTTTTTTTATCAAATTTAAATATAACAACAATGAAAAAGAATGTATTATTCGCAGGAATTTTTATGCTGTCGGCCCTGATGGCCACAGCGCAGACAGGAAGTATCAAACCGGAAAAAGGCGCCTTTCTGCTCGAGGCAGGAATCGCTCCGTTTGCAGAGGAAGGAAGCATCCAGCTTCAGGAAGGGCAACTCAAAGCCGTGTATATGACCTCCGACAAGGTCGGTCTCCGGATAGGGTTAGGTTTTAACAGCACATCGGCTTCAGAGGACAACGGCCTGAAAGGCGACGAAAAAGCGAAAGCAAAAACAAGCGCCTCGGAAATTAGTTTCACTCCGGGACTGATTCGCTATTTCTCCGGCGCGGAAAAACTCTCTCCCTACATCGGTGCAGAGTTGATTCTGGCCACAGAATCCAACCGGGCAACGATGGAAGCCGAAGACTATAAGCTGGTGATCAAGAACGATGGCGGATTGATGAATACCGTCGGACTGGGCGTGTTCAGCGGCTTCAATTACTATTTCGCAAAAACCCTGTATGTCGGGGCAGAAATAAACATTTCACTGCGTTCGAAATCGCTCAAACATTCGAGCACTGAAACGACCATCGACGGCGATAAGGAAAAGAGTGATCCGCCGAAAGACAAGGTGAAATATTCGGAATTTAAAACGACTTGCAGTCCGCTGATCCGCTTGGGATGGTCGTTCTGAGACGGCAGTAGAAAACCGGCGAGTCATTTTTGTTGAGGTAAATGGAACAGGTATTCCGTAAATGTTGAATAAATACAAAACAAACAATAGATGAAATATAAAAATCAGAGAGAATAAACAGATGTAAAAAAATGATTATGAAAAGAGTAAAAGTTTTATGGTTAATGATGGTATTGGGTCTGGCGGCGTCGTGCTTTGTCGGTGGTTGTGCGAAAGATGACGACGGCGGCGGTGGGTCGGACTATTATATGCAATTTAAGTATAATGGTAAGAGTCACAAGATCACCAGCAGCGTCCTCGCATATTATACGACGAATGAGGTGGAGGGAGAGGTGGTATCGTACATGCTGGTGGCGGAGAAAGAAAGTATCGGTATTCGGATTGATGTGCTCCGCCAAGTGGAAGCGGGAAAAAGCTACGACATTGTGACCCGTACGATTGATGTGCTGCCCAATATTCGAATCGAACTCTTCTCGGAAGAAGAATTCATTGATCAAAGCTATCAAGGTTATGACAGTGAACCGACCAAGGTCGGCGAACTTACGATTACCAAACTAACCGAAACGGTTATGGAGGGCAAATTTTCCTGCGAAACAAACGACGGGAAAATAACGGACGGAAAGTTCAGACTCCGTAATGGGAATGACATGTATGACTGGTAGTTAGAAGAAATCGGACTTTATAAACAAAATATCAATTTTCTAAAAAACAAAAAACTTATGACTAAAACAGAATTAATCGGCGTAGTAGCCGCGAAAACGTCACTCTCTGAAAGAGA
>JAIRSZ010000008.1 GCA_031255195.1 Prevotellaceae bacterium | reverse complement strand
GGGAAAGCCGAAGCCCTTAAGTAGGCGTAATTAAAAAAAATGGAACAATTATGAAAAAAGTAATGCTACTTGCAGCCGTGGCAGGCGTGATGCTCTTCTGCGGCGGCTCGTCTTCCGACGACGAAGGTAAAGATGACAACAACAACAAACGTAAAAATGGAGAGGTCTACACTTCCGACGGTATAGAAATGGTGTACGTAGAGGGCAGCGATACGGTGAAAGGTTTTTACATAGGTAAATACGAGGTAACGCAGAAGCAGTATCAAGACGTAATGGATACTAACCCGTCAGGTTTCAAAGGAGACAACCGCCCTGTGGAGCGGGTAAACTGGGACGATGTGCAGGAGTTTATAAAAAAGCTTAATGCCCGCACAGGCAGAAGTTACCGGCTGCCCACCGCAACTGAAGGGGAGTATGCCGCCCGCGAGGGAACAAAAAAAAGCAACTACGAGTACTCGGGCAGCAAAGACATTAACGAAGTGGCGTGGTACGAGGAGAATAGCAATGGCGAAACGCACCCTGTTGGGGAAAAAAAACCCAACGCCTTGGGCATTTACGACATGACCGGCAACGTGCATGAGTGGTGTCAGGATTGCTGGGACAGCTCCTGTTCGTACCGGTGGCATCGCGGCGGCAGTTGGGACGACCGCGCGGAGCGCTGCCGTGTTGCCTTCCGGCACGCCGACACCCCCGACGATCGCGACTATCATCTTGGCTTCCGCTTAGCTCTTCCTTAGCTACCGTGGCGTCCGTCCTTCTTGTAAGCTCTCGAGCTTTGCCGAGTCTGGCGAGCGGAGCGAGCCAAGACAAGGTAAAGCGAGCAAAAAACCCAATACCGCCGCAGGCGGTCGAAAAATTTTATGCAAATATGAATAATCAATACTCCGTTGATAGATAGCGGCGACGCGCAGGCAGGGTTTTTCTTACCGCAAAGGGCGCAAAGGTTTTTTGCAGCACAAAGACGCTAAAAGCGGAAAAGCCGTTTTTAGCAGGCATATTTTCGCGCGCTTGCCCTGTTTCATAAATTCAATTATTCAGAACTTCAAAGCTGTTTGCCGGCAGGTCGATGGTGAGCGTTGATTCGCTTTGCGTGAAGGCGACGCCGAAGTTGCCGGTAAGCTTTGCGCCGCCGTATCCCTGCGGTAGCGTTATCCGCAAGGTTTTCGGCTCGCTACCCTTGTTGATGGCCGACACCACCAGCTGCCCAAAGTAGGTGCGAGCCAGCGCCAGCGCATCGTCGTCGGCGTAGAGGAACTCGGAGTCGCCGTAGGTGAGGGGCAGGAGCGTTCGCCGCAGCGACGTTAGCTTCTTCACCTTGTTCAGCAGCATCTGCTCTTCGGGGGCGTAGCCGTCAAGCTGCATTTGGCGGCGGTTGTCGGGGTCGTTTGCGCCGGGCTGCCCGTACTCGTCGCCGTAGTAAATGCAGGGGACGCCCGGGATGGAAAAAATGAGGGCGTGAAGCAGCGCCAGCTTTTGGTAGCCAACGCTGCTGCCAACGCCCACCTCGCGACTCCACCCCGCCGCCTTTCCGTCTTCTTCAAAGCGCACCGCTCCACCGGCATACGAAATGAAGCGCACGCGGTCGTGGTTGCCCGTGATGTTGCCCATCAGGTTGTGGTAGCCATACGTGTCAAGGCTTTGGAGGAGCACGCTCTGGAGGCGTTTCATGCTGCCGTTGCCGGCAAACGCTGCAACCATTGCGTCGTAGGCGTTGAAGTCGAACTGCGCGCTGAGCAGTCCGCTGCCCACGTAGCTGGCAATGAGCGCCGGGCTGCCGTAGGTTTCGCCTATCTGGTAGATCGGACGCTCAACTTCGGCCTTGAGCTTTTGCGTCAACATTCGCCAAAAAAGCAAGTCCACATGCTTGCTTGCGTCGTGCCTGAAGCCGTCGAGGTCGAACTTTTTCATCCAAAATACGGCGCTGTCGCTAAGCGGGTCGGCCACTTCGTAAAGCGACAGGTTGAGCGTTGGCAGGTGCGTATCAAACCACGTGGTGAGGCGGTGCTCGTCCCAGCGTTCCGTGTTCAGCGAGCCGTCGGGGAGGTGCAGCGGGGTTATCCACTCCGGGTGTTCTTTAATCATGGGATGGTCAACGTGCACGTGGTGCGCCACGTAGTCCATCAGCACGTTGATGTGGTGGCGGTGGGCGCTGCCGGTGAGGTTTTGCAGCGCGGCGTCGCTGCCAAACCGCGCATCTACCTGCGTGAGCGAAACCGGCCAGTAGCCGTGGTAGGCCGAAAACATAGTCCTGGGGGTGGGGTACAGCCCCCACGCCGTGTAGGGGTTTTGCGTTATGGGCGAAAGCCACAGGGTGTTTACGCCCAGCGTATCAAAAAATCCCTCCTCAATCTTTTGGGTAATACCGGCTAAGTCGCCGCCAAAGTAGTCCACCTTGGGCAGCACGTCGGGGCTGTTGAGGCGGTAGTCGTTGCCGGAGTCGCCGTTCACAAACCTGTCCACCATTACGGAGTAGATAATCTGGGTGGGCATGTCGCGGCGGGTGAGCTGCGAGGCGTTGCGCACAACCTTGCCCTTGTGCAGCGGTACGAGCAAATCGTTGGATACGCCCGCGCTGTTGTACGCCCACACGCGCAGGTGCGAGCGGTCGGCGGCGGCTGCGCTGCGCGGGATGACCACCTCAACCTCCACCGCGCTGTCCCTTTGGCCTGCCATGCGGACGGGTACTCGGTAGTTTTCCCAAAGGGCAATCAGCATTTCCGGCTCGTTTTTCACCAGCAGCGTCAGCTTGCGCCCTTGGGCTTTTTGCGTTGTGAGCACGGGCGGGAGCTTGTCGCTTTCGCCGGCTTTCAGCAGCGAGTTGAAGCCGCCCATGTTGTTGCTCACCCTGGCGGGGTTGGTCGGGTCGAGCATTTCCTTTCCGTCAACCACCAGGCAGTATTGGTAGCTGCCGCGCGGCACGGAAAAATCAACGCCCCACGTGCTACCGGAGCGCGTCAGCTCGCCCCGACTCACATCCCAGCCGTTAAATTCGCCCTTTACCTGAACTTTTCCATACCCCTCGTCGGGGATTTCTATTCGGATACGATGCTCGTCGCGCAGCCGGGCAACGATGGAGTAGACCACGCCGTCCGCCCACACCCGTACCTCCCGAAGGTGCGCCGTTCGGGACGGCAAGCTGTCAACGACGATTAGCTTACGGCTCTTGTCGAGGGTGCAGGTGCAGCCCGGCACGTCAACGCTGTCGATGGTGGTTTGGGGCAGGTAAAAGTAGTCGGCGAGGTATACCGTATCCCGCTCGCCGAGCACAATGGGCGAGGCCAGCCCTTTCACCGCAGGCTCGTCGGGGACGACAAGCGCAGCCTCCTGTCCGCAGCCGCCGGACAGCGCCAGCGTTGCAAGACCAGCTAAAAAGGAAGTATGTTTCATAAAAATAGCCATTAAAAATTAGCCGCATTTTCCACCCAAAGGTCGAAAATATCTCCTGTTTGTTACTTTATTATTCCCCCTGCGGGGAAATGCAAATGTCAGCAAAGCGGTAGAGCCAAAAACACGTAACCCTTAGCTTTTAACTTTCACGGCCAGCTGCACGGCCAGGCTGCCGGCCACCAGCAGCACACCGGCAATCAGCAGCATGTGCACCTGTAGCCCGCCAACGAGGTAGAGCAGCCCGCCGCCCACGAGCGCCGCCACAATTTGCGGCAGGCAAATTGTACCGTTGAACAACCCGAGGTAAGCGCCCATATTTTTGCCCGAAAGCGCGTTGGTGAGGATGGTAAACGGCAACGCCAGCATGGCAGCCCACGCGCACCCAATGAGCAGGTACGAGGCAAACAGCAGGTACTTATCGTGGATAAAGACGGTGGAAATAAACCCTGCCGCCCCCAAAAGCAGGCTGACCACGTAAGCCCTCTTGTACGACTTGAACAGCGGGATGGCCATTGCCCACAGCACCGAGCCAACCGCCTGCACAGCAAAGAGCACCCCCACCCAATTGCCCGCCGCCTGGTATTCGGGCGACTTCACGTCGGTAACGCCCCAAACGTTGTGGGCAATAGCGCCGTTGGTGTACGTCCACATGTACATGAAGGCCGCCCAGCAGAAGAACTGCACCAGCCCCACCGTCCAGAACACCCGCGGGGCTTTCCGCAGCAGGGTGATGAAGTCCGACCGCTCCTTTTTCTCCGGCTGCTCTGCTATGCCGTGAAACAGCGCGTACTCGTGCGGCGGCATTTCCTTTACCTTTACCACCGTGTAGATGACGCACAGTATCAGCACCGCCGCGCCAACGTAGAAGGAGTAAATCACCGAGTCGGGGACAACGCCCTGCGCCGCAACGTTTGAAATGCCTATCCACGTAAAAATAAACGGGAAGAGAAACCCGACAAGGCTTCCGGCGTTGCACAGAAAGCTCTGCACGGAGTAGGCAAAGCCCTTTTGCTTTTCGTTGACCATGTCGCCCACCAGCATTTTGAAGGGCTGCATGGCCATGTTGATGGAGGTGTCGAGGAACATGAGGGCTACCAGCCCAAACAGCATGGCGCTGCTCACGCTCAGGCTAAAGCTGCCCGCGTTGGGCAGCAGGCACATCACAATGATGGCCGCCAGCGCGCCGACAAAAAGGTAGGGGATGCGCCGCCCAAAGCGCGTCCACGTGCGGTCGCTCAGCGATCCCACAATAGGTTGAACGATGATGCCCATGAGCGGCGGCAGTATCCAAAAGTAGCTGAGGTTATGCGGGTCGGCGCCAAGGGTGGCAAAGATGCGGCTAATGTTGGCGCTTTGCAGCGAGTACGCTATCTGTACCCCAAAAAATCCGAAACTTAAGTTCCAGATTTGCCAAAATTTCAGGCTCGGTTTTTCCATGCTGTTTGCTTTTTTTTGATGTTTGAAAAGTGCAATTATACGCTATTTTTTTTTAGGTTGTAGCGCCTCCGGCAGGGCAAAAAAAATGTTTGCTGATTTCAATCGTTTGCGGCGTATGAAAAATTTTTTTTGCTCGAAATTTTTTTTGAAATCAACTTTTTTTGCACTTAATTTGCCTCGCAATACGCTTTATATTATTGCGTTAAAATATTGTTGCAAACGATTGAAATAAGGTCTTTCCATAAAAAAAAGTCTCGATGAACATCATTTTTCAGGTAGAGTACGCCACCTTGTGGGGCGAAGAGCTGGTTTTGAAAAGCAACCTGCAACCCGACATCCTGCCAATGGCCTGCGTAGACGGCAGCCGCTGGACGCTACAGCTGGCGCAGCAAAAGCTTCCCAAAGAGCTGCGCTACAAGTATGCACTGCGCAGGGCAACCGGCGAGCTGGTAGAGGAAGGCGGAGCGTGGCGCACGTTTTCGCCGCAGTCGGCTGCGTTCCCAACCGTAGCGTTGTCCGACTGCTGGCGGACAGGCGGCAACGATGCGCTGATTTCATCGCCCTACACCTCCATTCTTTGGGGGCGCAGCGCAAAGGCGCACAGCGACAGCGCGCTCATCCACCACTCCCGCAGGCTGACGATACGCGCCGCGTCCGTGCCGAGCGGACGCCTGCTCTGCGTCACCGGCAGCGACGACCTGCTGGGCGGCTGGAACGCAAGCCGCCCGCTGCTCATGCAGCCCGACGATCGCGGCACGTGGCACACCGGATTCTCGCCCGCAGACCGGCACAAACCCATCTTCTACAAGTACGCCGTTTACGACGTTAAGCAGCAAAAAATTGTTGGCTACGAGCAGCGGCAGAGCGACCGCGTGCTACTCCCGCCGGAGCACGCCGAGGCCATGCTGTGGCGCAACGACGAAATACCGGATTTTGGCTTTGCCGCACCGCGCGGCGCGGGGGTGGCCGTTCCGGTGTTCGCCCTGCGCAGCGACAGCAGCTACGGCGTGGGGCAGTTCTCGGACTTGAAGCTGCTGGCCGATTGGACAAAAAAGGCGGGGCTGAGCATGATACAGGCGCTCCCCATCAACGATACCTCCTCCACGCTCACGTGGCGCGACTCCTACCCCTATTCGGGCATCTCGGTGTTTGCGCTGCACCCGATATACCTCGACCTCACGCCGCTCGCAGCCTGCCTCACGGCAAGGCAGGCCGAACATCTCAAAGCAGAGCAGGCCGAGCTGAACGCGCTGCCGGAGGTGGACTACGAGCGCGTGATGACCCTCAAGTGGAAGTACATACGGATAGCCTACAGGAAGGAGAAAAGCGCAATTTTTGCCGGAAAGGAGTACCAGGAGTTCTTTGCGCAGCGCAAAAGCTGGCTGCAACCCTACGCCGCCTTCTGCTACCTGCGCAGCAAGTACAAAACCGCCTGCTTTGCGGAGTGGGAAGATTTTGCCACCTTCTCTGCGGCGAAGGTGGCGGAGCTCGCCAGCCCCGAATTTCCCGACTACGACGAGGTTGCCATACACTGCTACGTTCAGCTCCTGCTGCACCGCCAGCTCAGGGAGGCCGCCGACTACTGCCGCAAGCTGGGAATCGTCCTCAAGGGCGACATCCCCATAGGCATATCGCGCAACAGCTGCGATGCGTGGGTTGCGCCGGAGCTCTACAACATGGACGCGCAGGCGGGAGCTCCGCCCGACGCTTTTTCCGCCGCCGGACAAAATTGGGGATTCCCCACCTACTGCTGGAGCAGCATGGCGCAGGACGGGTACAGCTGGTGGCAGCAGCGGCTACAGGCCATGTCCGAGTACTTCGACGCTTTTCGGATTGACCATATTTTGGGCTTCTTCCGCATTTGGGAAATACCGCTGCACTCGGTGCAGGGGCTGCTGGGGTACTTTTCACCGGCGCTCCCGCTATCCATCCCAGAGCTCAACCGGCGCGGCGCGTGGTTTGATGCAGAGAGGCTCTGCACGCCCTACATCCGCGAGCACGTGCTCAGGGAGCTCTTTGGCGACGAGGCGCGCGACGTATCGCAATTCTTCATGGAGGAGTACAGGGCGCACGCCTTCCGCTTCAAGCCGGAGTTCGACTCGCAGCGCAAGATCGAGGACTTTTTTGCGCAGCAGAAAAGCTACGCCGCCGAAGTAAAGGACAAGCTGTTTGACCTGCTCAACGATGTGACGCTCATCGAAGACAAGCGCAACCCCTCGTGCTACCACCCGCGCATTGCCATGCACTATACCCGCTCGTACCGCGACCTCGACGAGCAGCAGAAGCAGGCGTTGGACGCTATCTACGTTGACTTCTTCTACCACCGCCACAACGAATTTTGGAAGGAGCAGGCGTTGCAAAAGCTCCCGACGGTGCGCTACGCCACCGGCATGTTGGCGTGCGGCGAAGACCTCGGCATGGTTCCCTCGTGCGTGCCGGAGGTGATGCAGCAGCTGGGGCTGCTGAGCCTCGTCATTCAGCGTATGCCCAACGACAGCAGCGTGGAGTTTGCCCCGCTCGACCGCGCCCCCTACCTGTCGGTGTGCAGCCCGGGAAGCCACGACACCAGCGGGCTGCGCGAATGGTGGGAGGAGGACAGGAGCGCCACGCAACGCTTCTACAACCAGACGCTCCACCACGACGGCGAAGCGCCCGCCACCTGCGAGCCGTGGGTGGCGCGCGAAATAATTTTGCTGCACCTCAACGCTCCCTCCCTGTGGGCGGTTTTCCCGCTACAGGATTTGCTGGCCATCGACGGCAGCCTGCGCCGCAGCGACCCTCGCGCAGAGCGCATCAACCTGCCGAGCAACCCACATCACTATTGGCGTTACCGTATGCACTTGACGCTGGAACATCTGCTGCGGCAGCAAAAATTCAGCAGCGAGGTGAAGAAAATGGTGAAGGAAAGCGGGCGATGGACAGGCCGATAGAGGGAGGCTCAGGAATTTGGCAGCCACCTGCGAAAACCCCCGTTTTTGCCGACTTTTCGGAAGTGTAAAGTAGAAGTACGTGCCTCCCCATTTTCCTGTTTTGCAACGGAAGATACATGCCATTTCGCAGCTCCAATGAAGCAGTAAATTTACGGCATCGCCCTACTGTTCCTGACTTTGACATTGGGATGCCCTAAAAATTTTCCAAAAGAGAGGGTAAAAATTACGCTCTTTCAGGACATTTGCTTAACAAAAATGCTGATTTTTGTTCGTAATTTCCTGAAAATCAATATTTAAATAATCACATATCAACAATCTGCGGGGAAGAACGCCACAATTCTTCTCTGCCTGAACCGAGCGTAGCGAGTTCACAAACACCATTAGAAAAAATGCAAGTGAGTAAAGGCAGGACTGAAATTTGCTCGCAACACCCATTGTTACAATATGAAACTTGCAACAATTTATCCCTGATTGCATTGTAATTTGTGGATTTTTAAAGTGCCGGTGTTGGGAAAAGTGGCAAAATCGCTTAGTATCCACCCTCTCCCGAAAAAATAGAAATTATAACCTGTAAAGCCGCCTGATTGAGCGAATTGTACGAAAACTACCGAAAAAAGTAACAATTTTTCCCATTTCTCTCAAATTTTCTCAAATTCCCCAAATGGGGAAATGGAAATTTTTGTTAGTAACAAAACGGTTTTTGTAATAAAAAAGCGAAAATAGTGCGAAAAATTACAAAAAAAAAAAAAACAGAAGAGAATTTAATAGTCGGAAAAATAGTAATTTTGCCCCACTTACTTACATGTGTAATTTTTTGCCAATAAGTAAAAAAATGAAGAAATCATACTAAATGGCAAAACAACAAATATTTAAGAAGAAAAATGGCGATTTGTGCTATTCTTGATAATTTATTTTTCCACTTACCTCTTTTTAAGAGGCAACAAATCAAGAATAAGTAGCGAAACGCCGTCATGGATACAGCTGTAGGACAACTTGCCGGAGTTGTATACGTGGAAATCTGAATTGTCAGATAGATTGTTACCAGGCTATTTCATACGAAAATATTCAGAACAGATGACAAGAATAGAAGAATTAAAACATAAACGGAACGCCTCGCTCATAGTAGTTTGTACTTTGGGTTTCGGCGCTATATTTCAATCAAATGTTCGTCCTGCGTGGATGACAAACTTGTTTGAAGGAACTTCGCTTGATACAGGTGCAATTGGTTTTGTGCTGAAATGTGTCTGTTATTTTTTTCTTGCGCTGCTGCTTGCTGCGATAATGTTTGTTGTGCATTTATTCAAATTGATATTCATACAAATAGAATTAAGTAAGTTAGAACGCCTACAACAACAATATAGCAATTCGCCAATGGGAACGACAAACAGAAGCTCAAACTCAATAGATATTTTCACAGCAACTTATTATTACCGGGAAAACAATCAATTATACGGTCCGCTTACGATTGAAGAGTTGGCAGTTATGGATATTCGGGAAAATACGCCGTTGGCAGTCAATAACCCGAATAATTGGAAGTATGCAGGTGATATACCCGATTTGATGAATACTTTGAGATATGTACAGAATTAGAAATTAAAACGGAAGAATATGCCGACGTATACCGCAAGCAGAATATCGTCAGATGACAACACGCTGTTTCCCGACAAGCTGGAAATAGACCCGATGAATGTAACCTGTTACAAAGGTGCGGTTTTCGGTTATCAATCCACCGTAATTGCACGACAAAATATTGCGAGCGTGTATGTGAGTGCAGGGATATTCTTTGCCGATGTAGTTATAGAAAGTTACGGCGGACACAGGGTTGCGGCACGCGGTTTTACCAAATCAAAAGCAAGAGAAATAGTACATTTTTTGACAACGTAAAAATATGGATAAAAGAAATATCGGAAAAGGAAGCGATGCCTTCAAAATTGGAGATGACGGCACGATTATCAGAATAAATCAGCCAAGTAATCAGTCAAATATTCAACAACCTGCACCTCAAAAGCCGAAAGGCAGCAACGGTTGGATTGGAGTTCTTGCATTGATATTAATCATTGCAGGCGGGGCTATCTTTTTAGCCGTTTGGATTGCTATTATAATAGACAAACTATAAAGTAAAATATGGATAAAAGAAATATCGGAAAAAGAAGCGATGCCTTCAAAATTGGAGATGACGGCACGATTATCAGAATAAATCAGCCAAGTAATCAGTCAAATATTCAACAACCTGCACCTCAAAAGCCGAAAGGCAGCAACTGTTTGATTGGAATTCTTGCATTGATATTAATCATTGCAGGTGGGGCTATCGCTTTTGTTGTCAATAATCAAGATACGGATTCTTCAAATTACAATACAAACACTTATTCTTTAGGCGAC
>JAIRSZ010000186.1 GCA_031255195.1 Prevotellaceae bacterium | reverse complement strand
AATTCATAAAACAAGAGTTGATTTTCGACGAATTAATGCACGATATTTTGCTTACTATGAGCAAATTACAAATACAGTTTTCTAATGGCGTCCATTAGAAAATATGGAATGACAAATGTTTACTATCAACCAGCTATATTCTAATGGACATTTTGGGTTTATATAACCTGCCTTTGCGTACTTTGCGGTTAGAAAAAACTTTTTCACCGCAAAGGGCGCAAAGGTTTTTCGCAAAGAGCGCAAGGAAATCAGCAGGAGCAAGAGACTTTGTATAACCTGCCTTTGCGTACTTTCCGTTTTTCCCTTTGCGTACTTTGCGGTTAGAAAAAACTTTTTCACCGCAAAGGGTGCAAAGGTTTTTTCGCAAAGAGCGCAAGGAAACCCCGCGCTTTGAGCTTCGCTTGCTCCGCAAAACGGTTACTTTTCTATTCTGATGCTGTAAATGCCCGGAGTTTCGGTCTTCTCCACCGACAGGACGTTAAACCCTTGCTCCGAGGCGCTTTTTGGGATGTTTTCCAGCGGCTCGCCTTCGGCCACCTGCACATTCAGAACGTCGCCCTTTTGGAGCTTATTCAGCTCAATTTTTGTCTTTACAAAGGTCATGGGGCAATGCTCCCCGGTTATGTCCAAGCTGTATGTTGCCATGCGGATTATGTGGATTGTGTGGATTTTTTCAGCTCGCGGCTTTTGCAAACCTTGCAGGCCGGTGAGCTTGCCGCTAAATGAACAGGGTTTGCCCGCCCTCCGACAGGGTCAGGAACGAGGCCACGCCCAGCACGTCCTTTACTTCGGGGATGAAGTCGCTTTTTTGCAGGCCTAAAACGTGCATAGCCATTTCGCAGGCGTAAAAGTTAACGTTCAGCTGCTTGGCGGCCTCCACCAGCTCCTCCGGCGTGGCCACGTTGTTTTTTCGCATCAGGTGGCGAAAGATTTTTGGGCTGATACCCAAAAAGTTGAGTCGGCTCACCGGCGCGGCTTTCAGCCCGCCCATCATAACGCCGAACACCTTCGGCAAAAAGCCTCTGCCCACAGGGGAGCGTCCCTGCTTAACCTTGATGGCGTCCAATCCCCAGAACGTGAAGAAAAGGTTTACCTCGTACCCCACGGCCGCCGCCCCCGTAGCCAGCGTAAATACGGCCGTGAGCTTGTCGAAATCGCCGCTAAAGGCGATGATGGACAGCTTTTTTGCTTGCTTGTCGTCTGCCATTCTTTTTTTTAGTTTTTTGTGCGGTCGGATACATCGCAGTCCGCTTGTTCATAATCAATTAGCTTTGTTACTGTAGGATTGTTCCCGCAAACCGGACAGGTATCCGATCGCTTCGTTTCCATCTTTCTGAACTCCATTGTTTTTGCGTCGAACGAAAGGAGCTTGCCGGTGAGCAGCTCGCCCACCCCCGTGAGGTACTTGAGCGCCTCCGCCGCCTGAATAACGCCCAGCATACCGGCGACAACCCCCATCACGCCCGCCTGCGAGCAGGTGGGGACGGTGTTGGGCGGGGGCGGGGAGTGGAAAAGGCAGCGGTAGCAGGGCGCTCCCGGCAGGTACGTCAGCGTTTGACCCTCAAAGCGCAGGACTCCTCCGTGCGAAAACGGCCTCCCGACGATGACGCAGGCGTCGTTTATCAGAAACTTCGTGGGGAAGTTGTCGGCAGCGTCCACCACAAAGTCGTAGTCCCGAATAATCTCCTGCGCATTTTCGGCTGTGAGGAACGTTTTGTAGGTAACGACCTCAACGTCGGGGTTTAGCCTGTTGATTTTTTCTTTGGCAGAGGTAACTTTGGGCTTCCCCACGTCCGGCGTGAAGTGGATAATTTGCCGCTGGAGGTTGCTCAAGCTCACCGCGTCGCCGTCGACAATGCCGATAACGCCCACGCCGGCTGCCGCCAAGTATAGGGCCACCGGCGAGCCAAGTCCACCCGCGCCCACCACCAGCACCTTCCCGCTGCAAATGCGCTCCTGACCTTCCACGTCAACGTCCTGAAGCAGAATGTGGCGGCTGTACCTGCTTATTTGGTCTTCTGTAAAATTCATGGTTTGTTTTATTGTCTGGTAAAAAAGTCCGCAGCTTCACGCAAGCTTACGCAAATTTGCACGTTTTTTTCACGTCGGCCTGCGCCATTTGCGGACTTTTACGAGCTGAAAACTAATTGTTTATGGTCAAAACCTTTGCTGCTATAGCTTGGCAAAGCGTGCTGATAGCATACTCCTGCAAAAGTAGGGCTAATTATCAGATAAAAAAATACCCTGTTGAAGGTATTTTTTTATCTGTGAAAATATTGCACGGCAAAACGTCGCCGTGTTGCTACAAGCCTCGCAGCTGCACTTGGGCAGGCTCTGTAGGGGAACGATAGCTTATCCGCGCGCTTGTGCCTCGTGCCCTCCGCGTATTCACTTTTTTGTGGATACAGAAACAATACCTATCTTCGCCATGTCAAATTATACGATATGGAAGCGCAAGTTCAATCAGTAAATACAGCTAAAGTAAGAAAAAAAATCTCTGCTGGAGGCGTTGCTCCAGACATGATTGCCAACAACCTCGAACCGGCTTATCCCACGCATCCGGGCGAAGTGTTGAAAGATGAAGTTAAGTATCGCGGCATTTCGCAGCGAAAGCTTGCCTCCGAAATGGGCGTGCCATATACGCAGCTCAACGAAGTATTGAACGCCAAAAGGCCGTTGAATACCGAATTTGCGCTGCTCATAGAGGCCGTGCTGGATTTACCCGCCGAGCCGCTGCTTAAAATGCAAACACGGTACAATATGCTGACCGTAAAAAGGGACAAAACGTTTTCAAAGCGTCTTGCCAAAATTCGGAAAATTGCGGCAGTGTTTTAATGCACCATTTTCAATGTAAAGGGCTTACCGCCCTTTTTTTCTTTTCCCTTTACAATCCTGTACTTCAAGTCTTTACATTCTTCCGTCGGAACAATCGCACACTCCTGTCGGGATTATCAAACACGTTTATGCGCTACAAAACGGGTAGGAGCAATACCTTTGCGCCGTTGAAATTTTTGTGCAAAGGCACAACGCCGAAAAGCTAAAGAGAGCAGGCAAATTCAAAACATTTTTCCTTCGCAAAAAGGTTGCTCAGCTATCGCTTGCCGCATTGGTAGGAGCGTTTGCAGCGTGTTCGTGTGTGCTATGGGCGTAGATTGGCTGCTTTTCGGCCGCCCGAAGTCTGTTATTTTGCTGTAATACACAATAAAAAAGAAAAGCGCGAAAATACTTTTTCTGCCTTTGACGGCGTTTTATACCAGACGGCGTCAAAATGAAATGTAAATGTATTTTATTGGCAATCTTTACGTAAGCTATGGTTTGATGTGAGTTTTGGTATTGCTGTGGCGTCCGACACAGAAGGCGGCAAGCGGCGGCGGCCGCTCAAGGGCAAGAAGCATGGGCAGGCTCGTCGCAGGCGAGAGCTTACCTGACAAAGGCGTGCCGGTCGGGGGGTAGCCCCGTTTGGTCGAGAAGTTGCGCCGCCTGGTCGAAAAACCAAAATTCGTGCTTGCCGGAAAGTATACCTTTGCCCCCGAAATTTAGATGCTTTTGCAGCCTTTTTTGTTACTTGAGACCACATGATTCGATACGCTTCTTTTTTTGCACTTTTGCTGCTGACGTGCCCTGCGGCGCTGTCGGCATTGCGGACTGATACCGCGCGCCAGCCGCGACAGATTTACATTTCGGCGCTGGTGCGCCAGGGAAGCCTCCTGCTTTCTCCCGGCAAAAAAATTTTTCAGAACTACTACATGGGCGCGGACGTCCGCATTGGGCGGCAAACCGACAACAGCGCCGGTAACCTCTTTGACGCGCTGTACCGCTACCCGCACTACGGGCTGGGCTACTACATGGGCAACATGAACGGCATCATCATGAACAGCGACGCTAAAACGGGCTTTGGCAAGCCTGCGGCGGTTTACGTTTTTTTCGGCTCGCCCGTCTACCGCAGCAAGTGGTGGACGGTGGGCTACTCCATCAGCGCGGGGCTCTCGTACAACTTCAACGCCTACGACCCCAATGAAGCGCCTTTCAACGTGCTGATAGGAAGCAAGCAAAACGCCTACATCGACCTGTCGCTCGACGTGTCGTTCCTGCTGCCTCGGCACAGCGCTCTGTCGGCAAACTTCAGCTACCAGCACTTCTCGAACGGGTCATACCAAAAGCCCAACAGCGGCATCAACCTGCTGTCGGGGACGCTTGCCTACCAGTGGAACTCCTTCCGGCGCAGCGACAAGGCCTACCTCCGAACGCCTATTCCGCCGTGGGAAAAAACGCTTGAGTGGTACGTGTACGGCGGGGGCGGCGTGCGAATGCTCGACGTGGATTTTGACAGAAGCAACCCGCGCAGCGGACGACGCTGGCGTTGCCTCACGCTCTCGTCGGCGGCGCTGGTGCAAACCAGCTTTCGACGAAAGCTTGGGGTGGGGGCAGATTTCTTCTACTTCGACTACGGCGAGTACGTGCTCCGGCATCGCGCTAAGCAGGAAGGCAGGGGAAACGTCAGCACCTCCATGTCCGACAACATGGCGCTCGGCCTCTACCTTGCGCACGAGGCGGGCTACAAGCAGGTGTGGATGATTGCCAACCTGGGGGTGTACCCGTTTGGGCGCGTGGGCGACAACCCCATAAAGCCGGTGATATACGAGCGCGTGGGCGTGAGGTGGTATCTCTCCAACCGCCTGTTTGCCGGTGTTGCCATCAAAGCGCACGGCGCAAAGGCCGACTACGTGGAGTGGGCGCTGGGCTACTCGCTGGTTAAAAACAGGCTGCTTTAGGCCAACTCCTCTCATCGCTCCCATTTTTTCGTGTGCCGAGTGAAATTTTTTGCGTACATTTGCGGCGTAAAATAAAAGCTGACCATGCAACGATTCTCACACTTTGCCTTCGGGCTGCTTTTCCTCCTCGCTGTGGCGGCGTGCGAAGGCAAAAAGCATATTCCTGAGCGCAAGCTGGTAAAAATACTCGCAGAAATGCACCTGACCGATGCGCTGCTGGAGGAAACGCGCCTGTCGGCGCAGCTCTCGTGGCGGCCTGACTCCACAGCCGTGTACGTGGCCATACTTGACAAGTACGGCTACACAACCGAACAGCTCTACAGCACCTTGACGCGCTACGGCGCTTCCAAGAGCAAGTCTGAGAAGCTTTACGACAAGGTCTGCAAGCAGCTGGAGAAGCAGCAAAGCCGCGCGCGCAGCAGGGTGGAGGATCTCCACAGTCAGCAAAATCGCTGGACGCAGGAGGAGGAGTACACGTTCTCCGGCAGCGACAACGACACCTCGCGCCTGCCGTTTTCCATTCCCGTAGAAGGGTTGGGCGAGTACATTTTGGAGGCAAACGTTGCGCTCTACGGCGGCGATTCGGCAACCCGACCGCGGATGACCATGTACCTGTACGCAGAGGCTGTCGACTCGGTGCTGCTACAGGTGGAGCAGGAGGTGCAGCACGGCGAGGACGGAAGAGACTACTCGCTCGCCATTGCCAACCGCGATAGCGCCGCCACCCACGTGCGCGGCTACGTGTTCAACCGCGACAGCGATTCGCTGGACATCCTGCCCCGCCACGCTGCCGCAAAAGGTATCAAGCTGCGCTTTCTGCCTTCCGACGAAGACGTTACACCCCAACCATAAGACAACCGACGCTCCGCAATGCGAAGAATATCAGCCCACTACATACTTCCGGTAAGCAGCCCTCCCATACGCAACGGTATCATCACCCTTGACGACAGCGGCGAGGTGCTCGACGTATCCGCGCCCTCCGGCAGCGAGCCGGAGGAGAGCGAAGGCGTGGAGTTTTACAGCGGCGCGCTAACGCCCGGCTTCGTCAACGCGCACTGCCACCTTGAGCTGTCGCACCTCAAGGGCGCAGCGCCGCAGGGCGCGGGGCTGGCGGGATTTATTGCCGGTCTCGCCGCGCACCGCGCCAAGTTCACCGACGAGCAGGCGCACCGCGCCGCCAGCCTCGCCGACGCGCAACTCTACGCCGCTGGAACGGTGGCTGTGGGCGACGTCTCCAACCACAGGCTTACCTTTGAGGTAAAGGCAGGCAGCCCCGTTTTTTACCACACCTTTGTTGAGCGCTACGGCCTGCGCCGCGAGGATGTTGCCTCCGGCGTGCGCTCTGCGCGGATGCTGGCGGCGGAGGCGGAAAGGCTCGGCCTGTCGGCGTCGCTAACCCCCCACGCGCCGTACTCAACCCTGCCCGAAATGTACGACGCGCTGGCGCAGGGCAGCGCCTTCTGGAGCGTGCACAACCAGGAGTGCGCCGACGAAAATCTGATGTTTGAGAAGGGTGGAGGCTCGCTGCACGAGCTGTTTCTGAGCATGGGGCTAACCCCAATGCCGCCTGTCGGCAAATCCTCCATCCACTGCACCCTGCGGCATGTGGCCGAGGGGCAGCGGCTGCTGCTGGTGCACAACACCTGCACCACCGCCGCCGACTACGACGCGGCGGCGGCCGTGCGCTGCAAAGGTATCTCGTGGGTGCTGTGCCCTACGTCGAACTTGTACATCGAGCGTCGCCTGCCGCCGCTGCGGATGCTGCGCGCTAAGGGCGCTAACATTGCCCTTGGCACCGACAGCCTTGCCTCCGGCGCAAGCCCCAACCTGCTGGAGGAGCTCAAGCTACTCGCAGAGCGCTTCCCCGATGTTCCGCTGAGCGAAACGCTGCGCTGGGCTACCCTTGGCGGCGCAACGGCTCTGGGGATGGAGCATTCCCTCGGCTCGCTCGAAAGGGGAAAGCGTCCGGGGGTGACGCTACTCACCAACCTCGACCTTGATAAGTTAAAACTTACCCCCGATACAAAATCGTACCTGCTGACCAAAAAAATCCCTACATTTGCCGACAAATGAAGTGAAAACTGTAAAATTATCGCTAAACCCATGATACTTGTTATTGTCACTGTTTTTCTGGGGGCTGTAGCCTATCTGCTGGGGTCTATCCCCAGTGCTGTGTGGATAGGCAAATCGTTCTACGGCGTTGACGTGCGCGAGCATGGCAGCGGAAATGCGGGCACAACCAACGTGCTCCGCGTGCTGGGCGTGAAGGCGGCCATACCCGTTTTTGCCGTCGACACGCTCAAGGGGCTGCTGGCAGCGTTGGCGGCATGCCTCATTCCGGGAATTGACCACAACACCGAAGCTTTTGGCATAGTGAAAATTGTCTACGGGCTGCTGGCCATAACCGGACACATGTACCCTGTGTTTGCGGGGTTTCGCGGCGGCAAGGGCGTGGCCACCACCCTGGGCGTGGCCGTTGCCATACAGCCGCTCGGCGCGCTGGCGGCATTGGTCGTTTTTATGCTTGTTTTTGCCCTCACGCGCTACGTATCGCTCAGCTCCCTGTGCGCAGGGCTATCCTTTCCGTTAGTCGTCATTTTTCTGTTGCACGAGCCAATGCTTTCCATCCGCATCTTTGTGGTGGTTGTCTGCCTCCTGCTGTTCTACACGCACCGCAAGAATATTCGGCGGCTGCTGGACGGCGTTGAACCAAAGACCTCGTTCAAAAAGAAGACAGCGTGAGGCAGAAAATGCAAATCTGCTGAGGTACAGCGTAATATAACGATTTTTTCACGCGCGCGCAGCAGCAGCCGTCGTCGTCATTCCGTAGCGGAGCGCGCGAGGCACGAGCGAGCGAAGCGGAGGAACCTCAGCCCTTACCCGTGACGGCAAGCGACCGCAGCTGCCGATGACAATGAGGTAATGAGATTGGAGAAATTATTTACAATATGCTGTTAATGAGGTTATTTTATTGAAAAAATAGGTGAAAATGAGGTACAGACGACGCCCCCGTTCATCGGCAGCTACGGGCTGATTTTATTGACATAAACGCTACAGCAGTCAAGGCACAGCTAACGGCAACGCATACGGTATTGCAAAATTGACCAATTTAACTTACCTTTGAGGCCTGCATACAGTTGAATGTTTAACCTAATAATCCAAA
>JAIRSZ010000210.1 GCA_031255195.1 Prevotellaceae bacterium | reverse complement strand
TACGATGATTTACGATGATTTACGATGATTTACGGTGATTGCCGGTGATTGCCGGTGCGTCACTTCCGCCTTCTTCCGCCGCCTCCTTCCTCCCTTTCCCACCGCGCGTCTCCACCCCCTCCCCGTCATTCCGCAGCGGAGCGCGCGAGGCACGAGCGAGCGGAGCGGAGGAACCTCAGCCCCTACCTGCGGCGGCAAGCAATTGTAGCTGTCGACGGCAATGAGGTAATGAGGTTTGGGAAATTATTTGCAACCTGCTGCTACTGAGGTTGTTTTGTTGATAAAATTAGGTGGAAATGAGGTGCAGGTAATGCCATCGCTCGTCGGCAGCTACGGGCTGAGGTTTCTCCGCTGCGCTACGGAATGACGGGAGAGAGGGGACACGCGGTGGGAAAGGGAGGAAGGAGGCAGAAGTGGCGGAAAGTGGTGCGCCAGCCATCACCGTAAATCACCAAAATCAAAAAAATCACAGCTCAGGCAAAGCTAAGGGCTAAAAGTTAGAGGTGCGGCTGCCTGCGCTATACCATGGCAGACATTACTTCGGCGTACATCTGCTCGTTTGAGAATCCCTGTATGTCTATGGATTTTGAGCGGCAAAACGATACGCACGTGCCGCACCCCTGGCAAAGCCCGGGGTTGACCTTTGCAACAACCTTGATGGTGTTACCTGCTCTGTCTTTTATCTCCTCGCGCCCAATGGCCTGGTAGGGGCAGGCTGTTTCGCACATGAAGCAGCCCACGCAGGTCGAAAATTCCGGCGGCGGGGTGCGGTTTACTACGGCCACCAGCGGCTCGCGCGTCAGCTCGCTGTTCGCAAACAGCCCAATGACCTTGGCCGCTGCACCCGACGCCATGCCTACGGTTTCGGGTATATCTTTGGGCGCCTGGCAAGCTCCGCACAGGTATATGCCGGCGGTATTTGTCTCCACAGGCTTGAGCTTGGGGTGCGCCTCGGCAAAGAACTTGTAAGCGTCGTATGACACGTGCATCTTTTGGGCAAGCTCCTCAGAGCCTTGATTGGCAACGCCTGCGGTGGCAAGCACCACCATGTCGGCCTCTATCTCCACCGGCCTGCCGCCCAGCAGCGTATCTGCCCCGCAGACCACCAGCTTGCCGTTTTTTTCGTAAACACGCGCCACCCGTCCGCGAATGTAGTTCGCCCCGTCCTCCTCAATGGCGCGGCGGACAAACTCCTCGTAGCTCTTTCCGCCTGCCCTAATGTCCATGTAGAACACGTATGGCTCGCCGTCGTGCACCTTGTGCCGGTAGAGCATGGCGTGCTTGGCGGTGTACATGCAGCATATTTTCGAGCAGTACGGAATACCCTTGGCCGGGTCGCGCGATCCGGCGCAGGCTATGAATACAACCTTTTTGGGCGTTGTCCCGTCCGAGGGGCGGCGTATTTCGCCCAGCGTAGGCCCCGACGCCGAGGCCAGCCGCTCGAACTGCAAGCCGGTGATAACGTCCTTGTACGCTCCGTAGCCGTATTCGGGGAAAAAATCGGGCTTGAGCACGCTGAATCCCGTAGCCACCACAACAGCGCCAACGTCCTCAGTGACAAACTCATCCTCGCGGTCGAACGCTATGGCGCTCGTGGGGCATACCTTTTCGCACACCTTGCACCTGCCCTTTTTGTAGTACAGGCAGCTTGCCCTGTCTATCACCGGCTTGTTGGGCACGGCCTGCGGAAAGGGCGTGTAGATGGCGCTGCGCAGCCCCAGCCCTTCGTTGAACTCGCTCGGTATTTTTCGCGATGCGCACTTGGTGGAGCACAGGCCGCAGCCGGTGCACTTTTTGTGGTCTACGCTTTTTGATTTGAGGCGAATGGTTGCCTTGAAGTTACCGATGAAGCCCTCCAGCTTTTCCAGCTCGGCGTAGGTGTGCAGCGTGATGTTGGGGTTTTGCGCCACGTCGACCATGCGCGGCGTGAGGATGCACTGCGAGCAGTCGAGCGTGGGGAAGGTCTCCGAGAGCTGCGACATGTGCCCGCCGATGGACGGCTCTTTTTCCACCAGGATCACCTTTTGTCCGGCGTTGGCAATGTCCAGCGCAGCCTGAATACCGGCAATGCCGCCGCCAATCACCAGCGCTTTTTTTGCGATGGGCACTCTGATAGCGTCCAACGGCCTGTTGCGCTTGACCTTTTCGACTAACATGCGGACAAGCCCCAGGGCTTTTTCGGTGGTAGCCTCGCCCTTTTCGTGCACCCACGAGCAGTGCTCGCGGAGGTTGGTCATTTCGCACATGTAGGGGTTTAGCCCGGCCTCGGCGCAGGCTTTGCGGAAGGTAGGCTCGTGCATACGCGGCGAGCAGGCGGCAACCACCACGCCCGTCAGCCCCTTTTCCCTGATGGCCTCCTTGATGAGCGTTTGACCGGGGTCGGAGCACATGTACTTGTAGTCAACGCTCACGGCTACGCCGTCAATTTTTGAGGCTTCCGCCGCAACTTGGGCGCACTCAACCGTAGCGCCAATGTTTTCACCGCAGTGGCAGACAAATACTCCTATTTTTGACATATTTTTTTCGGCTTACAAAAGTTTTCCATACTTCCCGTGGGGGGTAATTATTTTGAGCAATGCACCGTCTACGCTGTGCTTCTTGTGATTTATATGCTTCTTGTGATTTCAAATCAGGAGAAATCACAGCGTAGACAGCTAAACGCTGTTTTCCGGCAGAGAATCGCCGCCTTGCCTTGCAGCATTACACGAAGGCCATGCCGCGTGGGTGTGAGTAACATGCTACGATTCCCTAAGTTTCATTCGGCAGCAAATGTACGATAAATCTTTTACAGATAAAAGATTTTTTTACTGTGGGATGTACGACAAAATTCCATGCAAATGCGCATCAAGGGCTGAGAGCGCTTAGCATCAGTCGCATACCAGCGTGCAATCCGGCGTTCTGTAAGTCTCGCAGAGGGAAGCATATCAATTTTTCATTAAATTTGAAATAATCTATATTCAGCGATTGAAAGAAAAATAGCTTTGCAGATGCGGACAATTAAAAAAAGATTTTGCTGTTTTCCAAACAATCTTTACCTTTGTCCCACCATTTCCATTTGAAGTGAGCTAACGGTATTTTTAAGTATCTTTTAAAACCACAAAATCATGATTACGAAAAACAAAGTGTTGATGGCGCAGGCCTGCGCTTCCCTGTCAGGTAAATGGGGCATAGCAGTGTGCAGTACCTTGGCGTATGGTGCTATCTGTGGACTTGTCGGCTCTATTACCGTCGTTGGTGGAGTTTGGGACAATATAGTTCTCCAGCAGATTTTCCAGTACGCTGTAATGTTGCTGGTAATTCCCCCGTTTACCTTGGGGTTTATCATGTTTTACCTCGCCTTGTCGAGAGGCGAAAAGGTTTCCCTCGACTTGCTCTTTAAAGGGTTTAACTCCTATACCACAGCGCTGGTTGCTAACTTTTTGGTATTTATTTTTGTGTTTTTGTGGACGCTGCTGCTCATTGTGCCGGGCATTATTGCATATCTGGCCTACTCGCAGGTATTTTACATTATTGCCGACAATCCTGAGATTAGCGCAATGGAAGCCCTCCGCAGGAGCAAAAATATGATGCGGGGCTACAAGTGGAAGCTATTTTGCCTTGGGTTGCGCTTCATTGGCTGGATATTGCTCGGCGTCCTTACGCTGGGTATCGGATATTTTTGGTTGCTGCCTTACATGCAAACCAGCTACACCAAATTTTACGACGATTTAATGGCAAATCAGGGAGAATATAATATTTAATTTTATTTTTAATGGTAAAGATTTCTTTTCCCGACGGTAGCGTGCGCGAGTACGAAGGTGGCGTAACGCCGCTACAGGTTGCCGAAAGCATTAGCCCGCGGCTGGCTGCCGAGACGCTGAGCGCTACCGTGAACGGCGAGCTGCAAGACCTGCGCTTTCCCATTGTTGGCAATGCCACGCTCAAGCTCCACAAGTTTGACGACCCCGAGGGCAAGCACGCCTTTTGGCACTCCTCCTCGCACCTGATGGCCGAGGCGCTGGAGCTGCTTTTTCCGGGTATCAGGTTTGGCATTGGCCCCGCCATTGAAAACGGTTTCTACTACGACGTAGACCCTCCGCAGCCCATTGTGGAGGCCGATTTGGAAAAGATTGAAAAGAAAATGCTGGAGCTGGCGCGCGAAAAGCAGACCTTTGTCCGCCGCGACGTCTCCAAGTCCGAAGCGCTCAAAACATTTGCCGACAAGGGCGAAATCTACAAGGCGGAGCTGACCGGCGAGCTGCAGGACGGCACTATCAGCTTCTACACCTGCGGCTCGTTCACCGACTTGTGTCGGGGGCCGCACATCGTAGATTCGTCCGTTGTGAAGGCGGTGAAGCTCACCGCCATCGCCGGCGCTTATTGGCGCGGTAGCGAAAAAAACAAAATGCTCACCCGCATCTACGGCATTTCCTTCCCGAAGCAAAGCCTGCTGGACGACTACCTCAAGCTGCTGGAGGAGGCCAAGCGTCGCGACCACCGCAAGATAGGCCGCGAGCAGGAGCTGTTCACCTTCTCCGAAAAGGTGGGGCAGGGGCTACCGATATGGCTGCCAAAGGGCGCTGCGCTGCGGCTCAGGCTCGAAGATTTTTTGAAAAACGTGCAGAAAAAGTACGGCTACCTGCAAGTCATCACGCCGCACATCGGGCACAAGCACCTCTACGTAACATCGGGGCACTACGCCAAGTACGGCGCAGACTCGTTTCAACCTATCAAAACGCCCGACGAAAACGAGGAGTTCCTCCTCAAGCCCATGAACTGCCCGCACCACTGCGAAATTTACCGCAGCAAGCCACACTCGTACAAGGAGCTACCCATACGGCTGGCGGAGTTCGGCACGGTGTACCGCTACGAGCAGAGCGGCGAGCTGCACGGGTTGACGCGCGTTCGCGGATTCACGCAGGACGACGCCCACATCTTTTGCACCCAAGACCAAATCAAGGACGAGTTCAAAAAGGTGATAGACATCATCCTGTACATCTTTAAGCTGTTCGACTTTCAGGAGTACACGGCGCAGGTATCGCTGCGCGACAAGGTCAACCGCGAAAAGTACATCGGCAGCGACGAGAATTGGGACAGGGCTGAAAGCGCCATCATAGAAGCTGCCGCCGAAAAAAGCCTGAAAACGGTGGTGGCCTACGGCGAAGCTGCCTTTTATGGCCCCAAGCTCGATTTCATGGTGCGCGACGCTATTGGCCGCAAGTGGCAGCTGGGGACAATTCAGGTGGACTACAACATGCCCGACAGGTTTGAGCTGGAGTACATCGGCGCGGACGACAAGCGCCACCGTCCGGTGATGATTCACCGCGCACCCTTTGGCTCAATGGAGCGCTTTCTGGCGGTGCTCATTGAGCACACCGCTGGCAAGTTCCCCCTCTGGCTCACGCCGGAGCAAGCGGTGGTGCTGTCTATCAGCGAAAAGTACAACTCCTACGCGGCAGAGGTGGCAGCGCGCCTCAACGAGGCTGGCGTGCGCACCCACGTGGACGACCGCAACGAAAAGATAGGAAAAAAAATACGCGACAACGAGCTGCACCACATCCCCTACCTCCTTGTGGTAGGCGAAAAGGAGGCCGCCGACAGCTCCGTTGCCGTGCGGCGGCAGGGTGAAGGCGACAAAGGCGCAATGAAAATAGCCGACTTTGCGCGGCTGGTGGAGGACGAGGTGAGGAAAATGTTAGATGCTTAGCGCTTTTTGCGAATGTGGAAAGCATGTATTACCTTTGCCACGTAAGCAACCTTTGATGGCAGCTGTCATCAAAGATGCGAAAAGAGTGAAAAAATACCGTGAACAGTAACACAAAAACAAACAAGTAAACTATGGCAAAAATCAACTTTGGCGGCGTTGTAGAAGATGTGATAACGCGCGACGAATTTCCAATGGAAAAGGCACGTGAGGTGCTCAAAAACCAAACCATTGCCGTTATCGGCTATGGGGTGCAGGGGCCAGGGCAGTCGCTCAACCTGCGCGACAACGGCTTCGACGTAATTGTGGGGCAGCGCAAGGGTGGCAAGAGCTGGGACAAGGCGGTTGCCGACGGGTGGACGCCCGGCAAAACCCTGTTCGAGATAGAGGAGGCCGCGCAGCGGGGCGTCATCATTCAGTACCTGCTCTCCGATGCAGGGCAAATTGAAACCTGGCCTAAGCTCAAGCCGCATCTTACCACCGGCAAGGCTCTGTATTTTTCGCACGGCTTTGGCATTACGTTTAACGAGCAAACGCACATTGATCCGCCCGCAGACGTGGACGTTATTCTGGTTGCCCCCAAGGGGTCGGGCACATCGCTGCGCCGCATGTTTATAGCCGGCAAGGGTCTCAACTCAAGCTACGCCATCTACAGGGACGCTACCGGCAAGGCAAAAGAAAGGTGCTTGGCGTTGGGTATTGGCGTTGGGTCGGGCTATCTTTTTGAGACCGACTTTAAGAAGGAGGTTTTCTCAGACCTCACGGGCGAGCGCGGCTCGCTCATGGGCTGCATACAGGGTATTTTTCAGGCGCAGTACGACGTGCTCCGCAAAAACGGGCACTCGCCCAGCGAAGCTTTCAACGAGACGGTGGAGGAGCTTACTCAAAGCCTGATGCCGCTGGTGGCCGAGAACGGCATGGATTGGATGTACGCCAACTGCTCCACCACCGCGCAGCGCGGCGCGCTCGATTGGCGGCACAAGTTTTACGCCGCCACGCTTCCGGTGTTCGAGGATTTGTACAAGAGCGTAGCGTCCGGCGCGGAGGCCAGACGCACCATTGAGACCTGTAGCAAGCCCGACTACCGCGAAAAGCTCAACGAGGAGTTGTCCCAGCTGCGCGACAGCGAAATGTGGAAGGCCGGCGCTGCCGTGCGCAAGCTCAGGCCGGAGAACAATTGACCCGCAGTACCTCATAGCTGCGCATCAAGGAATTAGGAGGTATACCATATTCACCCCTGATTTTTATAGCAAAACAACCTCAGCGGCAAAGTGTAGAGTGATTTTCAACTACGTGCTGCTGAGGTTATTTTGTTGGTAAAATCAGGTAAAAATGAAGTTGGAGTGCGGCTGCATGTGCTGAGGACTCCTGCGCTTAGAGAGAAGTTTCGTCCTTCAGCTGCCGGTAGTAGGTGAGCGTGTCGCTCGTGAACAGCTCAGGGTGAAGAATTTTGACGATGTCCTTCAGGATGAGCTGGGGGTTTACCGTTCCCGACTCAAAGAAGTCGCTGCCGCCCTGCGGATTCATGCGGGCGGTGCTGTTGTACACGCTGCCGCGCCGGAAAGCAGGGATGGTTTCCACCAGCTTGTGCATGGCGCGCAGCTCGCTTAGCGTTGTTGCCTGGCCAACGTTGAGCCAAATGTCGGCAGACTGTGCGCTGCGGCAGGCCTGCTCAATGCTTATGGGGTAGCTGTCGCGCCGGTTGCGCAACGCTATCACGCTTTCGCCTCCGGCGTCGCTCAGCAGCTGCGCGGCGTTGCCCTGCGCGCCCGGCACAAACCATGTGTCGCTCCACGGCGCGTTGAGCAGCGTTTTGGTTTTGGACGCTCCCGAGGCGACCACCGAATCCCTCACCGCCTCGTAGGTGGCGGCTACCTGCGCAAACTTTTCGACGGTCGGCTGCTCGCACCCAAAGAGCGCGGCAAAGGCAACCGCCCACTCGGCCTTGCCAAGCGGGTGGTTTTCGGTGTACTCGCCAATGTAGATTACTTTCAACCCAAGCTCCTCCAGCTTGGCGGCGGTGGCGGAAAATTCCCCTGCAATGCCGTAGGCAAAGATAGCGTCGGGCTGCAACGCGAGGATTTTTTCCATGTTGAGGGTGTTGTCGTACCCAACATCGCTGATGTCTCCGCGGGCGCAGGCCGCCAGCAGGAGCGGGTCGTAGAGTCGTCCGGCGCCCGAAACGCCCACAATGCACTCCTCGCGGCCAATGAAGCGGAGAAACGCCACGTGCGTAGTCGACATGCAGATGACGCGCTTGGGGGGCGTGTCGCTTAGCGCGTAGCGGTAGGCTACATCCTTTGAGTTTTGGAAAGGGTTGACTACGGTGAGCGTTTTTGCACCTCCGCCCGTGTCGATGCAAAAGCCGTTGGCGTAGCGCGGCGTGTAGAAGTTGCCCTGGATCTTGCTGTCAGGAAGCTGTTGTTCGCAGGCGCACGCCCAGAGCGTCGCGGTGAGGCACGCTGCCGCCCTGAAAAAAGAGGCATGTAACATGTATGCGATGTTTTTCATTTTTTTTCGTTGGCGGCAAAAATACAGCTTGTTCTTCAAACGCTGCGTGGCGACGCATTTGTTTAACTTACATTAACCATAACGAAGGAATCGCCCAAAAAATGGGTATTCCTGTTAAAAAAATCGCTGCCTCCTGATTTTGGCAATACGATATTCATTTTTTGCAATTTTGCCTGCACCTTTGCGAAAACATTTGTGTTCCTGACGGTTAGAAAAATGAGCTGCAAAGGGCACAAGAGCAGGAGGCGCGGGAGAGTTTTTTATGAGATTGTATGTAATCCAAAGATTTAATGTTATCTTTGCGAAATATACATGCGCAACCTCTATAAATCAAGATAGTATGATTATTAACCACTTGCGAAAGTTTGTGGAGGACAACCTCCGAGTTGTTATCCCTGACGTAGGAGCATTTTTGAGAAAAAGTAAAGCCGATGTTCCCTTTGAAGCTTCCGTAATCTTCAGCCCCTTTTTGCGCTCCAACGACGGAGTGTTGGAGGGACTTGTGGCTGAGGAAGAGCATATTGACAGGGAGAGCGCAGCCGAAAAGGTGCGCAAGTTTGTGCAAAA
>JAIRSZ010000160.1 GCA_031255195.1 Prevotellaceae bacterium | reverse complement strand
CCGAAAACCTTGAACCCGTAGCGCGTGAGAAAGGTAATAAAAAACCGGATGGCCAACATGCCTACCACAAACGCTACCACATTGCCAACGCCCAGCAGCACGAGATTTTCCCTGACGTTCTCTTCGGCAAAGAGTACCTTGTAGTCCTTGAGCAGCTTGTAGGCTGAGGCAGCAAACATGGTGGGAACGGCTAAGAAAAAGGAGAACTCGGCGGCTGTTTTCCGGCTGAGGCCGGTGGCCATGCCGCCTACAATGCTTGCCGCAGAGCGCGACACGCCGGGTATCATGGCAATGCACTGCGCAAGCCCTATCTTGAGCGCGCGTCCGCTGCCAATGTGCTGGTTGTTGTCCCGACGGCCAAACCAGCGGTCGACAAACAGCATCACCACGCCTCCAACCACCAGCATGACGGCCACCACCACCACGCTCTCGAGCAGCAGGTCGATGTAATCGCCAAGAAAAAACCCAATGACGGCGGCGGGAAGGAAGGCTACGAAAAGCGCAACGTAAAAGTCGAAGGACTGAAAAAACCGCTTCCAGTACAAAACCAGCACCGAAAGGATAGCCCCCAGCTGAATGTTGACCGTGAACGCCTTCACCAGCGGCGAACTCTCAACGCCCAGCAGGTGCTGCGCAAGTATCATGTGGCCGGTGGACGAAACGGGCAAAAACTCCGTTAGCCCTTCTACGATGGCCACGATAACGGCTTGTAAAATGCTCATTGATTTTTTTACTTTTTAGATTTTCGGCTCAGGCTTTACCGTTGTCGCTCTTTGCCGGACGCTTCATGATGGCGTAAATTTCAAACGCAAAGCCGAAGATGACCACGATGGGCGCAAGCGTAATGCGGCGGAAGCTGTACAGCTCGTCGGCGTTGAAAACGCCGGGGTCGGGCGATTTGCCGCCGCTCATGAGCGCAAAGCCTGCCACGATGATGACAAAGCCTGCGAGCATCAGCTTGTAGTTGTGCAGACCAAGGGCAAAGCCTGTGGTCGACTTGTCGGTTTTGGCGGCAGCGCCGAATTTTGGCGACGTGCCTTTGGATGGTTGTTTTGACATGCTGTGAACGATATTTTTTGTTTTGTTATTTGTGTTTTTTGTTTACTCAACTTTTTGCCGTGAAAACTTTTAGTAGTACAGGTCGTCGGGTTTCATATCCAGAAATTTGTTTACGGCAAAGTAGGTTGATACCACACCTGTTGCCACCCCAACAGCGAGCAGGCAGAGGAAGAGTATCCCTATGATTTCTACCGTAACGAGCTGTAGCATTTCGTGCCCCACCTCGCTGCGTACAAGGTAAAACATGCTCAGCAGCAGCAGCATGGCCACTATTGCCGATATGAAGCCGTGAAGCGCGCTTTTGACGATGAATGGGCGGGTAATGAACGCCCTCGTTGCGCCCACCAGCTTCATGGTGTTTATCAGGAAGCGACGCGAGTAGATGGAGAGGCGTATGGTGTTGTTGATTTGCGCAAACGACACAAAAAAGAGCAGCCCGCTGAAAAGCAGCAGCATGGCGCTTATCTTGTTGATGTTGTCGTTTACCACGTTGATGAGCGATTTTTGGTAGGACACCTCCTTTACCTGCCATAACGTCTTAAGCTCCTGCTCGATGACATGGAGGCTGTCGCTGTTGGCGTAGCGGTAGCGCAGCTTAGCCTCGATGGACACGGGCAGCGGGTTGTACCCCAGAAAGGCGACAAAATCCTCCCCCAGCATTTCGCGCAGCTCCTGCTCGGCGTCCTCCTTGGAGACGAACTTGGTTTCGCGCACGTAGGGCGATACGTCCAGCTGCTTGCGCACCCAGGCAATGTCGGCTTCCGTGGCGTTGTCCTGTAGCACTACCGAAAAGCCGATGTTCTCCTTGACGTAGCGCGACAGCCTGTTGGCGTTGAGCAGCAGCACCCCCATAACGCCCAGCAGCAGCAGCACCAGCGACATGCTCACCACCGTAGAGGCATACGAGCTGCGTAGCCGCCGCGATGTGTACGGGTTACTTCCTGATGCTCCTGACATGGTAAAAAGTTGGATGTTTTTTCATGTGCAAAAAATTTTACGCCCCAAAAGTAGCTGTTTTTTGTAAGAAAAACAAGCATAAATTTATAAGAAAAGCAAGCGTAAAAATGTATACGTTCAGAGGCAAGCGCAGGCGTTACCCTTGGTTGTGCTCCCCCCGCTCGTTGTTGACAGCTGCGGGCAGAGCTTCCTCCGCAGAGCTTGCCCCGAGCGCGCAGCCGAAGAGGGCAGAATAACGGAGGCGGTAACGACGACAAATATCGACAGTTGACGATAAACGACGACGGGCAGCGACAGAAAACTTTGGTAAATTCTGCAATAAGCTTTATATTTGTCCTGCAAAAAGATAATGTATTAACGAGAGGCAGCAATGCTCCAGCTTTCCAACGCAAAAATCAACTTAGGCTTGCACGTTACGCAGCGTCGCCCCGATGGGTTTCACAACATCGAGACGGCGTTTTTCCCCATTGGGTGGAGCGATGTGGTGGAGGCGTTGCCAAGCAGGGAATTTTCCCTGAGGTGTACGGGTATAGCTGTCGACGCGCCGCCGGAAAAAAACCTGTGCACAAGGGCGTTTCGCCTGCTACAGGAAGATTTTGACCTGCCGGGCGTCAACGTCTTTTTGCACAAGCAGATACCATCTGGCGCGGGACTTGGCGGAGGGTCGAGCAACGCGGCCTTTGTGCTTCGGGCGTTGAACGAAATTTTTCACCTGTCGCTTTCGCCGCAAAAGCTGGCCGAGTACGCCGCACAGCTGGGCAGCGATTGCGCGTTTTTCGTGTACAACACCCCCATGCTGGCAACAGGGCGCGGAGATATTTTGCATCCGGTGACGGTAAACCTTTCGGGGTACGAGCTGCTGGTGGTCAAGCCGCCGGTTGGCGTGAGCACATCTGTGGCCTACGCCGGAGTTACCCCCCGAACGCCGCAGGTCAACCTGCGCCACGTTGTCGGCCTGCGCGTTGAGGAGTGGCGAAAGCTGCTCGTCAACGATTTTGAGCCGTCGGTCTTTGCAAAACACCCGACGCTGCGGGAGATAAAAAGTCGGCTGTACGGCTGCGGAGCAACCTACGCGGCCATGTCGGGGAGCGGGTCAGCCCTGTTTGGAATCTTTGAAAAAATACCCGACAACGTAAAGCAGCTGTTTTCGGGCTGTACTATCTTTACGCAAAAAATACGCTGAGAAGTAGAACGTTGGCAAAAGGCACAACGTCCGTCGACCATTACAAAACACTAAAAGCAGAAAAAAAGCAACCTCCTCCAGAGGCCGCATTGCCGCCCGTGAGAACAAAGCTTGCCATGCTCTAAAAAATAATTTACATACGGCTTACAATTTCAAAAAGTAATCATGTCAAATTCACCGCTTTTATTAGGCTCCGAGCGCCCCGGTAAGCTGCTGGCGCAATATGCATTTCCGGCCATTATAGCAATGACGGCCTCGTCGCTCTACAACATCGTCGACAGCGTTTTCATTGGTCACGGCGTAGGCCGCTGGGCTATAGCCGGTTTAGCGCTTACCTACCCACTGATGAACCTTGCCGCGGCCTTCGGGTCGCTGGTTGGCGTGGGCGCGTCCACGCTGATTTCGGTCAAGCTGGGGCAAAGAGACTACAAAAGCGCCAACCGCGTGCTTGGCAACGTGCTGGTGCTGAACGTTGTTTTTGGAATTTTCTTTTCGCTGCTCTGCTTTCCGTTTCTCGATGCGATACTCTACTTTTTTGGGGCAAGCGAAAACACCATTCCCCACGCGCGGGATTTCATGCGCATCATCCTGCTGGGCAACGTGATCACGCACATGTACTTTGGCCTTAACGCCATCATCCGCTCGGCGGGTTATCCGCGCATGGCCATGTATGCCACGCTGCTGTCGGTGGCCATCAACTGTGCGCTTGCGCCGCTCTTCATCTTCGGTTTTGGCTGGGGCGTTAAGGGCGCTGCGTTGGCAACGGTCATGGCGCAGGCAATCTCCCTCATCCTGCAAGTTGTGCACCTAATGAATCCCAACAACGTGGTGCATTTCCGCAGGGGAATATTCCGGCTAAAGCCGAAGCTGGTCAAGGGAATGCTCTCCATTGGCCTGTCGCCGTTTTTGGTGAACGCCTGCGCCTGCCTGATAGTGATACTCATCAACAAGGCGCTGAAAGAGTATGGCGGCGATGTTGCCATTGGCGCATACGGGGTAATCAACCGGATTATATTCCTTTTCGTCATGGTGGTCATGGGGCTTAACCAGGGGATGCAGCCCATAGTTGGGTACAACTACGGCGCGCGCCACGCCGACCGCGTGAGCACGGTTACCCGCCTCACCATCCGGTGGGGTATAGGCGTTACCACCTTTGGCACGCTGGTGTGCCAGCTGTTCCCCAGCTTCATTGTGGGATGGTTTACCACCGATGCGGAGCTCACGCAGGTCTCTGTGGAGGGCATACGCATTATTTTTGCCGTTTTCCCCATCGTAGGGTTTCAGATGGTGGCCTCCAACTTTTTCCTTTCCATCGGGAAGCCAAAGGTGGCTATCTTTCTGTCGCTCACCCGACAGATGCTGTTTTTAGTGCCCTGCCTGATTATTCTGCCGTACTTTTTCCACACCTTCGGCGTGTGGGTTAGTATGCCGATAGCCGACTTTGTCTCCTCGGCGGTTACGGCTGTTATCTTTTTCAGGAGTATCAAGTCGCTGAGCAAAGGCGGAATACAATAGCCGGAGCACGGCAAACGGCGCAGCAATCGCATGGGGATACGCCCGCCAATGCGCAGGCTCGACTCAAGTATGCTGCCTTTCCTCAACTTTTCCTATATTTGCACCGGCAACGCAGCAAGCAAAAAAAAAATTTTTTTTTGCTTGCCTGCGATAATTTTTCCTTAACCCTTTAATTTTATAACACAATGAAAAGTAAGCTATTATTCTGCCTTTTGCTGTCTAACCTGATTTTTTTCTCGCTCGGTGCGCAGACATTTGTGCACGAAAAGTCGAACACTTACGTTTGGCCTGCTGAGCCGGAGGTGCTCAGCCGACTCGACAGGTGGCAAGACCTGAAGTTCGGTATGCTGATTCATTGGGGATTGTACTCCCAGCTCGGCATTGTCGAATCGTGGTCAATCTGCTCCGAGCAGGAGGATTGGATTCCCCGCGACACCTCCGTTGCCTACGATGCCTACAAGCGCAGCTACTGGGCTACGATAGACGTTTTTAAGCCCGAACGCTTTGATCCGCTGGCGTGGGCTAAAACGGGCAAGCTGGCCGGCATGGGCTACGTGGTGTTCACCACCAAGCACCACGACGGCTTTAACATGTTCGACACAAAGCAAAGCGACTTCTCCATCGCCAAGGGCGCTTTTAAAGATGATCCGCGGCGGAACGTGGCAAAGGAGGTGTTTGCCGCCTTCCGGCAGGAAAGCTACATGGTGGGCGCGTACTTCTCCAAACCCGATTGGCATTCGCAGTACTACTGGTGGGACAGATACGCCACTCCCAACCGAAATAACAACTACAGCATCAGCAAGCATTCATGGCGGTGGAACAAGTTCAAAGAATTTACCTACAACCAGATAGATGAGCTGCTTTGCGGCGATTACGGCGACATTGACATTCTCTGGCTCGACGGCGGATGGGTACGCCCTGGGCGAAAGAGCGATGCTAACCGTCCTGATCGCCCTCCCAGAGAGCCGCAGGACATTGACATGCCCAGGATTGCTGCTATGGCCAGGCGTTACCAGCCCGGCATACTGATTGTTGACCGCACCGTGCCGGGCGAGTTCGAGAACTACCAAACTCCTGAGCGCGGCATCCCCGCCACCCAGCTGAACACCCCGTGGGAAAGCTGCATTCCCTTGGGGAACGATTGGGGGCACGTGCCGACGGACGTTTACAAAACGCCGGACAAGGTAATCCACCTGCTTGCGGAGGTTGCGGCAAAGGGCGGAAACCTGCTGCTGGGCGTTGGCCCCAAGCCCGACGGGACGCTATCCGAAGAGGTGACAACGCGGCTGGAGCAGGTGGGCGCATGGCTGCAAAAAAACGGCGAAGCTATCTTCAATACCCGCACCACCCCGATGTACCGCGACAGCGCTACGTGGTTTACCCAAAGTAAGGACGGCAAAAAAGTTTACGCCATTGCCTGCTGGGAGGAGGGCAAGCCCGCGCCAAAAAAGATTGCGTGGAGCGGAGGAAACGAGCCGCTGCCGGGCAGCAAGGTTATATGCCTGCAAACGGGCAAACCCGTTGCGTGGAAAAAAACGGCAAGCGGAGTAGAGCTGACGCTTCCGGCTTCGCGGACATTGCAGCCGAAGCTTGCTGCGCTGGCCTTTGCAGTGAAGGTTGGCGAGTAAGAAGCGCGGGCTACACCTCCAAGCTTGCCAACAGCGGGTTGGATTTGATTTTGTCGTCGGTAATCACAATGCACGCCGGCACGTCGGGAATGTTGCGGATGGCTTCGCCAAGCGCCGTCAGCTCGTCGTCCGGCAGGGCTTCCTGAATTTTCAGCAGGTAGTCCACGTTTGCCAGCTCCTTGATGAGCAGCTCGCCGCCCTGCCGGTTGGTAACCAGAATGTACGTGCGGCGCAGAACGCTGCTGACGGCGCAAAAGACCGCAAACAGCTGAGCTTGTTCGGGCTTTTCGCCGTCTAACGGGGTGCGCTGCTGCTGCCATTCGTCCGGCTCCCTGCCGCACAAATCGGGTGTGCGGCGGACAAAGTCAAGGTGCAGCGCACGGTTGAGCAGCCACGCCATGCGCACGTCTGGCTCTGCGGAGCAAATGGCCAGCAGCGAAAAGCCGTCGCTGTCCTCCACAAAATCTTTCATTCTGGCGGCTCTGACCTTTTTTGCGATTTTTGTTTTCTTTGCCATTTTTTTTCGGAGTTTTAAATGTTGCCGCACCATGCAGGCTGCCGCGTCTCACCTGATAATCTGAACTCGCCCGTCTGTGTCGATGCGGATAATTCCTGAAGGTTTGCGCGTGGGCTGCCCCTCCCACGCCTCGCTGACCTGCACGTCCACGCTTTGCCGCACGGCAGGGGCAACCTCGGCGAGCGTGCGCGGAGCGGTATCGCCCGAAATGTTTGCCGACGTGGAAACGACAGGCCGCCCCAGGCAGCGGATAATTTTTTTGCAAAACGGGTGGCTCGTAACCCGCACGGCAACGCTGCCGTCGGCTGCGCACACGCCGCTCGCCAGGTCTGTGCCTTCGCTGTAAATGATGGTCTGCGGCGTGTTGCTCAGGCGCACGATGTCCAGCGCAGGTTTGGGCACGTGGCGCACGTGGCGGCTCAGCATTTCCTCGCCGTCCACCAGCACAATCAGGCTTTTTGCGTCGGAGCGCTGCTTGATGGCAAAAATTTTTGCAACGGCCGCCTCGCAGGTAGCGTCGCAGCCCAGCCCCCACAGCGTATCGGTGGGGTAGAGCATAACGCCGCCTCGGTGCAACGCCTCGACGATTTGGTTAACGTCATCTTCCATGCGTAAATATTTTAAACCACAAATTTAAGCTATATTTGCTGAGAAAAAAAGGATGAGGAGAAAAGGATGATTTTTTAATGGCTATCGAAATATGAAGCAGGAAAATTCACCTGCGCCCGAAGCGTACACCGTCGGGGCGCTGTTTTTCATTTGCGGATTTATCGCGTGGCTCAACGCTACGCTCATACCCTACCTCAAAGTGGCCTGCGAGCTGAGCAACTTTCAGGCGTACTTTGTCACGCTTGCCTTTTACCTTGCCTGCGTGGGTGCATTCTTGCCGTCGCTGCGCCTGCTTAGGAAAACCGATGCCGAAAGCGGCATGGTGATGGGGCTGATGGCGATGTCGGCGGGCGCGCTCATTTTTGTGCCTGCCGCCCTGCTGCGCGCCTACCCGCTGTTCCTGCTGGGGTTGGCAGCGTTGGGCGCAGGGCTTGGGCTGTTGCAGGCTGCTGCAAGCCCCTGCATCGCTGCATTTGCCGAGACCAAAGGCGCGCCGCGCTGCTGCACCGTGGCGGGTATTTGCAGCAAGGCCGCCGGTGTAGCAGGCACGTTGGCGGTGGGCGGCATCCTATTCTACCGGATGAGCAGCCTCGAGGCGAGCATCCAAATATCGGAAGGCGTTTCGCGCGCCGCAGAACTTGACACGCTGTCCCGCAAGGCCGTCCTGCCCTGCCTTGCCATCATGCTGGCGTTGGCGGCTGCCGCCTTTTGGGTGAAGTCGTTGCCGCTCTCCGGCGTTAGCAGCGCAGAAAAAAAAGTCGACGGCGGCATACTTCGCTCCCCGCGCTTTTGGCTTGGGGTGTCGGCGCTATTTCTGTATGCCGGAGCAGAGGTTACTGCCGTTGGCAGCATTGCGCTTTACGGCAAGTCTGCGGGCATGAGCTTCGAGGTGGCCGGCGCGCTTCCGGCCTGTTGGCTTTTTGCTGCAATTTTGGGCTGTCTGCTGGGCGTCTTTGCCGTGCCAAACGTGCCAAAGCGCATCAGCACGGAAGTCATCCTTGCCTTTTGCGCCGCGCTGTGCGTCATCTTTTCCGTTGTCGCCGTCAACACCGACGGCCTGCTGTCCGTTGTCTTTGTTGCGCTGCTTGGGCTATCCGGCGCGCTGGTGTGGCCATCCGTTTTTTCGCTATCGGCAAAAGGGCTGGGCGGTTACACCCGTGCAGGTCAGCTCATCCTTGCCACCGGCGCGGCAGGAGGCGCTCTGCTGCCGCTCGCCTATGGTTACCTTGCAGATACCGTTGGTTACCGGCAGGCGTACCAGCTGCTTATTCCCTGCTATGCGGCCATGCTGCTTTACGCAGCGGTAAATCTTCCGTCGTTCGGGGGAAAAAGCCGCCGGAGTGAAGCCGCCGAAAATCTCACAACATCACAAAACGAAAAAACGCCATGCCCATCGCCATCGACATAGCCATACCGCCCGAAGCCGCCGCCAATTCGGATTACCTCCGCCGAGCGGCGGCGCAAGCCCTGCACCTTGCCGAAGGCGACGTGGGAGTTGTGCAGCTTGTTCGTCGCTCGGTGGACGCGCGGCACGGGAAAGCGTTGCTACAGCTCAGGCTCAACGTTTACAGGCGCGGCGAGCAGCCCCCCGCCGCGCCTGCGCGCTTCGACTACCGCAACGTGGCGGGAAAGCCGCCCGTAATCATTGTCGGCGCAGGCCCTGCCGGACTTTTTGCCGCGCTAAAGCTGCTCGAAAAAGGGTTGAAGCCGGTAATCCTGGAGCGCGGAAAGTGCGTAAAGGAGCGCAAGCGCGACATCGCCAGACTTGCCCGCGAGCGCATTGTCGATCCCAACTCCAACCTGTGCTTTGGCGAAGGCGGCGCAGGCGCTTACTCCGACGGCAAGCTTTACACCCGCTCCGGCAAGCGCGGCAGCGTTGCCCACATTTTGCAGCAGCTGGTGCAGCACGGCGCCAACCCCGATATTCTGGTGGAGGCGCACCCGCACGTCGGCTCGGATATGCTGCCGGGCATAGTGGCCAACATTCGCCAGACCATTTGCAGCTGCGGTGGCGAGTACCATTTTGGCGTGCGCGTTGTTGGCGTCACCGTAAAGAATGGCGTTGCCACGGGCGTTGTCGACGAGCGTGGCGCGCGCTACGAGGGGATAGCGGTGGCGCTGGCCACCGGCCACTCCGCCTGCGACGTTTACGAGATGCTTGGGCGGCAGCAGCTGGCTATCGAATCCAAGCCTTTTGCGCTGGGCGTGCGCGTGGAGCACCCGCAGTATCTCATCAACGAGATACAGTACCACGGCAAGGGCTACTCGCCGCTTTTGCCTGCCGCCGCCTACAGCCTGGTGGCGCAGGTGGAGGGCAGGGGCGTGTTCTCGTTCTGCATGTGTCCGGGCGGCATGATAGTACCGTCGGCCACTGCGCCCGGCGAGCTGGTGGTGAACGGCATGTCTGGCTCGCGGCGAAGCTCGCCCTACGCCAACGCCGGCGTGGTAGCGCAGGTGAACCTTGCCGACTACGCCCGCTACGAGGAGTACGGCGCGCTTGCAGGCCTGCGCTTCCGGCAGGAGGTAGAGTGGGCTATGTTTGCCGCAGGCGGCGCTGCTCAGGCGGCTCCGGCGCAGCGGCTGACCGATTTTGTGAGCGGGCGGGTATCCGCATCGCTCGGCAAAACCTCCTACACGCCGGGCGTAACCTCGGCGCCGCTGCACGCGCTTTTACCCGGATTCGTAAGCCGGTCGCTGCGTCGGGCATTTGTGGAGTTCGGCAAAAAGATGCGCGGCTACCTCACCGGCGAGGCCATGCTGCTGGCCGTCGAGTCGCGCACCTCGTCGCCCGTGCGCATACCGCGCAATCCGCAGACATTGCAGCACATCGGGGTGGCCAACCTCTACCCCTGCGGCGAGGGCGCGGGTTACGCCGGAGGCATCACCTCGTCTGCCATCGACGGCGTTTGCTGCGCAGAGCGAATTGTCCGGCAGGCGGAAGAAAATTTATCATGCTGAAAGCGAATACGATGTAACAGCTGCGCGAAAAAAATAAAAATATTTTGCCAAAATGTTTGGAGCGAAAAAGAAAATATGCTACTTTTGCACACCGTTTTTGACCAACAGGGTACACAAATGCAAATATTGGGAGCTTAGCTCAGCTGGTTTAGAGCATCTGCCTTACAAGCAGAGGGTCGGGGGTTCGAGCCCCTCAGCTCCCACAGAAAAGAAAAGTTCAGCCACTTGTAAAGAGTTTACAGATGGCTGTTTTTTTTTGGTTTAAAGTAACTTGATTTGCTACATGCGCCGTTTTGCTCACGCCATACTGCTGTGCCTTACCGTGCTGTCGGCGGCAGGGCTTATTCTGTCGGACTTGTCGGTTTACGTAAGCCCCGAGCGGGTGTGGTTTTTGCCGTTCTTTGGGCTGCTGTTTGCGCCGTTGCTGCTGCTCAACTTTGCCCTGCTGCTGCTGTGGGCTATCCTTCGCAGGTGGGCGCTGCTGCTGCCGCTTGCGGTTGTGCTCCTCAACATTGGCTTTGTGCGAACGCTGGTGCAGCTGCCGCCGGACAAAAAAAACGCCACCCTCAAGCCGGAGCTCAAGCTGCTGAGCTACAACGTCAACCTGTTTGGCATTGGGTACGTCTACAGCGACATTTCCACCTACGCGCAGGTGGCCGGCTTTATGAACCACGAAAAATTTGACGTTGCCTGCCTGCAGGAGTTTCACACGCGCAGCGAGGCGGAGAGCGAGCGGCAGTTTGCGCAGCGGCTTTCGGGCTTGCCCCACCGCCACGTGCACTACAGCGCAACCCGCAGGGGCAGGCGTTTTGGCTTAGCCACCTTTAGCCGGTTTCCCATCGTAAATCGGGGCAACATTGAGTTCCCCAACACCGCCAACGCCGCCATTTTTACCGATGTTGTCCTGAGCGCAGGCGACACCTTGCGGGTCTACAACGTTCACCTGCAATCCGTCAGGCTGGGCGACAGGGAGAGAGACCTGCTGCAGGACGAGCGATCATGGTACGGCGGCAGGCAAGATTACAGCCGCGTTTTGCGCAGCGCATCGGGCAAGCTCAGGATAGCCTTTCTGATACGCGCCCGACAGGTAGACGCTCTGTCGCAGCACATGCGCCGGTCGCCGCACGCGGTGGTGGTGTGCGGCGACTTCAACGACACCCCCATATCGTACACCTACCACACCATGCGCGGCAACCTCTGCGACGCTTTTACCGAGGCAGGGCGCGGACTCATGTCCACCTTTGTGAGCCTCATCCCTTCGTTCCGAATAGACTACATACTCTACAGCAGCCGCTTTACCGCCGCCACCTGCTACTGCCCCAACCTCTCCTGCTCCGACCACTACCCGGTGGTGTGCAGGCTGGCAACGCGCCAATAAAATGAATAGTGCAGCAGCATCCAAAGCCCGCCTTCTCTCCCAGCTTCCTTCCTTCCTTCCTTCCTTTCTTTCTTTCCGGCTCGCGCGCATTGGTTGTCTGAAGGGTGATTTCTTTGATTCATTTGATTTTTGCGATGGTTGCGTGCGTCGCCTGTCTGAGTTGTGATTCATCTGATTTGGGTGATTTAGGGTGATAGTTGTCGCACTACTCCCGCCCGCCCGCTACTACGCCGTCATTCCGCCCACCATTGCCGTTGCGGGTGTGGGGCTGGGGTTCCTCCGCTCCGCTCGCTCGTGCCTCGCGCGCTTCGCTACGGAATGACGGCGGCACGCGCGGGGAAGTGGAAAAGGGTGGTGCTGGGAGCGATTAATATGTTGGTGGTGGGGAGCGCCCCACCACCAACATCATAATCGCTCCCAGCACCTTAAGCGATATCGCCGCCGTCATTCCGTAGCGAAGCGGAGGAACCCCAGCCCGTAGCTGCCAACGCACGAGCGGCGGTGTGCCTCTCCTCCCGTCGTCATTCCGTAGCGAAGCGGAGGAACCTCAGCCCGTAGCTGCCGACGGCAATGTGCAGGCAGAAGTGTCAAAAGAAAAATAGAGGGAGAACTTCGGAAATCTTTGAAATCTTTTATTTTTTCATACATTTGCCACAAAAAAACTTTCAAGATGATTTTTGAGCAAAAGCAAGCTTTTCGCAGGGAGGTAAGGCTGCTGCTGGGCAAGCTCTCGGCGGCGGAGATTGAGGCCGCCTCCGAAGCCGTTTGGCGTCAGGTGGAGCAGGAGGAGGCGTTTCGGCGGGCGACCACCGTGCTGCTGTACGCCTCGCTGCCCACCGAGGTGCAAACGCAACGCTTCGTGCAGCGTTGGCGCGGAGAGAAGCAGCTGCTGCTCCCCGTTGTGCACGGCGAAACGCTGCTCGTGGGGGCGGTGGACGCGGAGCTCAGGAGGAACGCCGCGTTTGGCGTTATGGAGCCGTCGCACGCGCTGGCCGAAATCCCGCCGGTTGACGTGGCCATTATCCCCGGCCTGTCGTTCGACAGGAGCAACAACCGCCTCGGCCGCGGCAAAGGCTACTACGACAGGCTTCTCAAAACCATCAACCCCTACAAAATCGGGGTCTGCTTTGCCTGTCAGCTCTTCGAGCAGATTCCACACGAAGAGCACGATGTGAAAATGGACAGGGTGATAGCAGGGGTAGCACATGCGCTGCCCCGTTAATACCGCGCGTGCTGCCCCTGTACATGCCAAAAACAGCGGGCAAGCTATTTTCTCGAAGCGTAGCGCAAATATTGCCGTTAATGTTGTACCTTTGCGATGCTCTCGCCGCTGGGGGTATGCAGAAGCCGCCTCCGGCTTGGGTTGCTTGTCGGCCTGAGATTGCGCTGGGGCAGGGGAGCAGAAAATCTAACAAAATCTTGCATTTTATGAGCATCATCATCGCCATCGACGGACATTCGTCGTGCGGAAAGAGCACGTTTGCCAAAGCCATAGCAGAGAAGCTGGGCTACACGTTTATTGATACCGGCGCTATGTACCGCGCCGTCGCGCTGTACGCCCTGCGCCATCGCCTGATAAACGCCGACGGGAGCGTGAAGCGCGCAGAGCTGGCCGCCGCGCTGCCGAACATCGACATTGAGCTTGTGCGCGGTGCGTCGGGCGCGGATGGCAGCGTTTTCTTGAACGGCAAAGACGTTACGGAGGAAATACGCTTAGGCAAGGTGTCGGACTGCGTGAGCCACGTAAGCGAGCTGGCTTCGGTGCGCGAGCGCCTGGTGGCGCAGCAGCGGGCAATGGCGCAGAACAAGGGGGTTGTTATGGACGGGCGCGACGTCGGGACGGTTGTCTTCCCGCACGCCGAGCTCAAGATTTTTATGACGGCGTCGCTCGAAATCCGCGCGCAGCGCCGCTACCTGGAGCTGGTCAGAAAGGGAGTGAAAACTTCGCCAGGCGAGGTGGAGAAGAACATTCGGAAGCGCGACGCCATAGACGAAAACCGCGAGGTAAGCCCCCTCCGCAGAGCGCCCGACGCTGTGCTGTTAGACAACAGCCGCATGAGCGTGGCCGAGCAGGTAGAGTGGGCGCTAAAGCTTATTCCACCCACTTTACTTTAGCCGCTTTTGCTATCTTTCTGGGGATGTCGGTATTATCTATCTTTCCGCTAAACAGCTCGCTGCCCTCGCCAATGGCGTACACGGGCACCATTGTTCCGGTGTGGTCAAACGTGCTGTAGCGGCCGTTGCTTTTTGCGCTTACCATGCGCATAATGTCCTTCGCTACAGGGTCTGCCTTTTTCAGCGTGAAGGGATCATCGTCGTTTGCGGGGGTATCCTTGACGTTTGCGGCGAGCAAGCTCCGCAGCGCTATTTCGTCGCTGTAGCCGATGGTAATGCCCATATTGTCTACCAACCAATTTTTAAGCGTGCTGTAGGAGATGGATTCCGCCAGCAGCCGATTCAACTTTTCCTCTGAGGCTTTTTGCCGCTCCAACCCCGCAATGTCGCGGCGGCTACCTGCGCTTGTGCCAACGTTCAGGCCGCCCGTTTCGTGGTCAGCCGTGATCACAATGAGCGTTTGCCGGGGATGCTTGTGGTAGAAGTCGAGTGCAACCTTCACCGCATCCGACATGTCCACCATTTCGCGCACCATGCAGCCCGCATCGTTGCTGTGCGAAGCCCAGTCTATCTTTCCGCCTTCTACCATGAGGAAAAACCCCTTGCTGTTTTGGAGCTTTTCTATGGCTATCGAGGTAGTTTGCGCCAGCGTGTAGTCGTCGCTCTCCCTGTCGATAGCGTAGGGGTAAGCTTTGGGAGGCTTGTTTTCGGGCTGTAGCAGCAGCAGCTTTGGCGCGGTGGAGGTCTGACATTCGGACAGGCTGCGCACCACCGTGTAGCCGTTTTTCGCTATCCGGTCAAAAACGTTTTCCTGCTTCCCGTCCTTGCCCTGAGGGTTTAAGAGGCCGGCCCCCGAAAAGAAATCAAAGCCGCTCTCCGCCAAGTCCTGCGCAATCTCGTAGTGCATGTTGCGCGAAGGCTGGTGCGCGTAAAATGCCGCAGGCGTGGCGTGGTCTATGCTTACGCTGGTGGAGATGCCCACCTTGTAGCCATTTTCCTTGAGCCGGCAGGCAATGCTGGTAAAGTTCGCCGTAGCCTCCTCGTTCATCCCGATGCGCCCGTTGCGGGTTTTGCTTCCGCAGGCAAGCGCCGTGCCCGAGGCGGCAGAGCAGGTGATAAAGCTGGAGGCCGAGTAGGTGGTGGCAAATCCCGTTACGGGAAAAGTGGAGAACGTCAGCGTTCCCGAGCCTGTTTTTTTAGCGTCACAGGCGGCAAGGTAATCTTCGGTGAGCGTTACAGCGCCAAAGCCCATGCCGTCGCCAATGAACAGGAAAACATACTTTGCCTGCGAGTAGGCAAACGTTGCGCTCAGCGCAAATGCGGCAAGAATAAAAAATTTTTTCATCTCATAAACATCTTACAGGGTTAACAGTTGAAGCTTCCCACCTCTTGTTTTTGGATGGCCGGAAACAGAGAAAAATAGAAAAGTGGAGATGTAAGCTACAGAATCTTTGATTGTTGAACATCGCCGGTGATGAGGTGATGATTGTTGAACAACGCTGTGATAAAGTTTTCACCACTTTATGCGCCCCAAAAGTAGGCAAATTAGGCGAGTCGGCAGGCATTTTACGACAAAAAGAAGTGTAATTTAACTATGCGGGGCTGAAATTTGCCTGCAACACCCGCTCTTGCAGCATAAAATTTGCAGCAATCTTCGCAGCGTCAATTCGACGCCGTTACCGTTACGCTCGACTGTCGCACGGCTCCGCCAAGGGGCGGGTTGTGCTTGGCAACCTTGACGGTTACCCTTGTGATGGCCTCAAAGCAGTGCAGCAGGCTGTCGGCAATGCGTCCGGCAACGTGCTCCAGCAGCTTGGAGGTTACTGTCATCTCGCGTTGCACCACGCCGTAAGCAGCCTGGTAGTTCACCGTATCGTCCATGCTGTCGGTGGCGGCGGCGCGCAGCACGTCAACCTCCATGTGAACGTCCACAGTAAAGCGGCTGCCTATGGTCTGCTCTTCGGCAAAGCAGCCGTGCCGCGCGTAAAACTCCATCCCTTCGAGCGAAATTGTTCCCATTGTTTTCCCGATTTTTTTAGGCCGCTAAGGTAGCAAAAATAGCCACAGATTGCATAGCAATGGCCGGAATCTTTCGCAGCGGTTTTGTTTCACTTTCGCTGCACTTGCCAATTGCACCTACGAATTGCACTTACGAATTGCACTTACGACGCTGCCTTCATCTTCACCTTTTTTTGCATCGTTTTTTTGATTGTCCTGCGCAGATTGTCCGGCACAGATTGTCCGGCACGGGTTGGCCGCAAAGTGCGCAAAGAAAGGCGCAAAGCCCCGCCGCGTAAAGCTGCGGTCTTTGCGCCTTTGCCACCTGCGAGCGCCTTAGCGGACGAAGCCGTCAGGGTACGCGCAGGGAGGTTGTTCTTTGCGCTGCTGCTACCACCCCGGATTCTGCGTTAGCGCAGGGTTTAGCACCCGCTCCGTCTGCGGCAGCGGGCGCAGGTAGTCGCGATTGGTATTGAACTGATACCCGGATGTTCCCACAGAGACATTGCCGTAGGGGTTAATGTAGCCGTCCTTTACAGGAATAGCAGAAACATCACCAAGATATGTGTTGTTCGCTATCCCCTCCCACTGTGCTCTGACAGCGCCCAGCGGTATGTAATTTTTAAGCAAAACATCGGCAGCCGCCCAGCGGAAAATATCATCCATGCGGAAACCTTCGCCTACGAGTTCCACCTTCCTTTCGCGGCGTATCTCGTTGATGATATTTGACACTCCGGGAAATTCTTTGGTATAGTTTCCGCTCCAGTTGTTTACATCACTCAAATCCAGATGAGCCAAGCCTACTCGGTCACGCAGCTTATTGACAGTATTGTCCAAGTCAGCTTGATTGATTGCCCCTAATTCGGCCTTGGCTTCGGCGTTGATGAGCAGCGCCTCTGCGTAGCGGAAGTAAATCTGTGCGGCCGTGCCATTTGAAGATTCGTACTCTGTTGGATCGTGTCCCTTGTACACCTGGTAGCCGGTAGCGCACGTGGTTGTACCTGCACCGGCAAGCTGCGGGTAGGTAAATACCTTTTTCGGTGTTGAGAGGTCGTCGGTCACATGCGCGCTATCGTTCACGTAAATGGTCTGATTCAAGCGTGGGTCGCGGTTGACTACTACAGCGGTGAGCGTAGAGTCGCTGTAGGCAAGGCTTGTCAACTCAATCGGCTTACCGTCGGTGCAGAGGTAAGAATCTATCATCTTTTTGGTCAACCCCATACCGCTACCCGTGTACGTGTAGCGAGGCCAGGTATGGGTAGCAATGCTCGTCTGATATTGCCTCCAGAGAAGTACCTCCTCGCTGCCGGCGTATGAGTGCCGGTTGAATAGGTTGTAGTATCCATTGGGCGCCCCAAGGTTGTCTATGTTACACGAATTTAGAGCTATTAAGGCGTCTGTCACTTCTTTTGCCTTGGTGATGAATGTCGTACCGTCGGAACCCTGCACGCCAAAGGGCGTTCCGGCGTGGTACTTTTCCCATGTGCCTTCGTACAAGGCAATGCGAGCTTGCAAAAGCATGGCGGTTTCCTTGTTTACCCGCCCGTCCCAGGCTCTGTCTTTTCTGGAGGGCAGGTACTGTACAGCTTTGTCCAGGTCGTCCATCAGCCTGCCGACAACCTCGTTACGAGGATCGCGCGCCTTGTGCAGCAGCACATCATCTTTCAGCATCAGCGTTTCGTCGTAGAAGGGCACGTCGCCAAAGTCGCGCAGCTTGTTGAAGTAGAAGAGAGCGCGGAAGAAAAGCGCCTCGCCCACGTAGCGATTAATCTCGTCTTCGCTGCCGGTGGCCGTCTGGTAGCGCGAAAAAAAGTAGTTGATGTTCCGCAGCAAAGCCCAGTCGCTGTAAGCCCAACCGCCGCCGCTTTCGGGAACGATGCTTTCTCCGTTCAAGCGGGAGTCGTGGTTAATGCCTATCTGCGTATCGCTACCCCTCGAAACATCCTGGTAAAAGGGGATTTCGGTATTGCTGTAGCCTGCGCGACGTGGAAGCAAGCCGTCATTGTTGTAAAAGTTATTCACGTACAGCTTCAAGTGGTCGGGCGTTTTCCAGACAGCGTCGTCGCTGACCCTGTCTTCCGGCGACATGTCGAGGAAGTCGCTACATGCGGCAGCTCCAACCAATAGCCCAAATATAAGGGCGAAGGATAAATATTTCCGGTTCATAATTATTGCTATTTATAATGTTTTTGTCAATCTAATTAAAATGAAAGGTTTATGCCTACTGACCACGTGGATTGCAGCGGGTAGATTTTACCGGTGGAAACGGCAAATTCGGGGTCTACTGTTTCCAGCAGGCTGGTAAAGGTAGCCAGATTTTCGCCGCTAACGTACACTCTCAGCCTGTCTATGCCAACTTTGCCCAGCACGCTTTTCGGGAGCGTGTAGCCTATTTGCAGGTTTTTGAAGCGCAGGTAGGAGGCGTCCTGCAAATACTTGGTCTGCGCTTGCTGATTTTTGACATTTATGCCCTCGTCGAAGTACTGCTTGGGGAAGTATCCGTTGGGGTTACTTTCCGACCACATGTCTTTGTGAACGTTGAAGGCTGAAATCTGCCATTTGCTGCCGGTGTTGCCCCAAAAGTAGTTGCTGCTCATCCAGGCGTCGCGCTTGCCAATTCCCTGAAAAAACATGCTGACATCGAAGCCTTTCCATGCAGCGTCGAGCGAAATGCCAAACAGGTAGCGCGGGGCGTTGTTTCCGATAATCTTCCGGTCGCCCGGCTTATCTACCGTGCTCTCGCCGCGGGTAATCTTGCCGTCGCCGTCTAAGTCTTTGTACTTTATATCGCCTGCCGTCCATGTAGATCCGTTGATTTCCTTCTGGCGATCCTGGTTAATTCCGGCGTCTTCCTCCGCTTTGGTGTAGTACCCTTCGGTTTCAAATCCCCAAATGTCGCCAACCGTCGCGCCGTCATACCACGTGTTGATCGCTTTTGTTTCGTTGGGAAATTTTTTCACAACCGATTTGGAATCGGAAAGCGTAGCCCTGACGCCATAGGAAAAGTCCTTGACTTGGTCTCGCCAGCCGAGAGTCAGCTCAAATCCGTTTGTTTCCAGCGAGGCGTTGTTGGCCTTGGGAGCGGCAGTTCCCAGCACGGCCGGATATTGCTCAGCCGGGCCGATAATGTCGTTCGAGGTGCGCCGGAACCAGTCGAATGTAGCCGTAAGCCGGTTTTTCAGCAGCGTCACATCCAGGCCCACATCAAAAGTGGTGCTGGTTACCCACGTAAGCTGGTCGTTGATGATGGCCGGGCTGGAAATGTAGGGCAACCGTGTGCCGTTAAACAGCCAGTTGCTACCGGTAGCGGCCGTTGTGCCCAGCGAGGGGTAGAACGGGTAGTAGTAAAGCGGGTAGTCGAAGTTGTCGGAGTTAAGGAAGGAAATGTCGCCCAGCGAGCCGTAGGAAGCGCGTACCTTCAGCAAATCCACGTATGGGTTGAGCGCTTCGGCAAATCTTTCCTTGGAGACAACCCAGGCAGCTGAAACGCCAGGGTAGAAGTGAGCGCGAACATCCTTCAAAAAGCGCGAGCTGCCGTCGTAGCGTCCGTTGAGCTCCAGCAAGTACTTCTCCTCGTAGTTGTAGGTAATTCTGCCGAATACGCCCTGAGTACCGAAGGCAGCTCGCTGCTCGTCCACGCTGGGCGTATTGTTATACATCACCCCCAGCGTCGGCACGTTGCTGGAGTATAGCAAGCCTTTGTTGGAGGCGTCCACTACGCGGTGCGTGTACAGCTCCTGAGCATACCCCACCATTCCTTGCAGATAGTGTTTTCCCAGCTGTATCTCATAGGAGGTAAAGGCGTTGAGCGTGTGCTGCTCGTGGTCGCTGTTTTGCCGTATCAGGTTGTCGGTCGTGCGCTGGCCTCCGTAGGATTCACCGTTCGGACGGTAGGCAACCGTGGCGAGCTCGTTCCGCCCGTAAACGTTGTTGTAGCTGGTGTAGGTGTAGTTAACCGTGGTATTCCATCCTTTTACCGGATTAATCACCATCTCGCCGGTGATAACGCTGGTGTTGTAGTCTTTGGTGATGCGTCCGCCCTCCTCCATAATGGTCACGTAGTTCTGCCTTGAGTAGTGACCATCAGGATTGAGCAGGGGAATGATAGGCCACGTGCGGGCAATGTCGTGCATCACGCCTCCTGAGCCGGCATGGTCAATAGCCGGGCTATCGGTCAGCTCCTTTGTAAACGCTGCACGGAAGTTGGTCGTCAGCCATTTGTTGACGTTGGAAGTCAGGTTACCCCGAATGTTGTAGCGATTGTAGCTGTCGTTTCCGTAGTTGTACAACCCGTCTTTGTAGTTGTAGCCGGCTCCGATGTAGTAGGTTACCTTTTCGGCTCCGCCCGACAGCCCCACGTTGTGCTGCTGCAGGAACGAGCGGTCTTTGTAGAATAGCTTAAACCAATCGTTGTTGTCGTTGCCAAAATCGTTGTCATACGACGCCCATTCTTGACCAGAGTTGGTTGGTCTTGTTGTTTCCGTGCGCCTTCCTTCAAAGAAGTCGCGGATGCGCTCTACGGCTTCGTCCGGGATGAAGTTGGTTCCGTTGGTGTTCTGCTGAATTTCGTTTACCATTTCAACCCACTCAACGGAGTTGAGCATGGTGGGCAGGTTAATGGGCGAGGAGAAGCCGAAGTTGGCGTTGTAGGTAACTTTTGGCTTTGCGCCTTTTTGTCCGCGCTTGGTGGTAATCAGCACTACGCCGTAGGGCGCATTCGACCCGTAAATAGCTGCCGAAGCCGCATCCTTCAGCACCGAGATGCTGGCAATGTCGTCGGGGCTGATGGCGTTGATGTCCTGCGACTGAATACCATCGACAACAAAGAGCGGCGAGGCGTTAGACGAGCCGCTGTTTCCGGTCAAACCGGTAACCCCGCGAACGTTGATGCTCATCCGTGCGCCGGGCGCTCCACCGCCGTCCGCCCCATACGAGGTTGACGACGAGATGTTCAGGTTGCCAACAACTCCCTGCAATGCCTGAACGGTGGACGTAATCGGTCTGTCTGCCAGGAGCGTTCCGCTCACCTGGTCAACAGCGCCCGTAAGGTTGGCCTTTTTCACCGTGCCGTAGCCTACCACCACCACCTCGTCGAGCGAATGGTCGCTTTCGGTCAGCGTAACGTCAATACGGTCGCGGCCGGCAATAGCCTCCTCGACGGTGCTCAGGCCAAGGAACGAAAACACCAGCGTTGCCTCGGCGGGTGCAGTAATGTTGTAGCTACCGCCCGTTCCGGTAACCACTCCCATAGTAGCGCCTTTGACCACAACGCTTGCCCCCACCACAGGTGTGCCGTCAGAGCCGGTTACCGTGCCGGAGATGTTGAGTCCCTGCGCATTTAACGACCAGGGCACGGCTGTACAGAGCGCCAGCAACAGCAGCAGACGTTTTGCACGCCTTGCCGCTTTCGCGCTACCCATCGTTTGAACAGATATAGATGCTATCTGCTCCTTTCTTTTTTGATAAAGTTTTTGATACATACAAATTTTGCTTGAAATGAATAAATAAAGAGAACTGAAAACATAGGCAGCCGGAAATTCCGGTCACCTATTGGCATAAAAGAAGAAAAAGCAGCCATAGCCGTTTGCGAGGCGCGCTGTGTAGCGTGCAGACGCAAACACAGAAACAGGAGCAAAGACAGGTGGCTGCCTGTAGCGTCAAAAAAAGTGAACGGCCACAGCCTGAGAGCGTTCATCAAAATGAAAAGGCTATAAATCATTACAGAAGCTGAAAAGAGGAAAATGTATATTACTCTTACAACCTCAAGCGGTTTTTTAAAAGAAAAAATCCTCTTAGAAAATAAATTTCTTATCATACTTTGGACTTTTATTATTGAAAGGTTCAACTTTTTTACTGATACTATATATAATGGGTAGACACAAAAAAATCTCACCCTCAAATTTAGGGCGAGATTTTTTTGCAGATTCACCAATAAATGTAGCGCTTTTCGTGCTCGTGCGCAAACTATTGTGATATGGGCTATTGTGTGTGTGTGTGTGTGTGTGTGTGTGTGTGTGTGTGTGTGTGTGTGTGTGTGTGTG
>JAIRSZ010000087.1 GCA_031255195.1 Prevotellaceae bacterium | reverse complement strand
AGCTTGCTTGGCGCAAATTCTCAACTCCTGCCCCATTACTACGCTACAGCGCCTGCGTTAGCCACGAGCCGATGTGCTGCACGGCAAACGCCGCTATCCACGCCACAGCGGTGGTGTAGAGAATGGCAAAGAGCGAAATCCACCTGCTGCCCGACTCGCGGCGAATGGCGGCAATGGCGGCAATGCAGGGCAGGTAGAGAAGAATGAAAACAAGAAAGGCAACGGTGGTTACGCTCGAAAATATCGGCTGCCCTTCCTTAGCCCCGCTGCGGTAGCGCTCGTCGCGCAGGCGCTGCTTGAGGCGTCCGGTGTTGACCTCCCCATCCCCGCTACCTTCCTCCTCGTCGGCCTGGTAGATGATGCCGAGCGTGCTGACCACCGTCTCCTTGGCAACAACGCCGGTGAGCAGGCTCACGCTCATCTTCCAGTCAAATCCAAGGGGGCGCATCACAGGCTCTATGGCGTGGCCAAGCTGCCCAAGGTACGAGTGCTCGTGTCGGGCGCTGCTTCGCTCTGCGGCAATGCCGCGCAGCGAAGCCTCCATCTCGGCCACCAGCAGCGCGCTGTCGGCGGCGGGCTGCGCGAGCGCGGCGGCGCACCTCTCCCTGGCAGCGTCGGCCTGCGTGTCGAAGCGTTGTAGCCGCTTGCTGTTGAGCGGGAACGTGTTGAGCGCCCAGATAACAATGGAGGCGGTCAGGATAATGCCGCCCATCTGCCGGACGTACTGCGATCCCTTGTGCCACATGTGGCGTATGATGCTCTTGAGCGTAGGTATGCGGTAGGGTGGCAGCTCCATGACGAAGGGTTGCCCGCTGTCCTTGAACATTATTTTGCTGAAAAACAGGGCGGAGAGAATGGCAAAGGCAATGCCCGTGAGGTAAATCAGGAACAACATGCTGCCCGCGTGGTGCGGAAAAAATGCCCCAATGAGCAGGATGTACACCGGCAGCCGTGCGCTGCACGACATGAAAGGGATGATGAGCATGGTGAGCGTGCGCTGCGTGCGATTCTCAATGGTGCGCGTGGCCATAATAGCCGGCACGTTGCAGCCAAACCCCATGATGAGCGGAATGAACGACTTGCCGTGCAACCCGATGGTGTGCATGAGCTTGTCGGTAATGAAAACGGCGCGCGCCATGTAGCCTGTGTCCTCAAAGAGCGATATGAAGAAGAAGAGGATGAGGATGTTGGGCAAAAAGGCCATGACGCTGCCCACCCCGTTCACAACGCCTCCTATGAGCAAATCCTTGAAGAGCGACGGCGACAGGGCTGCGGTGAGGTAGTCCGAGAGCGCGTCTATTCCGCTGCTTATCCACTCCATAGGGTAGCTGCCCAGCGCAAAGGTGGTGTAGAACATTCCCCACATGAACAGCAGAAAAATGGGGAAGCCAAAAATTTTGCTGGTGATAACGCTGTCGATTTTTTTCGTGTGGCTATGCCTGTCCGTCTTTCCGTAGCGGAAGGTTTCCTTCAACGCCCCCGCCACAAACCCGTACTTAGCGTCGGAGATGATAGTTTCGCTGTCCTCCTTGAACTCCTCCTCAAGCCGGTTTACATGTCGGCGTGCGGCGGCAACAACCTCGTCGCCGTTGGCGCACTCGTCGAGCGCCAGCTTGGTCATGAGCGCATCCTTCTCTATCAGCTTGATGGCCAAGAATCGGGTGGAGTACTGGTCGCAGAGGGCGGCATTTTGGGGAATCCTCATGTGCCTTTGCAGGTCGGCAATGGCCGCCTCCATCTCTGCTCCGTAGTAGATGTGGATGTGGTGGTGGCGCTTCGAGGAGTTTTTTTGTATGGCGCACAGCTGCTCGTAGGCGTCAATGGCCGCCTGCAGCAGGTCTTTCATTCCCTTGCCGCGCGATCCTACGGTGGGGATTATGGGTATGCCGAGCATCCGTCCCAGCGCCTCGTGGTCGAGGTGGTCGTTGTGCAGCGTGAGCTCGTCGTACATGTTGAGCGCCATTATCACCTTTACGTCCATGTCGATGAGCTGGGTGGTGAGGTAGAGGTTGCGCTCGAGGTTGGTTGCATCCACCACGTTGACGATAACGTCGGGCATTTCCTCGGCGATGTACTTGCGCACGTAAACCTCCTCAGGAGAGTAGGCGGTGAGCGAGTAGGTGCCGGGCAGGTCTACCAGGTTGATGGTGTAGCCGTTGAGCTTAACCTGCGCCTTCTTGAGCTCCACCGTCACGCCGGAGTAGTTGCCCACGTGCTCGTGCGCCCCCGATAGCTGGTTGAACAGCGAAGTCTTGCCGGTGTTGGGGTTGCCCACAAACGCCACGTTGATTACGTCGCCGGCAACCTTGGCGGTCTCCAGCAGCGCCTGCTCTATGGTTGCCGTGCTGGTGGCGGCAAGGTCAATTTTTTTAGCCTCCTCCTCCGTCACCACCTCAATCATGCTCGCCTCGCTGCGGCGCAGCGACACGGCATAGTCCATAATAGAATACTCAATGGGATCTTTGAGCGGGGCGTTCTTCACCACCAGCACTACCTTGCCTTTTACAAAGCCCATTTCGGTAATGCGCTTGCGGAAAGCGCCACGCCCAAACACCTTACATATTACTCCTTTTTCACCGTTGGCGAGGTTGGATAAGCGCATTGGATTTTAGTGTTACTGTTTTTTTGGGTAAAGGTAGACATTTCTTTTCACTGCCGCAATCATCATTTATGGTGATTTTCACGGAGCAAAAGATGCTGCGTTCCGACGCTCGTAAATTCCCGATTCGACTTGCACAGCTCAGGTTTTTCATGTAAGTTTGCACCCTCAAGCAGCGCACAAGCACAAGCTTTTGCGTTACCAACATATTTGTTGTATTCATTTTTTTCTGAAAACTCCCTTGAGTATGGATTTATCGAAAGAGGTCATGCGGCGGCGCACCTTTGCCGTCATAGCGCACCCCGACGGAGGCAAGACAACGCTCACCGAAAAGCTGCTGCTTTTTGGCGGCGCTATCCACGTGGCAGGTGCAGTAAAATCTAATAAAATAAAAAAGGGCGCTACCTCCGACTTCATGGAGATAGAGCGGCAGCGCGGCATTTCGGTGGCCACCTCCGTCATGGGGTTTGAGTACGGCGGGCTGAAAATCAACATCCTCGATACGCCAGGCCACGAGGATTTTGCCGAAGACACCTACCGCACGCTCACCGCCGTTGACAGCGCCATTGTGGTGATAGATGCGGCCAAGGGAGTGGAGTCGCAAACGCGCAAGCTCATGAACGTCTGCCGGATGCGCAGCACGCCCGTGATGGTATTCGTCAACAAGTGCGACCGCGAGGGCAAAGATCCCTTTGACCTGCTCAGCGAGGTGGAGCAGGAGCTGCACGTGAAAACCATCCCCCTCACGTGGCCTGTGGGCATGGGCGCTACGTTCAAGGGGGTGTACAGCCTCTACCGGCGCAAGCTGAGCCTCTTCTCCTCGCACGACAAGCAGCGCGTGGACGATAGGGTGGTCGAGTTTAGCGACATCGCCTCGCCGGAGCTGGAGACGTACATTGACCGGTTTGCCGCCAAGCTGCGCGAGGACGTGGAGCTGTTGCAGGGCGTTTACCCCGCGTTCGATGCGGGCGGCTACCTGTCGGGCGAGGTAGCGCCTGTATTTTTTGGCTCAGCCCTCAACAACTTCGGCGTGCAGGAGCTTCTCGAAACGTTTTGCGAAATAGCGCCTTACCCTCGCCCCACGAGCGCCGACACGCGCACGGTAAGCCCCTTTGAGGAAAAGCTCACGGGCTTTGTCTTCAAAATCCACGCCAACATGGACCCCAACCACCGCGACCGCCTTGCGTTTCTCAAAATTTGCTCTGGAACGTTTGAGCGCAACAAGGTCTACCTGCACGTGCGGCACAACCGGCAGCTGCGCTTTTCAAGCCCCAGCGCGTTCATGGCCGAGAAAAAAACTGTGGTGGACGTAGCCTACCCTGGCGACATCGTTGGGCTGCACGACACCGGCAACTTCAAGATTGGCGACACGCTCACGGAGGGCGAAAAGATGAACTTTCGGGGAATCCCCAGCTTTTCGCCCGAAATGTTCCGCTACATCAACAACGCCGACCCCATGAAGGCCAAGCAGCTTGCCAAAGGGGTTGACCAGCTCATGGACGAGGGCGTGGCGCAGCTCTTCACCAGCACGCTCAACGGGCGAAAAATCATCGGGACGGTGGGCGCGCTACAGTTTGAGGTCATTGAGTACCGGCTGGAGCACGAGTACGGCGCAAAGTGCCGCTGGGAGCCTATTGCGCTGCACAAAGCCTGCTGGATAGAGAGCGACGACAAGGCGCAGCTGGCCGACTTCATGCTGCGCAAGCACACCAACATGGCCAAAGACAAGCACGGGCGGGACGTCTTCCTGGCCGAATCTCCCTACGCCCTGCAAATGGCGCAGGACAAGTTTCCCGCCATAAAATTTTACTTCACAAGCGAATTTTAGAGCCTCTGCCGAAGCGGGCGGCAGGGCAGGGCAAAACAGAAGCAGCAGATGGAAACGGTAGAATCGGCCGGCAGCCGGCTTTTTGGCGGCGCAGCAAGTGACAAGCTATTTTACGGGTTCAGCATCAACAGCAGCTCGGGCCGGATGTTCGGCGAGCGCGACGTATCGCGCCGGCTGTCCGACGGCGGCATTTTTATCTGCCTGCGGGGCGAGTCGGAATTTTTTTTAGACCTGAAAAACTACCGGCTAAAGGCGGGCGACATGTGCGTGACGTTTCCCTTCTCCATCCTGCAAACGGTGAGCACAAGCAACGATTTTGAAGGATTCGGCATGGGCGTGAGCGTGGAGCTCTTTCACGACATCCAGATACCTTCGCTGACGGACTACTACCTGCACATCAAAAACAACCCGTGCATATCCCTGTCGAGCGCGGAGCAGGAGATGCTGACGGAGCTGTGCCGGCAGATGGTGAAAAAGTACGAGCGCGTTGACCACCCCTTCCGCATGGAGATAGTCAACAGCCTCTTTAAAACGCTGTACTACGAAATTGCCGCCATCTACAAGCGGGGCAAGCCTGTTATTCAGGGGGCAGTCTTGCGGAAGGAAATGCTCTTCCGCAAGTTCCTGTTCTTAGCAGCCCAAAGCTACCGGCAGCACAGGGAGGTTGACTACTACGCCCGCGAGCTGTGCGTAACGGCTCGCTACCTCTCGTCGGTTGTCAAGGAAAAGTCCGGCATGAGCGCCACGAAGTGGATTAGCGGCATGGTCATACGGCAGGCAAAAATCCTGCTGAAGGATAGCCACCTGAGCGTGCAGCAGGTGGCAGACGCGCTGAACTTTGCCAACCCCTCGTTCTTTGGGCAGTACTTCAAGAAGTACACCGGCATAACGCCCAAGAAGTTCAGGGACGGAAAAGTGTAGCCCTGCTCATTTTTGCCTGTCCTGCGCATTATTGCGTAAAATGATTACCTTTGCACCGGCTAACGCCTGAGCGGTGCTGCAATGCACCCTGCAACTTTGTTTTTTTTTGAATCTACCGAAGAAAAGTTATGGCACAAAATACAGTAAGCCTGCAAGGTATTGACATTTCCAACGAGCTGCCGCTGGTGTACATCGGCGGCCCCTGCATCATCGAGAGCGAGGAGGGATACCTGGCTACGGCGCGCGCGCTGAAAAAAATAGCCGACGACCACGGGCGGCGCTTCATCCTCAAGGCATCGTTCGACAAGGCCAACCGCAGCGCGATAGACGCTTACCGCGGGCCAGGGCTGGAGGACGGCCTGCGAATTCTGGCCGCCGCAAAGTCGGAGCTGAAAACACCCGTGCTGGTGGACGTGCACGAGCCGTGGCAGGCCGCCCGATGCGCCGACGTGGTCGACGTGCTGCAAATACCCGCCTTCCTCTGTCGGCAAACAGACCTGGTGCTGGCCTGCGCCGAAACGGGCAAAACGGTCAACGTAAAAAAGGGGCAGTTCCTTGCGCCGCAGAACATGGAGAACATCATCCGCAAGATAGAATCTACGGGCAACCGCAGCATCCTGCTCACCGAGCGCGGCAGCTGCTTCGGCTACGGCGACCTGGTGGTGGACATGCGCTCGCTGCACATCATGAAGCAGCTGGGATACCCCGTGATTTTCGACGCTACGCACTCGGTGCAAAAACCTGGGGCGCTGGGCAACGCCACCGGCGGCGACCGCACCTTTGCGCCCGTGCTGGCGCGCGCCGCCGCCGCCGTGGGGGTGGCCGGCATATTCTTCGAGGCGCACCCAAACCCCGAAAAAGCGCTTTCCGACGGTCCAAACTCGCTCACCTACGGCGGTGTGGCTGAACTCATGCGGCAAACGGCGCTGATTGATAAAACGCAAAAAGCGTAATGTATAGCGCGTAAAATGATTTTTTCCAAAAACATCCTAAATCGTAAGTAATTAGCTATGGTAATAGATATAGATACAGCAGAAGTAAAGGAGGTTGCGCTTGGCGTGATACGCGCCGAGGCGCAGGCGCTGGCGGCGTGCGAGGCAACCGTAAACGAAACCTTTTTGCAGGCCGTCGAGGTGATTGCCCGATGCGCAGGGCGCGTGGTGGTGACAGGCGTTGGCAAGAGCGGCATTGTGGGGCGCAAGATTGCGGCAACGCTGGCCTCAACGGGCACGCCGGCAATGTTTGTGCACGCCACGGAAGCCCTGCACGGCGACTTGGGCATGGTCACCCGGCACGACGTTGTTCTCGCGCTGTCGTACTCCGGCCACAGCGAGGAGCTGAACAAAATCCTGCCCATGCTGCGGCAGCGCGACCTCGCCATCATTGGGATGAGCGGCAACGCGCAGTCGGAGCTGGCGCAGAAGTCGACCATACACGTTACGCTTCCGCAAATGCGCGAGGCCTGCCCCTACAACCTCGCCCCCACGTCGAGCACCACCGCCATGCTCGGCGTGGGCGACGCGCTGGCCATCTGCCTGATGAAGGTCAAAAAATTCGGGAGGGAAGATTTTGCGCAGTTTCACCCCGGCGGGATGCTGGGCAAGCTGCTCACCTGCGGCGTGACGGACATCATGCAGAGCGGCGACCGCAACCCCGTTGTCAGCGTCAACGCCACGGTGGAGGAGGCGCTGCTGGTAATGACTAAGACCAAAAGCGGCGTCGCATCGGTGGTCAACAGCGACGGCACGCTGGCTGGCGTCTTCACCGACGGCGACCTGCGCCGCAACCTGCAAAAGGACAGCGCGCTGCTTCAAAAGTGCGTGGCCGACGTAATGACCAAAAACCCCGTAACCCTCACCGGTAGCATGAAAGCCGTAGAAGCCGCAAAAATCATCAGCGAGCGGCACATCGACAACGCTCCGGTGGTCGACGCCAACGGAAAAGTGGTGGGCATTGTAGATGAGAGAAATCTGATGCCGTTTATCACCACGTAGCTCACTACCTGACTGCTACCTTGCGGATATCCTGCCTTTTCTCAGAGTCAAAAGCATTTTGTAACCGAAATATTGTGTTTTGTTAACAAACATGACGGCAATATATGATTTTTGGGCTTAGTATTTTTGTACCTTTGCGCCCTCTCTGCTCAAATAAAAAAATTTGGGCGGGAGAGAGATCGCTAAACATAATGTCTAACCCATAAAAATCATTTGAACGATGATAGAAAAGCAAGACGACGACGCACAGGAGTTGGAACAACCCATTGTGGCAGTCGAAAAAGAATCTGCGCAGGATTTTTTAGACGAAGCTGTAGAGCTTCACCCCGGCGGCAAAAGCGCCAACGCTTCGGCCGACGTTGAAACGTTTGACTGGGACGCCTTTGAAAGCGAAAAAAGCCTATACGACGTTGATAAGAACACCATTACCGAAAGGTACGCCGACACGCTCTCAAAAGTTGGCGCCGGCGAAATTGTAGAAGGTACCGTTATTTCGCTCAACAAGCGCGAAGTTGTGGTAAACATCGGCTACAAGAGCGAAGGCGTTATCAACATCAGCGAGTTTCGCTACAACACCGAGCTCAAGGAGGGCGACAAAGTCGAAGTTTACGTAGAAAACACGGAAGACAAAAAAGGCCAGCTGCTGCTCTCGCACAAGCAGGCTCGCTCCCTGCGCTCGTGGGACAGAGTCAACGAAGCGCTGAACAACGACGAAATCATCACCGGATTTATCAAGTGCCGCACCAAAGGCGGAATGATTGTCGACATCTTCGGCATCGAAGCCTTCCTACCCGGCTCGCAAATTGACGTGAAGCCTATCCGCGACTACGACATTTTTGTCGGCAAAACTATGGAGTTTAAGGTCGTAAAAATCAACCCCGAATTTCACAACGTGGTGGTGTCGCACAAGGTGCTCATCGAGGCCGAAATCGAGGCGCAGAAGAAGGAAATCATCGCAAAGCTCGAAAAGGGGCAGGTGCTCGAGGGCACGGTGAAAAATATCACCTCCTACGGCGTGTTCATCGACCTAGGCGGCGTAGACGGGCTTATCCACATCACCGACCTGAGCTGGGGGCGCGTGGCGCATCCCGACGAAATTGTGACGTTAGACCAAAAAATCAACGTGGTAATCTTGGACTTCGACGACGCAAAGAAGCGTATCGCGCTTGGGCTCAAGCAGCTGTCGCCTCACCCGTGGGAGTCGCTCAACCCGGATCTCAAGATAGGCGACAAGGTCGCCGGAAAAGTTGTGGTAATGGCCGACTACGGCGCTTTCGTGGAGATTGCGCCGGGCGTAGAGGGGCTGATTCACGTTTCCGAAATGTCGTGGTCGCAGCACCTGCGGAGCGCTCAGGACTTCCTGAAGGTGGGCGACGAGGTGGATGCCGTTATCCTTACATTAGACAAGGAAGACCGCAAAATGTCGCTTGGCATCAAGCAGCTGAAGCCTGACCCGTGGGAAACATTCGAGGAGAGATACCCCGTTGGGTCGCACCACAAGTCCAAGGTGCGCAACTTTACCAACTTTGGCGTGTTTGTTGAAATAGAGGAAGGCGTGGACGGCTTGGTACACATCAGCGACTTGAGCTGGACAAAAAAAATCAAGCATCCCAACGAGTTTACCCAGATTGGCGCAGTGCTCGAGGTGGTAGTGCTCGAGGTGGACAAAGAAAATCGCCGGTTGAGCCTCGGTCACAAGCAGGTGGAGGAAAATCCGTGGGAGGTATTTGAAACCATCTTTACCGTCGACAGCATCCACGAGGGCACCGTTACCGAAATTATGGAAAAGGGCGCGCTCGTAGCCTTGCAGTACGGCGTTGAAGGCTTTGTTACGCCCAAGCACCTCATTAAGCAGGACGGCTCTTCCGTTAAGGTTGACGAAAAGTTGCCGTTCAAGGTGATTGAGTTCAACAAGAACTCCAAGCGCATCATCCTTTCGCACAGTCGCACCCACGAGGACGCCAAGCGCGACGGCGAAGAGACAACCCGCAAGGAGGAGGCCGAAAGCACCCAAAAAGCCATAAAAAAGGTGAAGGCTTCGCTGGAAAAGACCACCCTTGGCGACATCTCAGGCTTGGCTGCGCTGAAAACCGAAATGGAAAGCAGCGAAAAGAAAAAGGCTTCAAAAGCGGCATCCAAATTGGCCGCAGAGCCTGCACCAGAGCAGCCCGCAGAGCCTGCACCGGAAATAGCCGCAGAGCCTGCACCGGAAGCAGCCGCAGAGCCTGCACCGGAGGCAGCCGCAGAGCCCGCACCGGAGGCAGCCGCAGAGCCTGCACCGGAGGCAGCCGCAGAGCCTGCACCGGAGGCAGCCGCAGAGCCTGCACCGGAGGTAGCCGCAGAGCCTGCACCGGAGGCAGCCGCAGAGCCGGAGTAGACCACAGAGCCAAAAGTTGAGGAGTAAGGTAAAACTTATTCCTTTGCACGAAAAAAAAATTCCCCGCCTGCAACGGCGGGGAATTTTTTTTCGTGCAAAGCAGAGGATGTGTGTCAAAAGTCCAAGCGTATATGGTATCTGGTTACGAGATGTGAGCGGTCGCCCCCACCCGAACGTTATCCTTTTCCCTTCGCACCCTCCCCCGTCATTCCGTAGCGAAGCGCGCGAGGAACGAGCAAGCGCAGCGGAGGAACCTCAGCCCATAGCTGCCGACGGCAATGGTGTAGGTGGAACTGTGATTTTTTTTGATTTTGGTGATTTACGGTGATTGCTGACGCAGTACGCTTTTCGCTCTTTCCTTATTCCATTGCGCGCTGCCGGTGTTTCGCCCATAGCGTCGTCGCAGGTAGAGGCTGGGGTCCCTCCGCTTCGCTCGCTCGTGCCTCGCGCGCTCCGCTACGGAATGACGGGCGGCGTGTGCGAGGAAGGGAGAAAGGGTGGTGATGAAAGTTATGTGGTAGATGTTGGTGGGGCGCGCCCCACCAACATCTACCACAAAACTTTCATCACCTTAAGCGACACCGCCGTCGTCATTCCGTAGCGAAACGGAGTAACCTCAGCCCGTAGCTGTTGACAGCAATATATGTTGTAGACGTGTCAAAAGCCCAAGCGTTCTTTAATTTTGACTACCACCGGAAAGTTGTAGGGCACGGGAAGCCCGTAACCTGATTACCTATACATGTGAACTTTTGACGCGCTGCCAAATTTACCACTTTGCCGTTTTTCGCCTGCATCCCAGAAGGAGCAGGAGGAGCACGGCGATACCGGCGCAAATGAAGGCATTGGTGGCGGCATTTTCGCCGGACAAGCGAAGCATGTTGAGGTTGCTCGCCAGCAGGTTTTCGCCAAATGCCTCGGCCGACGGAATATCAAAGTTGCTCCACTTGCCAACAACAATGCCGCGGTGCAGCAGCATCAGCCCCAAGTTGGAGCGCACCATCGACTTGAGCGTGGTTTCGTCGGTGCTGCAAAACTCGAAGTTGAGCATGTGGTTGCTGCAAAACTCGCCTGCGTACCCCTGAGTCGACGCAGTTAGCCCCAGGAACGTGTACCCCCTCTCCTTCGCCAGCGCGGCAATGTTTTTGCTCGCCTCCAAGTCCGGCTGGTTAAGCTTCTCCAGCTTTGGCGCTACCAGCAGAAAAGCGTACTCGGCGGCCAACACCTCGTCCGTAATGTCGCCGTTCAGGTGGTGGACAATGGAGAAGTTGTGCACCGGCGGCGTGTAGCCCTTCTTCACCAGCTCCGACCTGCTGTCGACAAACACCCAAGTGGTGTCCTGCCACGGGAAATCGGTCTCGGAAAACTCCTGCTCCTTGCCGTCCTTGGCGTAGATGAGCACGGTGCTGTACTCGTCGCGCGGCGCGTCGTCGGGGACGGACATTGCCGTTGGGAGGTGCTGCCCCACGTGGTACTCCATGAAGTCGAGCGGCGGGAGGTGCTTGTAGCAGTGTAGCGACAGGGCAAGCGAGCCGACAATGAACAGCAGAACGTACAGCCACTCCTGCGCGGCTCCGGCAAGTCTGCGGTACTTGTTGCGGACGCTAAAGATGATGAGCGTGAGCGCAAGGAGAATGAGGTTTTTGAAAAACGTTTCCCAGTTGGTCAGCTTTATGGCGTCGCCAAAGCAGCCGCAGTCCGACACGGGGTTGAAGATGGCCAGGAAGAACGTGAGCACGGTGTAGAACAGCATGAACAGCATTAGCGCCCACGCGGTGATTTTCATGCGAACACCTATAATGAGGCATAGCCCAATGGCAAGCTCGACGGCGTTTTGCAGCGCGCCTGCGTACAGCGCCATCGGCTCCAGAAAACCCACGCCAAAGGCGTCAAAGTAGTCAACAATCTTGTAGGTTGAGCCAAGCGGGTCGATGGCCTTTACGAAACCTGAAAATACGAATATTACCCCTACCAGCAGGCGGCAAATGGTAACTCCTGTGCGAGTAATTTTGTTCATAACGCTTTACAAAAATTGGTTGGTTGATTTGCTTGATTGATTTTACTTGAGTTGAGGTACGCACCGGCAAAAATCGGGCATATTCCGCGCCGCTAATTTAGGCATAAGAATTTAATTGGCAATTAAAAAGAGATTTTTTTTTGTTAAGCACATGACAAAAAAGCACATTTGTTATTCAACAAATTTGCCACCAACGTTCTATGCCGCTTTTTTGCGGGCTAAAATGCCCTTTTGTTGTGCAGGTTGTAGCCAAAGGCCACTAAGAAGTAGAATTGCCGGTTGGGCTTGTCGTAGTACATGCCCGACAAGGAGAGCGCTCCTATCGGCGTGCTGAAAACCAGCGATGTAGCCCCCATGAAGCTGCTGCTCCTGATGTTTCGTTCGTACCTCACATCCTCCTGAGTGTTTTCCTTGCTAAGCTTTGTGAGCGGCTGAAAGACGTAGCCTTCGACCCGCAGCTCAATGTTGTCGAAAATCGCGAAGGATGGGATGACCCCGGCGGCAAGGTAGCTCGCCGCCCTGAAGTTTTCGAGGAAAAAGCCCTGCATGTTGTACATCGGGTTGAAGCTGGGCAGCAGGAAAAGCGTGGAATAGTAGTCGCTAAAGAGCACCTTTTGCGAGATAGCGCCCTCGAGGTAGTAGCCCAGCGACAGATATTTTATGGGCTTAAAAAAAGCCTTGTGCGTATACTTTATCGACCAAAAGCTACGGCTGCCCATGCTTCTTCTTTTTTCTATCACCGTAGAATCCTCTGCTGCCGCCACCGAGGTAGTGCCGAAGGTGTGGTACTCGTGGCCGTTTACGTAGCTGAACTTAAAGTTGGTCAGCACGCCGGATGTTTCAAACGCTTTGCGGTTGAGCGAGTTGTGCTCAATGGCGAGGTGTCCTTCCTGAAATCGAAACGTTAGTAGCTCCGGTATATCCTTCGACTGAAAATTTTGCCGCACGTAGTAGCTCGTGTGGTATCTTCCCAGCGTTCCGCCCACCCTAAGGCTGCTGTTGAACAGAAAGGGAGTACCCAGGTTCAGCTGCCCGAAGTTTTCGGCGTCCTGTATGAAGTCGGGTCTGGTGTCGCTAAAGATGTTGTCGGGGTTATTGGAGTAGTAGTCGTTATTGTTGCGGGTGTACATTATTTCGGCGAAGATGGGGAGGCTAATAGGCCTGATGTTGTAGTCAATGCGCCCTATGACCTTTTGCGAGTTGTACACGTTCCCGAAGTAGATGTGAAAGGCGGTGCGCACCGAGAGGAAGGAGTAGTGGCTGTACTCTCCGCCGAAGTATCCAAGGTTGGAGTAGTTCGAGATGCATCCGCCCAGATCGAACTTCAGGTTGGGGGCGGCGGAGATGCGCAAGTGGAGGTTGTAGGCGCTGTCGCTTGAGCTGTAGGTGGCCGTTGGGAAAAAGGTGGAGAGTCCGCCGTCGGAAACCACCCCAAAGTAGCGGCTTTTGGCCTCCTTGAACGAAAACGTGCGGTGGCGGTTGCCGTGCACGGCAGGGACAAACGTGGTGTGTCCGCTGTCGGGAACTGCTCCAAAGTAGCGTCGTCTGGCCTCCCTGAGCGAAATGGCAGCGCGGTTGCCGCCCTGCATGGCAACGCCGATGTAGGATCTCAGGTTAACGCCGCCGCCCTCTACGGTAACATTTTTAAACTGCATTTCCGGCATCTTGCTCCTGAAGGTTTCGCGCTTCAGGCGTACTTCCTCCGCCGAGACCCGCCGTTGCACGTGCTCGAGGATGCTGGGCATTTGCGCCATAGTCGCGTCGTAGCCAATCTTCGACAGCCTGACAACCTGGTCAAAGTCCATGAGCCCCACGTTGAGCGAGTCGATGTCGATGAGCAGCCCTTCGTCCGTTGGAACGTCGTAGTTGGTGGGGCGCGAGGTGAGGCTCGTGAGGTGCGAAAAAACGTCGTCCTCAGAGGGGCGTTCGTAGTTGTCGGAGCACTTGACCCCAATGATGAAATCGGGCGAGAACTCCTCCATAGCCACGTCTACCGGAAAGTTGTTGATGATGCCGCCGTCGAAGAGCATCATGCTGTCCACCATAACCGGCTTGAACAGCCCCGGAAAGCTCATGGAGGCGCGGATTACCGTACCCAAGTCGCCGGTGGCGGGCACGTAGACCTGCTTGTCGTAGGCGTTGTAGGAGAGGGCGCGGAAGGGCACCATCAGGTTGTCAAAATTTCTGTTTGCCACGGCGTTTGCCCCCGAAAAGAGCTGCATGAAGGCAAAATCCATCTGGTAGGGCGGGACGTAGTTGGTGGGCAGGACGAATTTTACGCGCAAGCGTTTGTTGACGTTGAAGTTCAGCCCAATAAGCTTGGCGGAGGGGTCGGGCTTCTTAAAAAAGTAGCTTCCCTCCGATTCGTAGCTGCCGGTTGACCATTTTGTAAAATCCTTGGACAGGAAGTAGCCCGTTATTTCGTCAACTGTGTATCCGGCGGCGTACATGCCGCCCACGATAGCGCCAATAGAAGTTCCGGCGATGGCGTCAATGGGAATTTGATTTTCTTCGAGCGCCTTGATAACGCCAAGATGCACCAGCCCTTTAGCGCCGCCGCCGCTGAGCACCAACGCTACCCGTTGTGCGGCCGCCGTGCCGCCGCAAAATAAACCACCACAAAACACCAAAAAAATGAGCAGTATACACCTACTTGTTGACAATTTCTAATTATTTTATATCTTTGCACCCGGGTTACAGCCGGATTCCGTTACGCTACGTCCGCCTCTTACCCCCTAACAGTAAACTAAGTAAACCAACAAAGTTACCATTAAAAACCTACGCATGAAAACAAAAAACGTTGCTTTAGCAGTTTTTCTGATTACAGCGGCAAACTTTATCACATTTTGTCAAATTAGAAGCGCAAAATCACCAGTGGAAAAAACCGTCCTCATCGAAACGACCCTTGGCAGCATTAGGGTAAAGCTGTACAACGAAACGCCGCAGCACCGCGACAACTTTCTCAAGCTGGCGGAAGAAGGCTTCTACGACAGCCTCATCTTTCACCGTGTCATCAAGGATTTCATGGTGCAGGCGGGCGACCCCGACTCCCGCAACCCGCAGCCCAACCAGCGTTACGGTGCAGGAGGCACAGGCTACACCATTCCGGCGGAAATAAACCCCGCGCAATTTATCCACAAGAAGGGGGCGCTCTCGGCAGCCCGCACCGGCGACCAGGTCAACCCGGAAAGACGCTCCTCCGGCTCGCAGTTCTACATTGTGCAGGGGCGAGTAGCAAACGACGACGAGCTGACGCAAACAGAAACCGGCATCAGCCAGCAGCCGCTACAGGGCATGTTCAACCAAATGTTCGCCGAGAGAGTACAGCAGCTCCAGGCGCAAGGCGTGCCAATCAACCAGGATTCGCTGGTGAACGAGGTGCGACAAAAAATACTTGCGCAGTGGGAGAGCATGGACAAGTTTGCCTACACGCCCGAACAGCGCGAAGTCTACAAAACCGTTGGCGGAACGCCATTTCTGGACGGCTCCTACACCGTGTTCGGCGAGGTGACGGAGGGGCTGGACGTGGTGGACAAAATTGCCGACGTGGAAACCCAGCCCGGCGACCGCCCCACAAGCAACGTATTCATCATCAAAATGACGGTGGAGTAAGAACAGCGGCGGCAGTTTTCCGAGCGAGCAAGCGAACGAGCGAACGAACATCCGCCCGCGCATCGCTACCTTGGGTTGTAGCCCGACTTTTCCAGAATCTGCCGGTGGTTGTTGTCGAGCATGAGCTGCGGCAGGGTAACGCCGGAGGCGCGCTCCATGTATCGGCTCACAATTCGGTAGCCAACCCAGTTGGCGGCGCGCCCCGGCGCTTCGCGCGAAAACTCCTGCGTGAACGGGCGATCTTCCGTAAACTTATCTATCGTGAAGGTGTTGGTAGAAAAAAGCAGCTTGTTTTCTATCAGGTACATCCAAATGTAGCTTTCGTTGTTGTGGCACACGTCCAGCTCCTTTTGGGTGAAGCCGAAGATGGCCGTATCCGGCTCGGCGGGCAGCATCTGCCTGGCAAAGTAGAGCCGCTTGCCCTCCCACACCATGCGCCCCAGCAGCTCGTCCTGCCGGACGTTGTAGGGAAACAGCGCCTCCGCCAGCGCGTCCATAATGTCGGCGGGGATTTTGGACGGGTACATCTTGCGGGTGACGTACTTGTAAAACCCAAGCTGCGGGTAGAGCGGGTAGTCTGCGCCTAAGTACTTGTCCAGCCCAACCCCAATGACCCCTTCGGCCAGCATGATGGATTGGTTGAAACCCGACACGTAGGCCACTATGCGGGGCGTTTTGTCGTCGGGGAAGTGCAGCTTGTAGCGTTTGAAGGCATCGGTGAGCTTGGCGTTCAGCTCGCTGCAATCGGAGAAGGTGCGCTGTACCTCCGTGTACGATTCGCGCACAATGTCGTCGCTCAGGAACTCGGCAAGGTAGCCCCAAAAGCCGGAATCCTGCGGCATTCCCACGTCGATGATGCCCTTGCAATAGTAGGTGAAAAAGTCGCCGTACTTCTGCTGCAAAGCCGGAACGAGCAGCGGCAAGCTGTCGGGGTTGAGGGTTAGCAGCTCGCGGTCAAACCGCTGCACTTCAATGGTCAGGTTTATTTTGGCCAGCTTAGAGCGCTCGCTTTGGCAGCCGGCGCACAGGATTAGCGACAGGAAAGCCGTAAAAAAAAGTGGATGCTTCATACTTTTGTTTCGGTTGTGTTTTTATTTACTGAGGAAAATTACGCCACCAAATTTACATGAAAAACTTGGGGCTTCAAAAAAAAATTATGGGGTTTTCAAGGCGAAGCCAGGTGGAGACATTTTCCACCCCTTTTTAAACCAATGTGGCTTTGCGAACTTCGCGGTAAAAACCTTATTAACCGCAGAAAACGCAAATATCTTGTAAACACTCTGTTATCGTTGATTGGCGCAGCAGCTCTTTTGCCACCTTTACCACCCCGTCGATAAACGCCACCGACCCGAGCAAAAGGATAACGGCGCCCGACGTTTTGTTGATCCACCACATTTGCCGCAGCTTAAAGTACTTGCGGTAGTGCGATACTATGGTTGACAGAAAAAACCACCACGTCAGCGCCCCCACCAGCACCGCAAGCACCACCACCGCAACGGCAGGCCACGCGCCGGTGACGCTTACCTTGAATAGCCCCATCAAAAACAGCACGGGTAAGATATTGACAGGGTTAATGGTCAGCAGGAAAAGCGTGATGAGCGCGCCCCCCAAGCTGCCCTGCCGCTGCTTTCCGCGCGCGCGCAGCTGCTTCACGGGGTTGGTGAGCATGATTTTTATGCCTACCGCCACCACCACAACGCCCACGAGCAGCTGTAGCATGTGCTCTCTGTCGGCAATCCACTCCTCCACCACCGAGAGGCTGAGCACGGCTACCACGGCAAACAGCGTGTCGGCAAAGGCAACCCCCATGCCGGAAAAAAATCCGGCTCGCCGCCCGCGGTTGAGCGTGCGCTGAATACACAGCACCCCCGCCGGACCAAGCGGCACCGACGCCAGCAGCCCCACTAAAAAACCCTTTATGGCAAGAATGAAAAGCAATGGATTACAGGTTTTACAACTTTTCTTAGTATGCGGTGCGCAAAATTTCATGCGCAGCAAATAATGCACAAAAGTAGCAATTGTTTACAGATTACGAAAAAGATATACGCGAAAAAAGCACGCCTCGCTGGTGGCCGTCGCAGGGGCAAGGTTTCTCCTGCTCCTGATTTGCCTCCACTCTGCCCGCTCTCCCCTCCAATGGCGCGGTTATTTTCCTCATGGTCAGCTTTCGCCTTTTCCAATCCGCGAAACGGCGTAAAGCGGGTAAATTTTGATGTTCCGGTAGTCGCCGAAATTTTCCATTGAGCAGCGGATTCCGTATTCGTATTTCTTTTCGGACAAAAACTGAAACATGCTCTGCAAGGAGCCTTTTGTTCCCGATTTCACCTCGACGGGGACAATATCGGCGTTGCACTGTACCACATAGTCAACTTCGGCGGAGCTTCCCGATTTTTCGCGCTGCCAATAGTAAAGCTGTTGGGGAAAGTTGCCGGGGGCGGATTTCAGCAGCTCCAATCCTGCGAACAGCTCGGCCAAAGCGCCTTTGTTCACCTGTTCCAGGCGGTCGGAGGCGAGCAGCTGCCCCAAGTCTAAGCGCAGGAAGCGCTGGTATATTCCCGTGTCGAAAATCAGGAATTTCCGGTATTTTGCGTTCATTTCGGCGGCCAGAGGCAGCCCGTTGGCCGATGTGTGCGTCACGGGGTAGATAAGCCCCGCAAGCTCCAGCAGCTCCAAGCTTTCCTTTACCTGTAGGCGGGTTAAGCTGGGCGATACCTTGGAGTAGGTGAATTTTCCGCCCGTTTGATGGACAACCGATGCAAATATTTCTCGCAACCGTGAAGCAGGCACACGCTCTTTATATTTGGAGAAGTCGGCATAGAACGACAGCATCAGGTCGTCCAGCGCCTGCTGACATTCGAGCAAAGAGCCGCCGCCTGCGTAGGTGGACACCACTTCGGGCATTCCGCCTGTAAGCATGAAGCGGACTAACTCTTGAAGGAATCTGTTGTGTACGGTTTCGGAAAAGGGTTTTTCGGGCGAGGCTTTTTGCAGAGCGTCGGCAAGCAGGCCGGAGCCTGTTGCGTGCAAGTACTCGTCGAACGAAAAGGGGTACATGAACATGGAGCGGATACGCCCCACTCCGAATGATGGAATTTCCTGCAAGGCAAATTCCAGCAACGACCCCGCAGCTATGACGTGCAATTCGGGATATTCTTCGTAAAAATAGCGCAACGAAGAAATGGCGGGGATACAGGATTGTACTTCATCCAGAAACAGCAGCGTGCGACCGGGAATTATTGGTTTTCCGTATATCAGCGAAAGCTCGTCGCAGATTCGTTTCGGGTTGCTGCCTCTTTCAAATACGGTATTCACGCCATACAGCAGGTCGTCTTTTTCAAAGTTGACTTCAACGAAGCTCTCAAATTGTTTTCCAAGCTCTCTTACCGTCGAAGATTTTCCCACCTGTCGCGCACCGCGTAGCAGCAGCGGTTTTCGGATGCGGGAATCCTTCCACTCCTGTAGTCCGCTGTCGATGCTTCTTTTCAAGTATTTTTTGTCCATTCCCGTACAGAGTTAGCTTGTTTTTATGGCGCAAAGATAATGTTTTTCCAAACACCGCCATGACCTGCTTTTCGCAATGCAGCGTCCATTCATTATATTTCTTATCTTTGCAAAAATAAAAAAATTGTAGACATAATGCGTAAACATTTGCTGTTGACGTTGCTAAGCGCGCTGCTGCTTAGCTTACCCTGGTACGAGAGCTTCTCTGGATTGCTGCTGCTGGTGGCCTTTGTCCCGCTGCTCGTGGTGGAGCACGACTTTGCCGAGGGCAACCGGCGGGGTTTTTGGCGGTATGCGTGGCTCTGCCTGCTGCTCTGGAACGCCGCCACCACCTGGTGGATATGCAACGCAACAGTTTTTGGCACGGTGGGCGCTCTTATCGGCAACTCCGCGCAGATGCTGCTGGTGGTTTGCCTGTTTCACGCCATCAAAAAGCGGGCGGGCAGCGTCGTTGGCTATGCCTCCTTTGTGGCGCTCTGGCTGGCGTGGGAGTGGTTTTACTTCGATGCGGAGATTACCTGGCCCTGGCTGACGCTGGGAAACGGGCTGGCTAAGGACGTGAAGCTTGTGCAGTGGTACGAGCTTACGGGGACGCTGGGCGGATCGCTGTGGATACTGCTGTGCAACCTGCTGGTGTTTTTCGTTTTGCAGAAGCAGCGCGCTGCTTTCCCAAACCTCCGCGCAATGAGGCGCGAGGCTAAGGTGGAGGCAATGCTGCTCGCCGCGCTGGTGGTTGTTCCATGCTGCTGCTCGCTCGTGCGCTTTTACACCTACAAAGAAGCCGTGCATCCGTGCCGCGTGGCCATCTTGCAGCCCAACATCGACCCGTTCAACGACAAGTTTGGCGGCATGAGCGCGCAGGAGCAGCAGCGCATAATTTTTGCGCAGGCCGAGAGCGTTGCCACCGACTCCACCGACTACGTGATAGCCCCCGAAACGGCGCTGGAGGGCAGCCTGTGGGAGAACAGCATTGAGCAAAACCGGCTGATGCTGCGCCTGAAATCGTTTTGCGAGCAGCGTCCCAACGTTAGCTTTATTACCGGCGCAGTAACCTACTATCTCTTTGGCGAAGACGATGTTACGCCGCCTACGGCGCGCCTCATGGAAAATTCCAACCGGCGCTACGAGATTTACAACACCGCGTTGCAGGCCGACAGCAGCGGCCGCGTGCAGCGATACCACAAGTCGAAGCTGGTGGTGGGCGTAGAGATGCTCCCCTACCCCAAGTACCTGAACAAAATCATAAGCCGGTTTGCCATCAACCTTGGCGGCACTTCCGGCGGGCTGGGCACGCAAAAGGAGCGGGTGACGTTTGCCTCCGTCGGGCAAAAGTTTAAGGCCGGCGTTGCCATCTGCTACGAGTCTATCTTTGGGCAGTTCTACACCGAGTACGTCAAAAAGGGCGCTACCGTGATGATGATAATCACCAACGACGGGTGGTGGCGCAACACGCCCGGACACCGGCAACACCTGCACTACGCCAGCCTCCGCGCCATCGAAACGCGGCGCAGCATAGCCCGCTCCGCCAACACCGGCATATCGGCCATCATCAACCAGCGGGGGGAAGTTGTGCAGCGCACTCCGTGGTGGACGCGCACCACCCTCTCCGGCTGCATCAACGCCAGCGAGCACATCACGCCTTACGTGCGGTACGGCGATGTGATAGGGCGCGTGGCGGGCATTGCCGCGCTGCTCGCGCTGCTTTACACGCCGGTGAAAATGATAATGAAAATGAGAAGCGGCAAACGGCGAGCAAAAGCTTCGTAAAG
>JAIRSZ010000184.1 GCA_031255195.1 Prevotellaceae bacterium | reverse complement strand
AAAAAAAGAAGTTCTACAGTCAAGAACGTAACTATATGAGCCAGAAAATTAGAATAAAGTTAAAGTCGTACGACCACTCCTTAGTGGATAAGTCGTCGGAGAAAATTGTGAAAACGGTGAAAGCAACCGGAGCAGTGGTAAGCGGTCCGGTGCCTCTGCCCACGCAGAAAAAAATCTTCACCGTAAACCGAGCCACCTTTGTCAACAAGAAGGCGCGCGAGCAGTTCCAGCTGAGCACCTACAAGCGGCTGCTGGACATCTACAGTTCAACGCCCAAAACCATTGATGCGCTGATGAAGCTTGAGCTGCCCAGCGGCGTGGAGGTTGAAATCAAGGTGTAAAGGCGGTTTACCGTTGCTACGATTAGAAAAAACACAGGTAGAAAAAAAGTCGCGGAGGATTGGCAGAGTCCCTCCTTTGCGTAAGCATTATCAAAAGTTGAAAATTATTGAATCTTTAAATTAAACATGGCAGGAATTATAGGAAAAAAAATCGGAATGACATCCGTTTTCGGCGTTGACGGGAAAAATATCCCCTGCACCGTCATTGAGGCTGGCCCATGTGTTGTCACGCAAGTTAAGTCCGTTGAAGTCGACGGGTATGCAGCCTTGCAGCTTGCCTATGACGATAAGAAGGAAAAGAGCACCACCAAAGCGTTGCTCGGACACTTTAAGAAGGCAGGCGTTACGCCCAAGCGAAAGGTGGTAGAGTTTTCGCCGTTTGCGGGCAAGGAGAGCAAAGAGTTGGCAGCAGGCGACGCCGTAACGGTCGACTTTTTTGAGGAAAACAATTGGGTTGACGTGGTAGGCACATCAAAGGGTAAAGGATTTCAAGGCGTAGTTCGGCGGCACGGCTTTGCCGGCGTAGGCGGGCAAACGCACGGCCAGCACAACCGGCTTCGCGCTCCGGGGTCGGCAGGCGCTTCGTCGTACCCTTCGCGCGTGTTGCCCGGACGCAAGTTGGGCGGGCGCATGGGCGGCGATCGCGTCAAGGTGCTGAATTTGGTTATTGTGAAAATAATCCCCGAGAGCAACCTGCTGTTGCTAAAAGGCTCGGTGCCGGGGGCTGTGGGTTCGTACTTACTAATTGAGAATTAAAAAAAATCATGGAGCTATCAGTATATAACATCGAAGGACAGGAAACATCGAGGAAGGTTAACTTTGACGACACGGTATTTGGCATTGAGCCGAACACCCACGCCATTTACCTCGACGTAAAGCAGCTGCTGGCCAACCGCCGCCAGGGTACGCACAAGTCGAAGCAGCGCGGCGAGGTGCGCTACAGCACCAGGAAGCTCAAAAAGCAAAAGGGTACCGGTGGCGCTCGTGCCGGCAGCATCAAGTCACCCCTCTTTGTGGGCGGTGGGCGCGTGTTTGGCCCTGTGCCCCGCGACTACAGCCACAAGCTCAACAAAAAGCAAAAGGCGCTGGCTCGCCGTAGCGCTCTATCGCAGAAGGCGTTAGCCGGAAACATCCGCGTGATAGAAGACCTCTCGCTGGATACCCCAAAAACAAAGGAATTCCTAAAAATATGGAAAAATCAGCAGTTGAATGGAAAAAAACTGCTTATTATACTTCCCGAATCAAATAAAAATGTATATTTGTCATCCCGAAATTTGCCCAATGCAAAAACAATAATCGCTTCGGATGTAAATACTTACGATATTATGAACGCCAACGATTTGCTGTTTTTTGAGGGTGCGGTTGACATAGTTAATCGTCTGCTTGGGACGGAAAATAACGCTCTGGTGGTAGATAACATCCTTGAAGAGAGCAACGTAGAGAGCAACGTACAGCCGCAGGGTAGCGAGCAGTAGCCAGGGAAAAGTAGCGACAAAAGAGTAACAAACAAGAGAACATTGAACAATAACAAATGAGCACACAACTAATTAAGCCACTCGTAACCGAGAAAATGACGGCGCAGGGCGATAAGCTGAACCGGTACGGTTTTACTGTTAGGCCGGAGGCCAACAAGTTGGAAATCAAGCAGGCGGTGGAGTCAATGTATGGCGTTAAGGTAGAAAAGGTTAACACCATGAACTACCGCGGCAAGAGCAAAAGCCGCTACACCAAAGCCGGCCTTTTGTCGGGAAGGACTGTGCACCGTAAGAAGGCTGTGGTAACGCTGGCCAAAGGTGAACAAATTGATTTTTACAGTAACATCTAAAAAAAAGACATGGCGCTCAGAAAATTTAAACCCGTAACGCCGGGTACAAGACATAAAGTTATCGCTGCGTTTGACGAGATAACGACCTCTACCCCCGAAAAGTCGCTGCTGGCTCCCCTCAAGAGTTCGGGCGGGCGCAACAACCAGGGGCGTATGACGGTGCGCTACAGGGGCGGCGGCCACAAGCGCATGTACCGCATCATCGACTTCAAGCGCGACAAGGACAGCTATGCAGCAACGGTGAAAACCATAGAATATGACCCCAACCGCAACGCCCGCATTGCGCTGGTGGCCTACGCCGACGGCGAAAAGCGCTACATCATTGCGCCGATAGGTCTCAAGGTAGGGCAGAAGATACAGTCGGGCAAGGGCATAGCTCCCGAAATTGGCAACACGCTGTTCCTTTCCGATATACCGCTGGGTACTATTGTGCACAACATAGAGCTTACGCCCGGTCAGGGCGCTGTGATGGCGCGTAGCGCAGGATCGTCGGCGCAGCTGCTGGCGCGCGAGGGAACGCACGCCGTGCTCAAGCTCCCATCGGGCGAAACGCGCATGGTGCCCGTTGCCTGTCGCGCTACCGTTGGGACGGTTTCCAACCCCGATGCGCAGAACGAATCGAGCGGCAAGGCCGGACGCAACCGCTGGCGGGGGCGCAGACCCCGCAACCGCGGCGTGGCCATGAACCCCGTTGACCACCCTATGGGCGGCGGCGAAGGAAAAAGTTCCGGCGGACATCCCCGCTCAAGAAAGGGGCTGCTGGCAAAGGGTAAGAAAACCCGTAACCCGAAAAAAACTACCTCGAAGTTTATTGTTGAGAAGAGGAAAAAGTAAAATTTAAAAAATCAATGATTCAAAGATTTGGAATTAAAGATTTGAAAATTAGGATATTATTCGTAATTCGTAATTCAAAATAGAATGAGCCGTTCACTAAAAAAAGGACCATACATCGAACCTAAGCTGGATAAGAAGGTAAACGCCCTGAACGTCAGCAAAAAGAAAGTTGTAGTGAAGACTTGGGCGCGGGCAAGCATGATTCCGCCGGAGTTTGTTGGGCATACCATCGCCGTGCACAACGGCAACAAGTTTATCCCCGTCTACATCACCGAGAATATGGTGGGGCACAAGTTGGGCGAGTTTGCCCCGACCCGCACTTTCAAGGGACATTCGGGCAACCGCAAGTAGGCAGGGAGAGGTTTTCAACGTGGCCGGCTGCTGAAATGTGCTGTGAAAATAATGAAAAAACGTTGAATATTGGTCTTGTGCGCTTTGCTGTGGAATGTAAAGCGCCTTATGCTCAAACGGAGTACTACGCGGGGCTGGCAGTGAGTAATGTTATTAGGGTCATCTTACACGCTTCGGCATAACCGATGGACGGCGACGGCCGCAGATGCGGGTTGGCTCGCAGAGTTTAGTAGGATGTACGCTTTGAAATTTTGCCTTTAGACTTCGGCTTCAGACATACTTTACGGCAAGAGAATATGAGAAGGCAAAAGAGAGAGCAATGATGTTGGCAACGTGACAAGTAGTAGTTCAGCGCAAGTTTTAGCAGAAAAGATAGTTAAGTAAAATAATTTCGTTTAATCAGAGTAAAATCCTTTTATATCAAAGGTAAGTAAATGGGTGCAAGAAAAAGATTGAGAGCCGAAGAGCTCAAGGCAGCGCGCAGTGAAGTGGCAGGCGCAGTGCTTCGCAGCTGCCCCTCGTCGCCCCGCAAGATGAGGCTGGTGGCCGACTTGATACGCGGCGTAGAGGTCAACCGGGCGCTTGGCGTGCTCCGGTACACCAAAAAGCACGCCTCCAGAGATTTGGAAAAGCTCCTCAAGTCGGCAATTGCCAATTGGGAGGCCAAAAATCAGGAGAGCAAGCGCGACCTGGAGGAAGGTAGCGTTTTTGTAAAGGAAATTTATGTTGACGGAGGGCCAATGCTCAAGCGTATATCGCCGGCGCCGCAGGGACGGGCATACCGCATACGTAAGCGCTCCAACCACGTGCACTTAGTGCTGGAAAGCATCAAGGCAGTCATTGTGGAAACAAGCGCCGATGAGGAAAGCGCAAAAACAGTAGAAGAAGTGGAAACAACAACAGCAATAGCAGACGGAGCAACCGTAACCGAACAAGTATAAAGAAGTATGGGACAAAAAATTAATCCGATAAGCAACCGAATAGGTATCATTCGTGGTTGGGATTCTAACTGGTACGGTGGAAGCAAGTACGCAGGCAAGATAGTGGAGGACTCCAAGATTCGCAAGTACCTCAACGAGCGTTTGGCCAAGGCCAGCTTGTCGCGCATAGTGATAGAGCGCACCCTCAAGCTCATCACGGTTACCATCAACACGGCGCGCCCGGGCGTTATCATCGGCAAGGGCGGGCAGGAGGTGGACAAGCTCAAGGAGGAGCTCAAAAAGATTACGGGCAAGGACATCCAAATCAACATTTTTGAGGTAAAACGCCCCGAGCTGGACGCGCTGATTGTTGCCAACAACATAGCCCGTCAGGTGGAAGGACGCATATCATACCGTCGCGCCATCAAGACAACTATGGCCTCAACCATGCGGCTGGGCGCAGAGGGCATAAAAGTGCAGATTTCAGGACGCCTTGGCGGTGCGGAAATGGCGCGCTGCGAAACGCTGAAGGAAGGCCGCATCCCCCTGCACACGTTCCGCGCCGATATTGACTACGCTCTTGCCGAGGCGCTCACCAAGGTCGGCCTGCTGGGTATCAAGGTGTGGGTTTGCAACGGCGAGGTTTACGGCAAGCGCGACCTGCTCCCCAACGTGGGCGTGGCCGCCAACATAGCCGGTTTGCAGGCCGGTGGCCGCGACGACCGCTCGCACTACCGCGGCGGCGAGCGAGGCGAACGCGGAGGACGCGGCGGCGGTGATCGAGGCAGCGGCGGTGAGCGCGGAGGCCGTGGAGGACGCAACGACCGCGATCGTCGCGGAGGACGTAGTAGCGGTGGTTCAAAGAAGTAAAAAAAACTTAGCGAAGTAAAACAAAATGTTACAGCCTAAAAAGACGCAACACAGGAGAATGCAGAAGGGGAGGATGAAAGGCGTTGCCCAGCGCGGCAACCAGCTTTCATTTGGCTCTTTTGGCATCAAAACGCTGGAATCTTGCTGGATTACCGGCAAGCAAATAGAAGCCGCTCGCCAGGCCATAGTACGCCACATGAAGCGCGAGGGTCAAATGTGGATTCGCATATTTCCCGACAAGCCCATTACCAAAAAACCCGCCGAGGTGCGTATGGGTAAGGGCAAGGGCGCGCCCGAGGGCTTTGTGGCTCCGGTAACGCCGGGTCGTATGTTGTTTGAGGTGGAGGGTGTTCCGTTCGACGTGGCGCAGGAAGCGCTGCGGCTGGGCGCTCAGAAGCTGCCGGTGAGCACCAGGTTTGTGGTGCGCCGGGATTACATGGCAGAAAAATCAGCATAAGCAAGGAGGTAAGCAAATGAAGGTATCAGAAATCAAAGAGATGTCCACCAAAGACCTGCTGGAAAAGGTGGAGGCCACGAAGAGTCAGCAGGCCAAAATGCGGCTCAACCACGCCGTGTCGCCGCTTGAGAATACGAGCGAAATTAAGAAAATACGTAAGGATATTGCGCGCATGCTTACCATCCTTCACGAACGGAAAAATAACGAGGTAACCAAGTAACATCTCACAACAATGGAAACTACAGCAAGAGGCCTGAGAAAGGAAAGAATAGGAATCGTGACCAGCAACAAGATGGACAAATCTGTGGTGGTTGCCGTACAACGAAAGGTAAAGCATCCCGTTTACGGAAAGTTCGTTAGCCAAACCACCAAGTTCGTTGCGCACGACGAGAAGAACGAGTGCAGCGAAGGCGACACCGTGCGCATCATGGAAACGCGCCCGCTGAGCAAGAGTAAGCGTTGGAGATTAGTAGAAATCGTAGAAAAAGTAAAGTAGGCTATGATACAGCAAGAAACAAGATTACAGGTGGCAGACAACAGCGGGGCGAAGGAAGTACTTTGTATTCGCGTGCTGGGCGGCACCCGGAGGCGCTACGCCTCCATTGGCGACAAGATTGTGGTGAGCGTGAAGAGCGCCGCCGCCGGCGGAGACGCCAAAAAAGGCAGCATATCGAAGGCCGTTATCGTGCGCACGCACAAGGAAATTCGTCGTCCGGACGGCTCGTACATTCGCTTCGACGACAACGCCTGCGTGCTGCTCAATGCGCAGGGCGAAATTCGCGGCACCCGCATCTTTGGCCCTGTAGCCCGCGAGCTGCGCGACGGCTACATGAAAATTGTATCGTTGGCGCCCGAAGTGCTTTGAAAAAGAAGCCGGATAAAAGAGACAGAATAACAACAGGACAACTTTGAACAGTAAAAACCATGCAGGGTAGAGTAAAACTTAAAATAAAAAAAGGCGACAGCGTTACCGTTATTGCGGGCAACGACAGGGGCAGGAAGGGCCGCGTGCTCGAGGTGCTCATCGACAAGGGTCGCGCCATTGTGGAGGGCGTCAACCTGGTATCGAAGCATACCAAGCCCAACGCCAAGAATCCGCAGGGCGGCATTGTAAAGCAGGAAGCTGCAATACACATATCGAACCTTATGGTGAACGACGGCAGCGGAGTACCCACCAGGGTAGGACGCCGCATGGGCGAAAAGGGAAAGCTGGTACGCTACGCAAAAACAACCGGAGAGGAAATTAAGTAATGGCAAAACAACAAAAACCACAGGCACAGGCATACGTGGACGCAAAGGGATACACTCCTTTGCTCAAGAAAAAATACAGGGAAGAGATTGTGCCCGCCCTTGTAAAAGAGTTTGGATACAAAAACGTCATGCAAGCGCCCAAGCTCGAGAAGATTGTCGTTAACCAGGGTGTTGGGGTAGCCACCGCCGACAAGAAGCTCATAGAGGTTGCCCAAAACGAGCTCACGGTCATTGCCGGACAGAAGGCGCTGATAACCAAAGCCACGAAGGATATATCCAACTTCAAGCTGCGTAAGGGTATGCCGATAGGCGTGAAGGTAACGCTGCGCGGCAACCGGATGTACGAGTTCCTTGAAAGGCTGATTTGCATTGCGCTGCCTCGTATCCGCGACTTTAGCGGCATCAACGACAAGCTGGACGGGCGCGGCAACTACAACCTGGGCGTGAAGGAGCAAATTATTTTTCCTGAGGTGGACATTGAGAAGATAACGAAGATTATGGGGCTGGAAATGACCTTTGTTACCTCAACCGAGAAAGATGCAGAGGCATACGCGCTGCTTCGCCACTTTGGACTTCCATTTAAAAACGCAAAAAAACAGTAGAATAGAACAATGGCAAAAGAATGTATGAAGGCACGCGAGGTAAAGCGCGCCAAGCTGGTGGCAAAATATGCCGAGAAGCGCAAAGCGCTCAAGGAGGCCGGAGATTACGTGGCGCTTGCCAAGTTGCCCAAGAACTCAAGCCCGGTGCGCCTGCACAACCGATGCTCGCTTACCGGACGCCCCAAGGGGTACATCCGCCAATTTGGTATTAGCCGCATCACCTTTAGGGAAATGGCCAGCCAAGGCCTGATACCCGGCGTGAAAAAGGCCAGCTGGTGAGGCATGAGGGGGGCAACGATATTGCCCAGCAAGATGACTTGTGGGCTGTTGTGATGCGAAACAATGATGAAAGGTTTAATGCTTTAGTTTCATAGTCTATTACAGCTCAAATATATAGTTGACTTATTAAAGTGTTGACTTATGGAGACAATGGAAATTATTATAACAGCAGTTTTTATCACAGTATTTGTAGCGTTGGTCATTTACATTATTGTGAGTAGTATAGCGACAAAACAGAGAAGAGCGTCGTTGCCGAAGGTTGAAACGGGATACATAGTGAACGAGAGCGAAGAAGGCAACCCCATTTCTGTAGATAAGATACTTTTAGCAGGGAAAAGATTTGTTGTGAAAGGGAAAAAATATGATTCTGCGGACTACATTCTGGCAAGGGCAGATGGCGCTTCGATGAAAAAGAGAGGCATCCGCAACGGCGATATCGTTTACGCCAAAAGATTTAACGACACTTTTGGAAAAGACCAGATTAAGCCCGGCGACATCCTGCTGATTCTGCTGAACGACGAGCAATACAAGGGATACAAGGTGCGAGTTTGCAGGAGGTATAACCCGAACAACGCAAACGAGCTGGAAACGTTCTACTACGACGACGATGGAAACGAGCGCATATCCTCCAAAAATCACCGGATAGACTTGGTGCAGGGGATTATAAAGTATAAGTATAGCGATAGGTAATAATTATAGCAATAAAAAAACAGTAAACTTGGATATCGGGCGCAATAGGCGCTGAAAGCTAAAAACAAAACAAAAAAATGACTGATCCAATAGCAGATTTCTTAACAAGGATTCGCAACGCCATCAAGGCGGGACACAAGGTAGTGGAAATACCCGCTTCCAACATCAAAAAGGAGATGACCCGTATTCTTCACGAGAAGGGGTACATTTTGAGCTACAAGTTTATAGATGAGGGCGCTGTGGGCAGCATCAAGATAGCGCTCAAGTATCACCCCGAGAGCAAGCGTTCCGCTATCAAGGGATTAAAGCGTATCAGCACGTCGGGATTGCGGCGCTACGCAGGGGTGCGCACCATGCCGTCCGTGCTCAATGGGCTGGGCATAGCCATCATATCAACCTCCAAGGGCGTGATGACCGACAAGGAGGCTCGCCTGCAAAACGTGGGTGGCGAAATACTTTGCTACATATATTAAGCTAAACATACTGTAAAAATAGAGTTAAGTAAATGTCACGAATAGGAAAATTACCTGTAAACCTGCCGCAAGGCGTTACCGTCACAGTTGACGCGGCCAATGTGGTTGTGGTTAAAGGACCTCTTGGCGAGCTGAAGCAGGCGGTAGATAAAGATATTACCGTAGCCGTAGAGAATGGTCAAGTAAAAGTAGCGCGGCCAACCGACCAGCCGCGGCATCGCTCCATGCACGGCCTCTACCGGGCGCTCATCAACAACATGGTGGTGGGCGTGTCTACCGGCTACACCATAGAGCAGGAGCTGGTGGGCGTGGGCTACAAGGTAGAGGTGAAGGGGCAAGTAGTGGAGATGAGCCTTGGCTTTTCGCACGAAATCCACCTGATGCTACCCAAGGAAGTCAAGGCCGAAGCAATAGCCGTGAAGAAGGGCGAAAGCCCGCGCCTCACGCTCAAGTCGATAGACAAGCAGCTGGTGGGGCACGTGGCGGCAAAAATACGCTCGCTGCGCAAGCCCGAGCCGTATAAGGGTAAAGGTATTAAGTTTGCAGGCGAGGTCATTCGCCGCAAGGCCGGCAAATCGGCGGCATCAAAATAAGCAGGAGGGAATAAAAAAATGGGACTATCAAAAACAGAAAGAAGACAGCGCATCAAGTACCGTATTCGCAAGATTGTGCACGGCACACCGGAGCGTCCGCGCATGTCGGTATACCGCAGCAACGACCAGATATACGTTCAGCTTATTGACGATACGGCGTGCAACGGTCAGGGGGCAACGCTGCTGGCGGCAAGCTCCATAGAAAAATCGGTGGCCGAGCAGGTCAAGGGAAAAACCAAGCAGGAGGCCGCTAAGGTGGTTGGCAAGGTCGCCGCCGAACGCTCGCTGGAGAAGGGCATCAAGGAGGTGGTATTTGACCGCAACGGATTCCTGTACCACGGAAGAGTAAAATGTGTAGCCGAAGCCGCTCGCGAGGGTGGACTAAAATTCTAAAAAACGTATGGCAGAAAATACAAACATAAGGAAAGTAAAAACAACCGACCTGAACCTCATCGACAGGTTGGTGGCTGTAGAGCGCGTGACCAAGGTGACCAAGGGTGGCCGCCACTTTAGCTTTGCTGCCATTGTGGTGGTGGGTAACGAAAACGGCATAGTTGGCTACGGCCTCGGCAAGGCCAACGAGGTTGCCATCGCCGTGAGCAAAGGCATCGAAGACGCCAAGAAAAATCTGGTAAAAGTGCCGGTGCACAAGGGCACTATCCCCCACGAGCAGGTGGCCAAATTTGGCGGTGCGCGGGTGTACATGCGCCCTGCTGCACCCGGTACGGGGGTGAAGGCCGGCGGCGCTATGCGCGCAGTGTTCGAGAGCGTAGGCATCCACGATGTGCTGGCGAAGTCGAAAGGCTCGTCGAATCCGCACAACCTGGTCAAAGCTACGGTAAACGCCCTGCTGGAGTTGCGCGACGCCTACACGGTGGCCAACCTGCGCGGCATATCGGTAAACAAAGTATTTAACGGATAAAGCAACGGAGGGAAAAGAAAAATGGCAGTACTCAAAATTACGCAGGTGCGCAGTCAGATAGGCAGCACCAACAAGCAAAAGGCCACGCTTAAGAGCCTGAAGTTGGGCAAAATAAGCCGCACCACGGAGCGCGAAGAAAGCCCTGCGCTGAAGGGCATGGTAAAGGCGGTGAGCCACTTGGTAAAGGTGGAGGTGATTTAGAACATCAGATTCAAAAAAATAAAATACAAGATACAGTAATGGAACTACATAACTTAACTCCGGCAGCAGGTTCAACGCATAAGGAAAAGCGCATAGGCCGCGGCGAAGGCTCTGGTCGTGGAGGCACGTCGACGCGCGGGCTTAACGGCGCTAAATCACGTTCGGGCTACTCGCGTAAACCGGGCTTCGAGGGCGGGCAAATGCCGCTACAGCGCCGCCTCCCCAAGTTTGGCTTCAAAAATGTTAACCGTGTTGAATACAAGGCTATCAACCTCTACACGCTGCAAGCGCTTGCCGAAAAAACCGGCTCGAACGCCATTGACGTTGCCGCGCTGATAAACGCAGGGTTAGCGTCGAAAAAGGATTTGGTGAAAATACTTGGGCAGGGCGAGCTGAAAGCTGCGCTGGAGGTTACGGCGCACGCTTTCTCAAAGTCGGCCATTGCCGCTATTGAGGCAATGGAGGGAAAAGCCGTTAAACTTTAAACAGGAAAAGAAATAGTTAACCGCATAGAGACCTTAATTTTTTTTAGGCAATAATAAGTTTTTGAAGAACGATGAAGAAGTTTATAGAAACGATAAAGAATATTTTTAAGATAGAGGATCTTAGGAAGCGAATTCTTTACACTTTTGGCTTGATACTTGTTTACAGGTTTGGCTGCTATGTGGTTATACCGGGCATAGACCCAACGCAGCTGGCAGAGCTGCAAAGCCAGGTAGAAGATGGGCTGATAGGTCTGCTCAACATGTTTTCAGGAGGCGCTTTTGGCAACGCCGCGATTTTTGGCCTTGGGGTAATGCCCTACATTTCGGCCTCCATTGTGGTGCAGCTCATGGGCATGATGGTGCCCTACTTCCAGCGCCTACAGCGCGAGGGGGAAAGCGGACGCCGCAAGATCAACCAGATTACGCGCTACCTGACCATTATCATTCTGTGCCTTCAAGCGCCTGTATACTTAGGTAACCTGCACGCAACGCTGCCGGAATCGGCATTCCTGATAAAGGGTGTTTTCTTTACCATTTTTGCCACGATTGTCCTCATGGCGGGCACTATGTTCATCATGTGGCTCGGCGAGCGCATCACCGACAGAGGGCTGGGCAACGGCATCTCAATAATTATCATGGTGGGTATTATTGCCGACCTGCCCTTCTCCGTAGTATCGGAGTTTGAGTCGCGCGCAGTGCAGCACGCAGGCGGGTTGATAATGTTTGTGGTAGAAATGGTGATATTGTTTCTGGTGTTTGTGGCCACCATTGCGCTGGTGCAGGGCGTGCGGAGAATACCCGTGCAGTACGCCAAGCGCATAGTGGGCAACAAGCAGTACGGAGGCGTGCGGCAGTACATCCCGCTCAAGATAAACGCAGCGGGCGTAATGCCCATCATCTTTGCGCAGGCGTTCATGTTCCTGCCGATATTGCTCTCACGGTTCGAGGCCACCAGCGGCGTTGGCGCGGCGCTCTCTAACTACACGGGCTTGTGGCACAACCTGCTGTTTGGGCTGCTGGTAGTAGGATTTACCTACGCCTACACAGCGGTAACGGTCAACCCCACCAACATGGCGGAGGATATGAAGAAGAACGGCGGTTTTATTCCGGGCGTTAAGCCGGGGAAAAAGACGGCGGAGTACATTGACAGCGTGATGTCGCGCATTACGCTGCCCGGCTCTATCTTCCTGGCAATAGTGGCCATCCTGCCTGCCATAGCAATGAACTTTTTGGGCGTGAGCAACCAGTTTGCACGGTTCTTTGGCGGAACGTCGCTGCTGATTCTGGTAGGCGTAATCCTCGACACGCTGCAACAAATAGAAAGCCACCTCCTCTCGCGCCACTACGACGGCCTCATGAAGACCGGACGGCTGAAAGGCAGGAGCGGAATGTAAAAGAATATTCATAAGTTTTGGTTGTGCACAGAAAATTATGAATTGGGTATAAGAAAAATGTTCTTTAGAAAAATGAGTTTGGTAAAAAATGCCGAAGAGATAGAGCTGCTTCGAGAGAACAACCAGCTGGTATCGCGCACGCTGGCTGAGTTGGCCAGGCACATAGCTCCGGGGGTTACAGGGTTGCAGCTGGACAAAATTGCGGAGGAGTTCATCCGCGACCACGGCGCAACGCCGGGCTTTCTGGGCTACGGAGGATTTCCCAACACCCTGTGCATCTCTATCAACGATGTGGTGGTGCACGGCATCCCCAACAGCTACGAGCTGCGCGACGGCGACATCGTGTCGATAGACTGCGGTACGCGCATGAAAGGCTACGTGGGCGATTCGGCGTACACCTTTGCGGTGGGCAACGTGAGCGAAAGCGCCATGCGGCTGCTGCACGTCACCAAGGAGAGCCTCATGCAGGGCGTGGCGCAGGCCGTGGACGGGCGGCGCGTTGGCGACATCTCGTTTGCCGTGCAGAGCTACGTGGAAAAGCATGGATACTCTGTGATGCGCGAAATGGAGGGGCACGGCATAGGCGCTAAAATGCACGAAAATCCGGGCGTGCCCAACTACGGACACCGCGGCTCGGGCAAGAAGCTCATTAAAGGTATGACTATTTGCATAGAGCCTATGGTAAACATGGGCGCACGCGATGTGGTACAGGATAGCGACGGGTGGACAATTCGCACCAAAGACCGCAAGCTCTCAGCACACTTTGAGTACGCGGTGGCGGTGGGCAAGGAGCAACCCGATATACTAACTACATTTGAGTACGTGGAGGAAGTTTTAAAACAAAAAGGAAGCATGATATAATGGCAAAACAAACCGCCATAGAACGAGATGGAGCTATTGTAGAGGCTCTTTCCAATGCAATGTTTCGCGTGGAGCTCGACAACGGGCACGTGATAACGGCGCATATTTCGGGAAAAATGCGCATGCACTACATCAAAATTTTGCCCGGCGACAAGGTGCGCGTAGAGATGACGCCTTACGACTTGTCGAAAGGACGTATCACGTTCCGGTATAAGTAGAGTTTAATTTTTTGAATCGTTGAAATTATTGAATTGAGGAAAAATGAAAGTAAGAGCATCCATTAAAAAGCGTAGCGAAGACTGCAAAATAGTAAAGCGCAAGGGGCGCTTGTACGTTATTTGCAAGAAAACCCCCAAGTTCAAGATGCGGCAGGGGTAAGGCCGTGCGGCAGCGCACGCAGGTGCGCATTGCGCTGCCTGTAAGTTAGCAAGTTCAACAGTAAACAAACAGTATATAAAAAATGGCACGTATTTCAGGTATTGACTTACCGAAAAACAAGCGGGGAGAGATAGGTCTCACCTACATCTACGGCATAGGCCGGAGCACCTCGCGCAAAATTTTGGAAACCGCAGGCGTAGATTACGACGTAAAGGTGAAGGACTGGACAGACGCTCAGGAAACGTCAATTCGTAACGCCATCCAGCAGGGCGGGTACAAGCTCGAGGGCGAGCTGCGCACCGTGGTGCAGATGAGCATCAAGCGGCTTATGGATATTGGCTGCTACCGCGGCATCCGCCACCGCTTGGGGCTGCCTGTGCGCGGGCAGAGCACCAAAAACAACGCCCGCACGCGAAAAGGTAAAAAGAAAACCGTGGCCAACAAGAAAAAGGCAACGAAGTAGGCAGCGTAGAGATTTGCAACTTGAAAATTGAAATTCACATACAACAATGGCAAAAAAACCAGGAACGACAAAAAAGCGGATTGTGAAGGTTGAGGCAATAGGCGAAGCCCACATCACCTCCACGTTCAACAACATTATTATTACGTTGACCAACGCCGACGGGCAGGCCATCAGCTGGTCATCGGCCGGCAAGATGGGCTTTCGCGGCTCGAAGAAGAACACGCCCTACGCCGCCCAAACGGCCGCAAACGACTGCGCAAAGGTGGCCTTCGACTTGGGGCTGCGCAAAGTGAAGGCCTACGTGAAAGGCCCCGGAGCAGGCCGCGAATCGGCCATGCGCACCATCCACGCTTCGGGCATAGAGGTAACCGAGATAGTAGATGTTACGCCGGTTCCCCACAACGGCTGCCGTCCCAAAGGGCGCAGGAGAGTTTAGCGTAAGTAACGAGTTGACAACAAGTAATAACAAACAAAAATGGCAAGATATACAGGACCAACAACCAAGATAGCACGTAAGTTCGGGTCGCCTATTTACGGAGCGGATAAGGCATACGAGAAGAAAAACTATCCTCCCGGTCAGCACGGCTTGGCCAAGAAGCGCAAAAAGGTATCGGAGTACGGTATTCAGCTGATAGAAAAGCAAAAGCTCAAGTATACCTACGGCCTGCTGGAGCGGCAGTTCCGCAACTTGTTCGAGAAAGCCTCGCGCCTGAAGGGTCGCAAGGGCGACAACCTGCTCCAGCTGCTCGAGAGCCGGCTCGACAACGTAGTCTTTCGCCTCGGCATAGCCCCCAGCCGGGCGGCAGCGCGGCAGCTGGTAGGCCACCGGCACATCGTGCTCAACGGCAAGGTTTGCAACATTCCCTCCGTCATCCTCAAGGAGGGCGACATTGTGGGCGTGCGGGAAAAATCGAAAAGCCTTGAGATCATTCAGGAATCTTGCGGAGGATCGCGCTCCAGCCGCTTCTCATGGATGGAGTGGGACAGCAATACGCTGAGCGGAAAATTCCTCAACAGGCCGGAGCGAGCCGATATACCGGAGGTTGTAAACGAGCAGCTCATTGTGGAGTTGTACTCTAAGTAGCAAATTTTTATAAGCGATACCCTGTGTGTAATGGGGAATTAAAGAACAAAGTATTATGGCAATATTAACATTTCAAAAGCCCGATAAGGTAATTATGCTCGAATCGACCGCCACGTTTGGGCGATTTGAGTTTCGTCCGCTTGAGCAGAACTACGGCATTACAGTGGGTAACGCACTGCGTCGCGTACTGCTATCGTCGCTGGAGGGTTACGCAATAACCTCGGTGAAAATTCACGGGGTTGACCATGAATTTGCCTCCATTCCTGGAGTGCGCGAGGATATGGTCGACATCATTCTTAATCTCAAGCAGGTTAGGCTGAAAAAAATAGCCGAAGGCGCCGAAAACGAAAACTTCAGAATAAGCATTTCGGGGCAAACTCAGTTCAAGGCCGAGCAGCTTTCAAACAGCATGAGCGTATTCAAAGTCCTGAACTCCGACTTGGTGATATGCAACATGGAGCCCAGCGTGAAGCTACAGATGGAGTTCAACATCGGAAAGGGTAGGGGCTTCGTTCCGGCAGAGGAAAACAAGGTGGAAGGATCGGAGATTGGCCTTATTGCCATTGACTCCATCCATTCGCCGATAATAAATGTGAACTACACGAGGGAAGACTACCGCGTGGATCAAAAAACCGACTACGATAGGCTGGTGCTGGAGATTACCACCGATGGCTCTATCCATCCCAAGGAAGCCCTCAAGGAGGCCGCCAAAATATTGATTCAACACTTTGCGCTCTTCTCCGACGAGAAAATTACGATAGACACCGAGGAGGAGAAGTTCACCAACGACGACTTTGACGAGGAGGTGCTGCACATGCGCCAGCTGCTCAAAACCAAGCTTATAGACCTCGACTTGTCGGTGCGGGCGCTCAACTGCCTCAAAACCGCCGAGGTGGAAACGCTGGGCGAGCTGGTGAAGTTTCAGCGCAATGACCTGCTGAAGTTCCGCAACTTCGGCAAAAAATCGCTCACCGAGCTGGACGAAAAGCTCATGCAGCTTAACTTGAACTTCGGCATGGACATTTTAAAGTATAAACTTGACAAGGACTAACGAGAAGATAAAATGAGACACGGAAATAAAATCAACCACTTAGGGGTAAAAACAGGACACCGCAGGTCGATGCTGGCCAACCTTGCCAACTCGCTCATCCTGCACAAGCGGATAGAAACAACGCTGGCTAAGGCAAAGGAGCTGAGGGTTTACGTAGAACCGCTTATTACCAAGAGCAAGGACGACACGACGCACTCGCGCCGCACGGTGTTTGCCTACCTCAAAAACAAGTACGCCGTGAAGGAGCTGTTTAGCGCAGTGGCCGAAAAGATAGGGTCTCGCCCCGGCGGGTACACGCGTATCCTGAAAACGGGCTTTCGGCACGGCGATGCCGCTGAAATGGCGCTGATAGAGCTGGTAGACTTCAACGAAACCTACACCACAGCCGCCAAAAAGTCGACGGCTAAGCGGGCAACCCGCCGCAGCGCAAAGAAAGCTGTCGAAAGGGTTGAAGAAGTTCCGACGCCCGCTACGGAGGTAGCAGCAGAAGCCACAAAATCACCCGAAGCCGTAGCTGAGTAAAAAGTACGGCCACTAAGATACAAAAAAGAGTTAGCCCCCAGAAGGCTAACCCTTTTTTGTATGATAGGTATGATAATCCCAAAAATGTCCATTAGAGTATAACTACCTGATAATAAACATTTGTCATTCTATATTTTCTAATGGACGCCATTAGAAAAATTAACTTGTAATTTGCTCATAACAAGCAAAATACCGTGCATTAATTCGTCGAAAATCGACTCTTGTTTTATGAATTAATGCTGAAATGGACATTTTGGGTTTATTTGCTCTTGTATGTTCATATTGTTTTTATTTAACATACTTCATTTTGATGCCGTTCCACAAAAGCTTGAATTGTCTTATGATGAATAAACCACGCATCCCAAGCTGATTTTCCCCAATCAAACACAAGGTTGCAATGCTCGTCTGCTGTTCTTGCTTTCAAAACATCAACAACCGTCATTTCACCAACGCCATTTGGCGGTTCTAACCAAAACAGTTCTGATTTATATTTTGCTAATGAAGTCAAACC
>JAIRSZ010000093.1 GCA_031255195.1 Prevotellaceae bacterium | reverse complement strand
GAAATGCCAAGGTGGTACTCGCCAAGGGTGGCATCGGCCGGAATGGAGTCGCTGTGGACGTGAACATGGTGGTTTTTCAACCCTTTTGCGTCGTCGTACACCTTTTGGTAGCTCCAATCTACCGCTTTGAGCATCTTCGAATGTGAGTGCCCTGCGCCGCTGTGAATGTCTACCTTATACGCGTTAAGCCCCGACAAATCGGCAAGGTCAAACTCTATATGCACGCCGTGCCTGTTGCCTGCGGCAAACTCCTCGCCCTCCTCAGGATCCTTTAGGTCAATCTGAGGCCCTGTGACATCCTTTTCTTCGTCGGCATCGCCACATGCTGCTCCCAAAAACGCTATTCCGGCCAAAAGAGCCGAATAGCAACAAATTTTTCTTACTGTTTTCATCGTTTTTCTCTGTTTTAAAAGATTAAAAATTAAGTATTTATTGGAATTTGTACAGATAGCAAAAAGTTACGTCCGGCCTCGGGCAGGTTGAGGCGGCGGTAGAAGCTCAGGTGTTTGTAGTACTTTGTGTTGAAAATATTTTGCACCTGTAGCACCAGCTGCACCACGCAGCGGTTGTCCAGACGCGCGGGCACCCCCAGGGTAAGCGAAGCGTCGAGGAGGCTGTAGCCCGGCGTTTTGAGCTCGTTGCGCGCCACGCGACGCTGCGGGGCGGCGTAGCGGTGGGTTATCGCCATGCGGCTATCCACAAAGAGCAGCAGCTTGCTCCACCGCACGCTCGCCTCGGCGGTGAGGCTCAGCGGCGGCGTAAAGGCCACCGGAAACCCGCTCTCCAAGTCAACGGTACGCACATACTCCGCCGCCGCTGCAACCCTGAAAATTCGGGCAAAATCAGCTGCTGCTTCCACCTCTCCGCCAAGGCGGGAGGCCTCCGACTGCACGTACCTGTACGTCTGTCCGGCCTCGGGCAGGGGCGAAAACTCGCCGGTAGGGTTCAGGAAGATGAAGCAGGGGGAGTAGCAGCCAAAAACGCTCACCGAAGCCATCAGGCTGCTGATAAAGGCATCGCTCCAGCGCCCTTTGAAGTCGGCGTGCAGGTCGAGCTGGTACGCGGTTTCGGCTTTCAGAGCGCTGTCGCCCAGCTCGTAGCGCATCATGTGGTGCGAAATGCCGTTAGAGGCGTACTCGCTTACGCAGGGAAGCCGAAAGCTCTTGCCGATATTCGCCTTTAAGTCCCACGCGGGTTGCGGCTGGCAGGCTATGCCAACCATGAAGCTTGCGCTGCCGTCGCGCTTTTGCAGCTCGGGCACGGAGAAGTAGCCTTCACGCCCTTCGTAGGGGCGCACGTGCATACCTCCGCCGTCGTAGCGCAGGCCGGCAGTGGCCGTTATGGTCTCGGAAAAGCAGCGACGCCCGACGGCAAACGCGCCAACGGCGAGCTGCTCGAACTCTGGAAGCAGGAACATGTATCCTCCCACGCGGTTGTGCTGGTATTCGGCGTTGAGTCCTGCGCGGAGCGTGCTGCCCGTTGGGTAGCGGACTTCCCAAGCGGCGTTCAGGCTGGCGGTTTGCAGCGCCATCTCGAGCTCAAGGTTGCCCTCGGGCAGAGCGCCAAAGCCGTGCGTGTGCGGCGCCGAGTACTCCTGCCGGAGGTTGTGCTGGTAGCTCATGTCGAGGATGAGCTTGCTCCGGCTGTCGAGGGTAAATATCTGGTTGACTATGGCTTTCAGGTGGTCTGAGTTGTGGTAGGGCATACCGATGCTCCTGTAGCTGCCGCTATCCTCCATGTTGATGAGGAAAGGCAGCCCGCTTGCGCCGGCAAAAAATCCTGTTTTGGCGTGCACGTTGCTCAGCAGCACAGCAGCCTCGTAAGCGCCGGTGCGTACTCCCGCCTGTAACGAAACGTTGGCCTCACGCCCCGCCGTGTTCTTGAGCACACCGTTGCGGATGGGGTATGTGTAGCCGAGGTAGGTAAAAGATTCAGCCGGAATACGGTAGCTTTCAAAGTTTTGGTAGGTTGCCCGCGCCTCCACAAACTTGGCGTTTTTTTGGTAGTGAATGTTGCCCGATCCGCCCAGCAGCCTGTTGCCGCTGTTGCCGTTGAGCAGCACCGCTCCGGTAAGCCCGTCGCTGCTGCGCCAGGCATGGGAGGTGATGGCAACAACGCCGGCAATGGCTTCCGCGCCGTACTGCAACGAGGCAGGCCCCTTTACAATCTCCACCTGCTCCACGCCGTACTGGTCTACCTCCAAGCCGTGATCAGCGCCCCACTGCTGCTCCTGCTGCTTGACGCCGTTTTCGGCTACCACCAGCCGGTTGAAGCCCAAGCCACGAATCACCGGCTTTGAAAACCCCTGCCCCACCTGAAAGGCGCTAACGCCCGGCAGCTTCTCCAGGGAGGTCATCAGGCTGCTGCTTCGGTTTTCCAGCACGTAGCTTTTTGGGGCGTGCACCACCGTCAGCGGCTGTAACTTTTGCCGGGCAGAAGCTGCGCTGCCGGTTACGGTCACATCGTCGAGGCTGTAGACCTGCACTGCGCTGTCGAGCTCCTGCGCAAAGCCTGCCGCCACAGCAACGCCAAGGCAGAGGGCGAGTAGCAAAGATGATTTCTTCATACGCGCTCTACGCAGGCTGACAGCTGGGGCAGTAGCCCGAAATAAACCAGGAAACATTCTGGACGCTGTACCCCTTCGGCAGCAGCGGAGGCTTTCCCACAGCTTCGAGGCACGATACCACCTTACAGCTGAGGCAGTAAAAGTGCGCGTGGTCGTCGTCGTGCTGCCCGGCCGAGCAGTCGTGGCACAGGGCGTAGTACGTTTTCCCGTTCTCGGCCGGTATCTTGTGGACTATGCCTTCATCAAAAAATCCCTGTAGAATACGGTACACCGTCACGCGGTCAACCTTTTCTCCAGACAGCCGCTGCACGATGTCGGCGTGGCAAAGCGCGCCTGCCTCGCGGTGCAGCACGTCCATCACCATCTTTTTGGTTTTCGTATTTCGTTTTTGCTTTTCCATTGAATATTGCCTTTACTATTGCCACAAAGTTACAATAATAATTTGATATTGCAATAGCGTTGCAAAAAGAATACGGAGGCGTCATGGCTATGTCGGCTCTCCCTACTCGTCTCTCACCAGCGTTACCGCCATCAGCCCTGCCACCACGTCGTTGGCCACGGTTTCGAGGTGCAGGCTTTTGAGCGTTCTGCTCCCGTCCAGCGGCAAGTCGAGAATTATGGCTGCCCCGCCGTCAATGGCTCTGCCGTACACACCCTCTATTTTCAAATCCTTCTCGAGGTTGCGGCTCACCATGCCTGATTTCAGGTGCACCCTGTACGGTCGCGGCGCTTTGAGGCGAAAGGCGTAGCCGTCGACGTAAAAATCCTGCTCAATGGGCGTCCAGGTTTCGGGGTTTACCAGCTCCAGGGTTTCGCGGGAGCCATCGGCGTACTCCACCGCCACCACAGCGTTGACAACGTGGTACTGCATGTGGTTGGTACTGCCAGCCATGAGCAGGTAGGCATGGGTGGCGCGACCGCCAAGGGGAATTTCGATCTTGCTTGGGTAGATATCCCACAGCGAGGTGAAGACAACGTTGTGCGCGGCAGGCGCATCCGCAGTCCTGAACGGTATGCCGAGCGAGGTTTGCAGCAATCCGTTTTTGGCGGCAGCTCGCAGGCCTGCGTCGTCAATGGAAGCCGTCATCAGCGGATGACACCACTCTCCAATGCCTTGCGTGGGGATTTGCAAGGTGGTGTAAGGCGAGCGAGGCGTAAGGTATTCGTTTTTGAAAATTCGGGAAACGGAGGCGTTCATCAGCCCGTCCAGCGCTACAGGCTCGTAGCGCACCGCTGCTGCCTGCGGAATGTTCCAGCAGGCGAGCACGGCGGTATACACCCGATTGCCTTTGTCGTCCAGCAGCGTTACGCGGTTGGCGCCGGTCATGGCCTTTCCAGAGGGAACGTTGACGACGGCCGATTGCCCACCGGCGGGCGCAGCTACCGACGCTGTGAACGCCCGCGCCAAGCCCGGATTCAGCAGCAGCGTGCCCGACAACGCCCTTGCGGTGTTGTTGCGTATGACAAAGCTGAGGTTGCGCGCTTCCGCATCAAAATCTGCAACCTCATACCTGTCGGTAACCTCAACGTGCACGGGCTGCCACCAGCGCATTTGCCCCTGCTCTATCAGGACAAACAACGTCCGGCATCCCTTTTCGCCCTGCGCCACTCCTGTAGCCAAATTTTTGCTTTGCCTCACGGAGGCAAACGCCGCCTGCGGGTCGTAGAGCTGCAAGAGCTTGCTGCCTGCGGCGGCTGTAAGCTGCCACTTTTCGCCCAAGGCTGCTGCCGCCGCGCAATGCGGCTTACCTAACGGCCTGCCCCCCCACTCCACCTGCACGCAATACGCGCTGTCGCGCTCCGCATGAATTTTCACCAAAGGGTAGCCGGCAGCGTTTTTCTCCAACGTCCACGCCGCCTTTTTTCCGTTTACGGTGAGCAAGGTTATGCGGTCAGTGCGGGCTTTCAGCAGCAAATCCAAGCTGTGGGGCAGCTTTGCAACGGTGTACGTTTCGAGCAGACCGCCTGCTGGGGTGGCCGTCCGCTTAAAGGCAAACGAAACATCGGGGGTGGTGATGGATGCGCTGTCCCAGCTGTCGGGGAATCCGGGGCGGATGACCCAGCGGCGGTTTAAGGCATCGGGGTAGACGCCGAAAAGCCCCTGCACGATTACCCGCGCGGCAACTCCCACGGGGTCGCCAAAATCGCGGTAGCACTCCCCCCGCGCAGCATCGTAAAAGCTGATTTGTCCAAAGTTGCCCGGACTTGCGCTCAGGTACATCCCGTCGAGGATGGAGCTTTTGAAGAGGTGAAAAGCCTCCTCGTAGCGACCACTCTGCCAATAGGCCAACGCCGTGCTGTTGACCTCGGCAAAGGCCACGTTGTTGACAGACCACGAGTAGGGCATCCAGCTCGTAGTGGACACAACGGCGTATCCCTCATCCTTCAGCCCGCGCGCCCTGACGGGGATGTGTGGAATTTCCGTATCCACGTATCGGGTTGCCTGATACGCCTGAAACGGGTCTCCTAACCCTGCATCAATCGCATGGTAAACCGTCCATACCGCTGCATCGGGGTGAAGCCGTTTGTGCCCCATGAAATCTTTGTACTCTGCCCACCGCCCAAGCTTGCCCATCCAGAGGTTTCCGTCAACCGCTTTCCGTATTTTCTCCGCTTCGTCGGCGTAGGGTTTGGGGTCTTTGCCGATTTTTCGGGCAATTTCGGCAGCCATTCTGTTGGCTCTGTAGCAGTATGCCGACGAGTGAGTCACTCCGCCGCTGTTGTACTGTAGCGCGTCGCTTGCCCAAATGCAGCAGTAAGCGTCGTAAAGGCCGTCGCCGTCGGGGTCAAAGTTTCGCTTTTCCCACGCCAAATGGCGCTCAAGCACAGGCCACATTTTGCGCACGTATCCCGTGTCGCCCGTCCACGAGAAATGCCACAGCAGCTCGTCGATGTAGCACAAGTTCATGTCGTAGTGATGCATCACGCCCGTTTGGTTGGGGTTGCGACAGATGTAGCCGTTGCTGTACATGGGTGTTCCCCATTTTTTCAGGGCGCGGGCAAGGTTTAGAGCCGTATCCTGCGCCGGATGTGGGATAGCAGGCTCTACGTCCGTCACCTGCGAGGCGGCGTAGCCGTCGAAGTGCCGCCGCGCGCGGTCGTGCCAGCCCAGCGCATCGCCCGTGTAGGCAGCCCGCCACCCGGTGAGGCGCATCCGCCAGCCAACAGCGCCGTGCAGCCACGAGTCAGGCTCCCAGACGCCATCGGCAGCAATGCTCAGCGCGCCGCCCAGCGTGTTGAAGCAGGGGTCGGGAGTATGTATCTGCACCGTTTGGGCTATCCTGCTGCGCTGCGCCTCGGCCTGCTCAAAGCACGTCCTCAGCTCGCTGTAAGCCGCCAATGTGTCGCCCGGCAGCTGACGCTGCACGGCAAGAAAATACTCTCCTCCTGTCGCCACCGGACAGCAACCGCTCAGCAGCGGCCGTCCCTCCGCAGCAGCCGACTGCCACACATCGAGCGGCGTTGTCACGGCGTAGGGCGAGCTGAGCTTCAGGCGGCTCTCCTTCGGAAAAATGCCGGTAAGGACGTTGCGCGTAACGTTTCTACCTTTGCCGCTCTCAAACGAGAGGTCAAAGCGGCTACCGTCAATGGCAAAGGTGTTGCCGGCGCAGGCATCGGGCTTCAGGGCAAAGCAATCGGGAGAATCTACCCCAAGGTCGCCCTCCCGCGAAAAGCGCTCGCCGCTGGCGCCGCCGTAAGTCCAAAACAGCTCTGCGTCCAACTCAGAGGCAGCCGCTGCACGCAACACCTCTACCTTGACAACCACGCCCTCGGTGTGGCTCATGGCCAACACCGTTAGCCGCAAATCGCCGCAAAGAGGGTCGGACAGGTCGTATACCATAGAGCCCGGCCTGTAGGCCGCTTTAATGTGCTGAAAGTCGTTCAACCACTTGCTTTCCGCTCCGCAAATAACGCCCAGCTGCATGTTACCACCCATGCCGGGCAAATATAGCCCAAGCTCGGGCACATCGCCCGCCTCTACGCGAAATCCGGTGTTTGTGCCGTACAGGGCGCGGTTAAAACGCCGATCGCCGTTGACAATAACAAAATCCGAGCCATGCGGCACATAGCGGAGACTGCGCAAAGGTAGAGGCGAAAAATCTTTCGCCTCTACGACAATACTGCCCGCAAACAGCAGGCTCAAAAGAAGAATGGGGAGTGAAAAATGACGAGTTGACATGTTGTATTGCTACTAATCCTATTAATTCCTAAATTCTAACATATATCTCTGAAAACAAAAAAAATGCCCCATAGTATCTCATCTCTTAGGGCAATTTTTTTTACCTCTACACTACGGCATTGGCGCAAGATTTTCCCACACCACATTCCATTTTCCGTCCTTTGGGAAACCTGGGTTGGGGGTTGTGCAGCCGTCCCAGCCTGCGCACATCATGGCAACGGCGGTGAGCAGCCCTCCGTTGCCGGGCAGATACACGCGGAGTCTTTCGTCCTGATAGTTATGTCCGCTCACCAGGTAGGTATTCGTTCGCTTGTCCATGAGCAGGGCAGCCACCGCCATTTCGGGGTTTCCCATGCGGGCGGCGTTCATGGCCACCATCGGGAAATCCCAGCCCCAAGTTTTATCCCAATTCCAATGTTCCCAAATCCAGCTCAGCGTATTTTCCATGTAATCCTTGCGGACGAGGCTGCTCATGGGTAACATACCCACCGCCCCCAGCACCGCCGGATGGTCGGAGGTAAAACGCACGTCGGAGTATGTGTTTACAGCATCTTCGGAGGCAAGGTAAAGGCCGTCGCGGGCGGCGAGGGGCGAAAGGTTGTTTGCCACCTCGTCCCAGCGCGGGTTTCGCGGCAGCCCTGCCCGTTCCCTCCACTGCTGTGCCACCAGCAGGGCGTAGCGCCAATACGAGAGCTCAAGGGGCGGGTTGACGGTTTCGGAAGCTTTAAGAGTTTCCTGCGCCGGAATAATCCCCTTGAGCAGGTAACGCTTGCCCGTCTCGTCGCAGGTGGCAAAGGAGGCCATGAAGTCTGCCGTCTGCTCCACGAGGTGGGCGTACTTCTCAATAAATTCGGGGAAAGGATTGTTGCGGTAAAGCAGCTCCAGCAGGTAGATGATGTGTGGCTGCTGCCAGATGAGGAACGAGCCCACGCTCGATGGCGCTTCTTCGCCCGATGGATCGGTCATCTTCATCCAGCGCACACCCTCGAACCCCTGCCGCTCGGCAATAGCTCCGGCCACAGGTAGCGCCCTTTCGTACCAGCTCATGCTCCGCTCAAGGAGGCTGTCGCGCTGCCAGAGGGGGAAGTGTGCAGCGTGCCACCAGTGCATTTCAAGGTGAAACTTGCCAAACCAGCTGTTGTAGGTCAGCCCCGTTTCCTGCGGAGGGTACACGCCCGCCGACTGTATGGCCATCAGGTATTGCGAGAGCGCCACGCGCCGCTCCAGCTCCGGTGCGCGAGGGTCGGTGCACTTTGAGAAATCAACCATCCCGCCGTTGCTCCAAAAGGACTGCCAACGCTGCTCCGCCGCCTCAAACGCAGCATCTGCCGTGCCCGCAGGCTGAGCGGGAGGTGCGGCGGAAAACTCGCACACAAACGAAAAATCGTCGCTCTCAGGAGTTACAACGTAGTAGTGAGGCTCCAGCAAGTCCACCCGCGCCTTGCCCGACCAGGTGAGGCTAACGTAGCCGGTAACGCTATCCAGCGTGCGCTTCAGCAGCAGCGAAGCATCGCTTACCGCCACTATTTCTGTTTTGTGCTTTTGGGGGACAGTCCTGTCGCACCCGTCGTCGGTGTGAGCGCCGGTGGGGTAGGCAAAGCGCAGGTTCACGCCAAGGCTACCCTTCGCTATCAGCGGAGAGCTGATGCGGGCTGCAACAGCGTCGCGGGCGGGGTGTACGGCGGCGCTCACGGCAACGCTGTCGCCGCCCACGTAAAACAAGCTGCTCACGCGGCCACTCCACAGGTCGAGCCGCTGCCGCACGTTTTCGATATCCTCCATGCCAACGCGCCGTCCGTCCTGCGTAATCTCCAGCCCAATGTTGCCCAGATGCAGGCGGTGCGGGTTAGCCCGCAGGTAGTTGGCGGCGTCCTGCTGTCGTCCGTGCTCGCGGGTTTGAACGGAATACGGCTCCTTTCTTCCCCTGAAATCGTAGTCGCGCAGCGCCTCGCCGGACGTGTAGCCGTTGACGTTGGGGAAGCTGTGCCACCCCCACTGCGACTGCGTACCCAGAGGTACGCCCGTAGCGTAAAATTCGGGGAACGTTTGAAGCCCCGTGGCGTCGACGGTAAAGGCAAAGTCGCCGTTGCCCAGCGAGAGCGACGCGAGCTTGTCGAACGCAGTAACCTCCGGCGAGTTACGCTCTACCAACGCTTGCCGGTCTATTTTTGGCGGGTTGTACCCGCTGCCGCAAGCGCACAGCAGCGCCGCCGACGAAAAAAAGAAAATTGTTTTTACGCTTTGCATGATAATTAATTATGAATTAGTAAATTATGAACCATAAACTATAAATCATCAACCGTTAACTATTCAATGATACACTATCTTCTCTCCACTTTTTAAGATGTCTGTAAGCAGCTGGCCGCTCTGATTTAGCCAATATTCTGTATCGCAAACTATTATTAATCTTTTTTTTGCCCTGCTAACAGCAGTGTTAACCAAGTTCAACCCCTTTGAAGTCCGGTTTTGAGTATCCACAAACCACTTATCAACAGTATCTACAACGCTCAAAATAACCGTATCCCACTCTCTGCCCTGCGACTCATGCACTGTCAGTATTTTCAGGTTGCTCTTTTCCTTCGGCAATCGGCGACCCAACAACTTGATCTGTTTTCTATAAGGGGTCAAAATGACAAAATCCTCATGTTCCAATTGCTTTAAGCTATCTACTATGCCTTGAATTTTTTCAACTTCCTCTATCGAAATTCTTGATTTGGTCGCCTCCTTCTTTGAGGCATGAACGTACAAAATTTTCGTTTCTCCATCGGGATTTGAAGCCCCGAAATCCTTATCATAAACATACTTGGCCAAAACTTTCGCTAAGCTGTCGCCAAACCTGAAAGTTGAATTTAGCGAAGTTTTAGTCATAACATTGGGCTTTAAAGGCAGGTTGTTCAGATAAATATTTTTACAGACATTTTTATCGCTTACAAACAAAGTGTCGAGGAAAGTTGCAGATTGCGCCCATAAAAATACGTTAGAATACTTATCATCACCCTTAATATCTCTATCATTTATCTCACAAACGGGTGGCAGCTGCATGTGGTCTCCCAGAAACGAAACAGGCGCTGCCCGGCTAAACAGCGTAAGCGCTTTAATAATGTTTGCATATCCGGCTTCATCCAGAAAGATATGCTCAACATTCAGCATGGAGGCGTACCTTCCGATGTAACCATCCAGCGTGCAGGCTACTACATTTACGGTTTTTAATCTTTCCTCCGTTGAGGTTGCCGCCAACCTGCCTCGAGCTTCCATGTAGCTGCGCAACTCTTCGTCAATACTCATCAAGGTGTCGCCTTCATATTCGGGAAGCAAATGGCGGTCTACCTCCCATTGATTTTTTATGGCGGTTACACGCTGAGTGATTTTCTCCTTAATTTCATTGCAGTTTGATACGGACATTTCCTTTACAATTTCATAAAGCTCTTCGCGGGTTTCAAACCAACTTTGAAAATCTTGAATTTGCTTACTTTGCATTTTAACCAATGTGGCTATTTCCGTCCGTAATTCACCTCTCGTTTTTTCCAGCTCCGAGAGCCGAATTTTGCTGAGCTCAAGCTTTTTTTTGAGGCTAAACAGCTCGCTCCTAACTTCTGCTACCGCTTTCTCCGACATCGTCGGCTTTAGGCTAACTACTTTAATAAGCTTACTATAAAATGAATTTGCTTTGGCTTCCTGCCTCGCCAATTTTTTGCTAACCTTTGCTATTTCCTCCTCCAACCGCTTAATTTCAAACTCTTTTTGCCCGTATTCCGTGTCGGCGCTATCAGCTTCGGCTATTTTTTCTTCTCTATACCTGGCTGAAAAATCTTCCATCCTGTCGAATTTTTTAATGGCAGCGACAGCCTGCTCAATAAACTTTTTCGTTGACCGGTGAGCTTTAATTCGCTCTAAAATACGTATCTGCCGGTCAATTTCATACAATTTTTTTTGTATGCCCTCTTCCTCGCAAACTTCCTGATATTTTTCCGCAAATTTTTTTGAAGGCGTTCCTAAGCGCAGTATTTGCTTTCGTTCAACATGGTCTCTATCCGTCATTTTTATTACGCCGCTTAGAACCTGCTCAATAGCGTTGTTCGTTGGCGCTAAAATCGCTATTTTGCCGCCCTGCTTAATGTAGTGTAAAACCGCATAGGACAGGACAAACTGAGTTTTTCCCGTTCCGGGCGCTCCCCATACGTAAGCAAAAGGGCTGGTAAAAATATTTTCCAACGACTGCTTTTGATTTTTAGAAGGCTCAAGCCCTTGAAAAAATTTGATGTTCTGAAAATTACCAGAGTACTTTGACGACTTCGTCGGTAAGGCCAGCTTTGCCCCATTTTGCTCATACCAAACCTGAACTCTTTGCACTAAAAATTTCAAATCCGAGATAAGCTTGAGGTCGGCATCTTTCAGATTTAAAAATGCTTCGATATTATCTTTTGTGGGTCTAATTAAGAGAACATTTTTATCGTTATCATACTCTACAATTTTGATTTGCGAAACGTTATACTTTTTATTGTTTCTTAAATTCATGAAGACGATAGCCTCCGTATCAAACAGCTTTGCAGACAACCGCAGCTTGATAAGGTCGTTGTAGCCCTGCAAATACTCCACTTCCGATACGTCTACCTCTTGAACGCCTTTTTCATTTTGCTTCAGGTAGTCATAGTAGGCTTTCGCGCTATCTATTGCTATGTCTCTAATTTCTTCTGCCGTCATCGCATTTGCTTTTACGCTGTTTTTTGAGAAACCTATCCAAAGTGCAAAATTACATGAAGACATCACCATTTCCAAGCGTATGCAATGAAAAAAAACTTTTTAAACATGAACTTTGCGCCTTTTGCGATAAGCCTTAGCGCTCCTTGCGATTAAATATTTTTACCGCAAAGCGCGCAAAGAATATCTGCAAAGCGCGCGAAACAGTATTTGTCTGAAAAAAAATATCCTTAGGTTTTACCCTGTCTCCAGAAGAAATTTGAAATTTTCTGCGCTACCATTCCAAGCGCAGCACAGATTTCACCTCATTGCTCCACCTTAAAAATAACCCCCGACGATGTATTGTACTTTCCCCCCTGAGCTGCGCCAAAGAGGTAGGCGGGCGCTCCGTTCTTCATGAGCGCCTGCGGACGCTCCACTCTCCCGTAGCGGGAAAGATGCGGCGCCGCCGACGGCTCCTGAAAATATGCCGCCATCCCCCACCACGCCACCTGCGGCGGCGACCACCGCAGGCCATCCTCCGATTCAAAAACAAGCCCCACGGTATGGTCATAGTAGCCCATGTCGCGCATGAGCATGAAGTACTTGCCGTTGAAGGCAAAAATACAGGCATCTTCCACCTGCTTATTGTTGCCGTAAACCGAAAAGTCAACGACAGGATTGCCCTCATACCGCTCATACTTGCCACCAACGCTATCGGCTATGGCCAACCCATACTTTCTATTGGCGCGTATTTTACCCGTCCGGCTGCGGTACTCCTGCCCGTTCCACGATTTGTAGTAAAGCCACGCCTTGCCGTCAGGGTGAAGGAAAAAGGCAGGATTGGTGGTATTGCAGTCATCCCACGCGCCTTCCTCGCCCGCCTCCAGCAAGGGAGCGTCCATGCGCTCCCACGTGCCGTCGAGCGTTTTTGCTCGAGCTAAGCCTATGCGCTTGGTGAAAACCGTTCCGTCGCTATTCCCCATGTAGAACAGGCAGTAAACTCCGTTTACCCGCTGAATGTGGGGGTTATGGCAGGTGGTGGCGTCAAAGTAGCCCGCGCGAGGGGCAAGCACAACGCCCATATCTGTATACGTCCCTTCGGGTTTGTCGGCCATAGCGTGGGCAATTTCGCTGTGGTTAATCCATCCGCCCATGCCGTACCTGGCTTCCCAGCGGGAGTAGAACACGTGCACGCGGCCTTTTTCGTCGTATATTGGAGCGCAGCACCACACGTAGTAACCTTCCTTTTCCAAAATTCTGCCCACGGGCTTGAGCGAGCGGCTAAAATCGGAGACGCTGCCGCCAAAATTCAGGTAAACTTCGATGTTTGTATACTCCCTGCTCAGCGTATACTCCGAGGCGTCCGCTGCGCTGCGGGGGTTAAGCCTGTTGGCAACCTCCCACGCATCCGGCATCCCGTCGCCGTCCGCATCTGCGGGCGCGGGCAGGCTCTTAAGCGCAGGCCAGCCTCCCACCTCGTCTTGCGAGTTAATAATGCCGTTATTTCCGCCATCGAAGGAGCCGCCTTTTCCGGCAGCGCCCGTGCGCACCTGCTCAACAACCATGCTGTCGTAGCTGTCGCGCCGGTGGCTGCATCCCGCCTCCCCAAGCACAGCATTGTACGCCTCCTGCGCCGTTTGCTGAGCTACAGGCTCAAAGGGTACGGGGACGTCACGCCGCTCAAGAAAAACTCCTCTTGCGCCCAGCCAGTTGTCACGGCTGACGTCGGGGTATCCTTCCACTACGTTATCGGCCAGGTAGTAGGCGCTTGTTCCGTCTGCTGCCGCCTCTACAATGCAGCTGCGAACATCGGGGCGCGTGGCGGGTCCCGGCTTGTAGTAGTTGGCCACCATGTTGATTTCGCCATGCTGCCCGCCACCGTAGGCCGACTTAAACCCCCAATTGTACACCACGTTATTGCGGTAGTCTACCGACTTGCTGCCGTCGGAGGCAAAGCGCGGGTTACGGCTGGCGTGGTGCGCTATCAGGTTGTGGTGAAAGCTGGCCTTGTTGCCGCCCCAAATACCGCCAAACCCATGCGACCCCTTAAAGTGCAGCGACGTGTGCAGGCTTTGCGCCACCAGGCAGTGCTGCACGGTCAGGTTTTCGATTTTGTACAGCGACAGGCACTCATCCACCGACCAGCTGGCGCTGCAATGGTCTATGATGACGTTCTTGCAGCGTCCGCCGGTGAGGGCGTCGTTTTCGACCCTGTTCACGTCGCCCAGCCGAAACCGGAGGTAGCGAACAATCACGTTGTCGGCTCCAACGGAAAACGGGTAACCCTTCAGGCAAATGCCATCGCCCGGTGCGCTCTGCCCGGCAATGGTTACATCGCCGTTGACGAGGCGCAGGGTTGATTGCAGCTCAATGGTTCCCGAAACGCTAAATACTATGATGCGCCTGCCCTCCTGCTCTATGGCGTCGCGAAGGCTTCCCGCACCGGCGTCGCTCAGGTTGCTCACCACGATAACGCGCCCGCCGCGCCCGCCGGTGGCGTACTTTCCGTAGCCCTCGGCGGTGGGAAAGGCTAAGGCTTGCGCAAAAGCCGGTGCACAAAGGCAAATTGGTAGCAGTAGTAAAAATTTCATCGCTGTAAAAGATAATTAATTATTTATTTACACGTTCATAAATCCATAATAATGGCTGCGGTAATATCGGTTCTATTTCCCCCGTAGAGAGAATAATAGCAGACGAACTTACAAAGCCAAAATGTAGAAAAAAAATATAATTTTAATATACGCAAATGTAACAAAATCAACTATACCTGCAAAAAAACTTATCAGGGTCAACGTATGCAAACAATACTTTATATGCGTTGACCCTGATTAAGCTGCTTACTTTCCCAAGGTGAATTTTTGGGAACTTTTGATAGATCGCTACTTGCCGCTAATCACCAGCTTGGCAACATATTTTCCGGCCTTCACCACGTACACTCCCGCCGGAAGCTGCGACACGTTTACGCTTGTGGCAGGATAGTCAACGTTGTAAACCGCCGCCAGCCATCCGGTCAGCGTGTAAATTCTGATTTTGTCGCCAACCTTCAGCTCCTCGGCGCTCACGGTGAGCCACCCGTCCGTAACCGGATTGGGGTAGATTTGCAGGGGCAGGTAGCTGCTGCCGTCCACCGCTGTGCCGCCGCTGCCTGCTACCGTTACGGTTGCCGTACCGGTAACGGTGGGATCTACCGTAGAGGTGGCGGTAACGGTGAGCGTAGTGGCAGTTTCGTCGGTCGCTACGGTGAGCACCCCTTCAACGCCGCTCGTCTGGCTAATAACGGTTGAGGCGCTCGTATTGCCCGACACGCTCCACGTTACGGTGGTTGCTGCGGGTCCTTCCTTCGTTACCGTTGCCGTAAAGCCCTGCGGTATGCCCTTCATTACGGTAGGAGCGGCAGGGTCTACGCTTACGCTGAGAATGGTACCACCCGTAAGGCTCGACAGCGTAGCGCCAAGGTAGCCAAGGCGTATCTCCTGCGACGCTACCAGCTGAATGTTGCCGCTCGGATTGATGCGATACTTCTCGCCGTACTCCCCAAGCGTCACGGTATGGTACACGCGGTACGATTTCGTGCCCTTCGGTGCGGCGATGGTCTGCGCCAGCCCACCCGAACGGGAAGCAGCAAGGCTCACCGAATCGTAGCCCAGTACGCTGTTCTCGTCAAAGGGAGCAACATCCGAAAACAGGATGGTGGCCGTTACCCTCACAGGTGGCGTACCGGTAAGGGTGCAGTGGTCTGTTCCATCAATATGCGACGAGTTGTTGCTCGTACCGTTAATGGTTACCGAATCTATAGTTCGTTCGGCAGAGGCGTTGGCAACCTCCATGCTGAAGAATCCGCTTCCGTCAACCAAACGCCAATGTGCGCTCGACATGTCCTCTCCGGGGAAGTCCGGGTTATCAGGATGGTTGGGCGTAGCGCCTCTCTTAATGTAAAAGCGCGCTGCCTCCTGCCCACTACCGCTCTGGTAAATAAGCCCGCTTCCTACCCCCTCTACCTTTACAATCATTTCCTTTTCGGAACCCGCATAGATGGTATCACCGGGTGGCGTTTCGCGAATCCTGCGTCCCGATTTTGCGTAGGCGAGCATGGTATTAGCCGCTTTCTTATCGCCACACCCGTAAATGGAGTGGTCATCGCTGATGAGGTCAACGCCCCAGTCCACGTAGTCGTCGGACACAGGCAAATCAACCATTACGGTGGCCGTGTCGGCAACGGTGGGGTCGAAATCAGAGGTGGCAATAACGCTGAACGACGAGGCTGTTTCGGTAACGCCTACCACAAGCAACCCGCCTTCGTTAACAGTAGTAGCCGCGCTGCTGCCGACTACGCTCCACGTTACGGTGGCTACGGCTCCGCCCTGCGTTTCCGTTTCGACCGTAAGCTGCACAGAGTCGCCCTGCATCACCCGCGCAGCAGCAGGCGATACGGTTACGCTAAGCGCTGCGGGGGGCAGCGGCGCTACCGTCACGGTTGCCGTACCTGTTTTAGTGGCGTCAAAGCTCGAGGTGGCGGTAACGGTGAGCGAGGTAGCAGGCTCGTTTGGCGAGATGGTGAGCAAGCCGTCGGCGTCAATGCTCGTGCCCTCTGCGCCGTCAACGCTCCACTTTACGCTTGTCGACGCGCCGCCCACAGCGTCAACTGTGGCGGTAAACGAAGCGGTGTCGCCCTGAAGCTTCGTTACGGTGGCGGGCTTCACGCTCACGCCGTTCACCTCAGGCACAACAGAGGATAGCGTTATGTAAGCCGTATCGGCAACGGTGATATCGAAGTCGGAGGTGGCAACAACTTTGATTGACGTTGCCGTTTCGAGGTCGCCGGTGGCTACGGTGAGCAGGCCGTCTGCGCTGATGGAGGTTTGGTTGCTTACCGCGCCTGTCACGCTCCACGTTACCGACGGCGAGGCCGTGCCAAGGGCTTTCACACAGGCGGCAAGCTGCTGCGTTGTGCCGGTCTGCATGGTCAGAGAAGCTGGCGATACGCTTACCTTAGGCACAGCGCCCTGACCGCGCATAACGCCAATGTAGGCAACACGAACTGCCTGTGGAGTTTTAAGCGTATCCGTACCGGTTGGAGATTCTGCCCATTTGCCTCCGCCAACAGAGGTGTATATGAGCTGATGGTATATGCGGAACGACTTGCTACCTGCCGGAACTGTAGGCGATATTTCCACCTCTCCACCGGCACGGAGAACAGGAAATGTATCCTGCACTATCCCTATGAGGCTGGTGGAATCGAAAGGAAGCTTATCCGAAAACGCAACTATAGGAAAGGTTTTTACGGATGTGCTGCCGCTTGTGCCATTGAGCGCTATCTTTGAAATTTCGCCAAAGGAGACGTTGGGGTTTACCTCAATATACCTTGCTCGACCGTTTGCCGTGTTTATTTGCCAATACCTCATGGTAGGATAGGCGCTATTGTTTGGCCAATAGCATCCTCTATCGTTTACCGCTACGTTGCTGCCATACCAGGGGGCAACAGAAAAGACTACTTCCTTGTCGGTTCCGCGGTACACAGTATCGGCAGCAGCTCCGGGCAATACCTTTCCCGAATATGCAGTATCTACCCGCGTTAACGGCCATAAGTTGTCATCACTTTGCTTTACGGTGGTATCTACGTTAAGACCTATATCCACATAGCTCCCCATTGCCACCAGTGGCACATCCATTTCCACGCCGATGTAGGCAAAGCGGATTTCAGTCCTGCCTGCCCCTGCTGTCAGCACAGTATCGCCTGTGCGGTGGGGAACTATAGCATACTTTCCCCCCACTGCTTGCAGGGTTACGGTGTTGTAGAGGCGAAAAGATTTAGCTCCGGCAGGCGCTGCTACCGTTTGCGCCGGTAATCCCCTTCTAATGGGAGGCAGCAAAACTTGCGAGTATCCAATAACGCTGGCTGAATCAAAGATTGCATTGTCCGAAAACAAAACAGCAACGTTGGCATTTGCTCCAACGTCGGCGCTATTGCTCACGCCATTTACGGTTACCGAGGTTATATCTCCCGACGTTCCTGTGCGTCTCACCTCAATGTAGGTATTTTCCGGAGCTGTGGTATCAAGCATTAGCTTCCAGTGGCGCGTAGGAAGGTCGGCTGGAGTATTAGTGCCTGATGTACCTATGTAGAGGTCGCGTATTCTATCATTCCCCAAGGTAATTCCTTCTGACGGAATAATGGACAATTCTTTCGACGTTCCCGGGTAAACCAGCAAAGTGTTCAGCGGGTTAAGTATCATTCCAGAAGTTGATCCTGCACAATACTTGAGCACGGTGTCGGCAGCTATTGTGCCCGTGTTTTGGATGTAGGTAGGGATAGCCTCCACGCAGTTAACGCCTATATCCACATAGGTCGGTACGGCATTTGCGGTGCTTACCGCTGCCATTAGCGCGAGACCCGCCGTTGAGTTTCGCGCAGCTTTAAAAATCTTTTTCATAGCTGATGATATTTTTACGGGGACTTCTTGGTCTTGTTTTATTTGTTTTGTTTCGATTCTGCAAAAACCCGAAGTCCGTTAAAGATTTTTGCAAAACCGTTGATATATGTATGCTATAAAAATCAAACGCTAAAAATATTTTTCACCGTTAGAGTTCATCTCCAACTCTTTACCTCTTCACAAACTTCACCGCTTCCCCCCTTCCTGTGGTGGCAATGTATACGCCCACAGGCAGGCGCTCAACAGAAATCACAACGTTGACAGACTGCATGAGCAGCACGCCCAAAATGTTGTATATGTTCACCATCGCTCCTGTTGGGTTGTGCACGGCGTTGCCGTAGCAGGCAAGCGTAGCGAGCAGATGTTGGGGCGTTGCGGTATTCGTATCGTTGTTGTTGTTGTTGTTGTTGTTACCGTTAGTATCGTCGCCATTGCCGTTGCCATTGCCATTACCATTGCTGCTTTTCGGCGCAGCCATTGCCTCCAGCAGCACGCCGAGGTACGGGATACGCTGGCTTTCCGTGTTGGCAATGGTAATTTCGCCGTCGGAGGCTATCCTGTAGAAATCGCCCTGTTGCGCCAGAGTTACCTTTCGGTATATGCGAAACGACCGGCTGCCAGCGGGCGTTTGCACGGTAATTGCAGGTTCGCCTGCGCGGGCAGCCGGCAGCTCCACCTGCTCAAAGTCGAGCACGCTGTTCGGGTCAAAAGGCACGCTGTCCGAGAATACCAGGATGGGAGCGGCCGTGCTGCTCACGGTGCCGCTGGTTCCGTTGATGGTTACCTCCACCATTTTTCTTCCGGCGCTGTCGGCTCCGCCGGTGGCAGCCACCTCTACGTAGTGGGCGTCGTCGTTGATGTTTAATAGCGGGATGTTACCTGCGCTTTGCGGCAGGTACGAGCCGTTGGTCTGACCTGCGGCGGCGCCGCCGTTCAGGGTGATGGTGAGCTCGTTGTCGGTGTTCGGAAAAATTACGTATGGCCCGTTGAACGAGCTCGATATAAGCACATTTGACTTTGACGCGACAAGGTCTGTAAGGTTTGTACCCGACACGTAGTCTTTGCCAACGTCTGCGTAGGCCATTTGCGTCGCGCCCGCCACAAAGCTCCACACCGCGCTCTCCACAGTGTCCACCCCGTTCATTGCGTCCACCCGCCAACAGTAGGTAGCGCCCGGAGCAAGCGGCTCAACGGGAGAATAGGTAAATGTTGGCTTGGAGATGGGCGTTCTGTGCAGGGGAGCAAGCGTTCCGCCTGCCGCTCCAAAAAAAACTTTGTAAGTTACGGGCTGGCTCCAGGAGCCTGTTTCGTTCTTCCACGAGAACACCACCTCGGAGTACAGCCGCAGGGTATCGCCGTTCACCGGCGCAGGGTCGGAGCTGGCCAGCGGCGCTGCGGGGTCGCCCACCGTGCTCAGCCTGACCGTCTCCGAGAAGGCATCCGGCAGTCCGCTCTTTTTCGTTACCACGCGAAACGAGTAAAATGTTTCCTCGCTGAGCTCCGCTGCCGCGTAAGTCGTCGTGGCGGCGTTCAGCGTGGCAAGGTCGGTAAACAATACGCCGTCGGAGGATATTTGCAGCGTCACAGCATCGGCTGTCGGCTCCTGATTTTTCCACAACAGGTCAATGGAGTGTTTGGTGCGATCGGTCATTTTCAGGTCAAAGGCGCGGCGCAGGTAGGGCTTGCCCGTGGGAGCGGTAATGCGGTTGAGGTAGTTCTCAATGTTCAGGTAGCCGTTGGCAGCTGTTGCCACAGCGTCGTCCGGGTTGTTTTTATTCAAGCCGTTGTCGTCCTCCCAGGCGTTGGGGATACCGTCGTTGTCGCTGTCGTCGGCTTTTGCGCCTGCGCTCACCGCGCCCACCACGTTGTAAATAGCGTTCTGCGATTCGTTTGATATGTGCGCGCCCCTTTTGCCGTAGGAGGTCAGCTCGCCTATCAGCAGCGTGTCGAGCATGGAGCGCACGGGCAGCGAAGCTCCCGCCGAGCTCACCACCTTGCTCAGCGCCTCGGCAGGGGTGAGCATACCGCCAATCAAGGCAGGGTGCGGTCTGGGGATGTCGGCACAGGTGGCGCAGCTGGTCGCCGAAAAATCGTCCAACGAGCTTACAATGGTGGGTGGCGAGCCGCCGTGGGCGTTGGCGTAGCTGTCGTCGGTGGTAGGTACGCCGTTCGGTACGCCGTCCTTGTTGCCGTCCACCAGGTTGTTGTTGCCGCCGGTGTAAAGCTGAAAGTTTTCGCGGGCACGCTGAAAAGGTAAAGCCCCGCTTTTTGGTCCCGAAATGAAGTAGTTGCCCTCCATCCAGCCCCACGAAGGCCCGTCGGAATCTGCAAGTATGTAGCCCTGAGCGCCGCCCCAATTGTACACCACGTTGTTGATAAACTGGTTAAGCCCCTTCACCTTGGGGTTGCGGGTGTTGTTGTCTATGTAGAGGCAACCAATGATGGAAACGCCGCCCTCAGTCTGTATGAGTCCTCCGGCAGAGTGCGACACCAGCCCCTGGGCAATGATGGAGTTTTGGATGGTGATGTTGCCCGGTCGAGCGCCCTTGCTGTCCCAGTTTACCGAGAAGTTTTCGTCCCTTCCCCAAGCTATTGAGAGGTGATCGAAGCACATGTTTTCGCCGTTGGCAAGAGCCACTGCATCCTTGCCGGATTGCCCACCAGCGCCCATATTAATTCGCAGGTATCTAACAATAAGATTATTGGCGCCGGAAACCGATATGCCGTTGCCGTAAATGATAATGCCGTCGCCCGGCGCGGTATGTCCGGCAACGTAGGAGTTACCCGAGAACACGATACGCTCCTTGATGCGTATCACTCCGCAGGTATCGAACACCACAATGCGTCCCGGCTGGCTCACGGCGTCGCGCAGCGAGCCAGCCCCCGCATCGTTGAGGTTGGTAACGTGGTACACAGCAGGGTTTTCCACGCTACGTGCTCCCAAGGCGTAGCGCCCAAAGCCCTCTGCCCCGGGAAAAGCCGGAAGTTGCTGCTGTTGCTGAGCTTGCAGCCCCCAGCAGACCAACACCAGCATCAATGTGCAAAAAATCTTTTTCATACAAGCCTTTAGCTATTAATTATTGTTTATTGTTTGATTATTGACTGATTATTTATTTATTATTTATTATTAATTATTAATTACAAAAAGTTTTAGTCGCCGCCGCATTATTAATTATTAATTATTAATTATTAATTATTAATTATTATTTAGTATTTAGTATCCAGGATGTTGCTGATTTCGTATCATCGGGTTATCGTTCATCATAGCGTTGCTAAAAGGCATGAGCTCCGTTTTGTTTTTTGTCACGCCGCTAAAAAACTCTACCACCCAATCGTTTAGCGTTGTTTTATCGTCTGTGGTAAAGAATCCCCTGCACAGGTCAACTATTGCGTATCCATCGTTGGCTAAGGCGGCGGAGTCAGCAGGGGCAGGCTTGTCCCGATAGTATTGGTATGCCGGTATTGCTATGGCAGGGTGCTCCAGCTTGTCCATTACCATTGGTTTGTAGGAGGCGTAGCCCCAAATGTTGGCGTACTCGCCCGTAGCGTTACCGAGGCGAATCATTTTGTCTGCTTCTGCCCGCAGCGTTTCGTAGTGTATTCCCCATCGCACCAGGTCTGTTCTGCGCAGGGCAGCGCCCTCGAAGCAGAGCTCCAGCTTGCGCTCCTTCACCAGCGCCTCAAAAAATCCCTGCTTATCGCCGGGCGTGCTGCCTGTCAGGTCGGCGTTGCCGCCAAAAGCGCGGGTGCGCACATCCTCGTAGGCTTTTACGGCGGCGGCAGTGGGTGCGCCGCTGAGCTCGTTCTCGGCCTCCGCAAACATCAGCAGGATGTCGGAGTACCTCAGCAGCGGCATGTTTATGTTCGTCCTGCCGTCTCCATACTCGTTATTGGCCTTCCACGTAACGCGGTATTTGCCGATTTTCACAGAGGCGTAGTTGCTCATCCTTGCCACAAGCGCCCCCTCCTCCAGCGCCACGGGTATGTTGCACAGGCTCACGTCGCGCCGCTGGTCGAGCGAATCGTAGTCGAAGTAGAGCGTGGGCATGGGGGCAACCAGCGGCCCGGATTTGCTGTAAATGGTGTTGGCGGGCATGGTTGTACCGCTGGTATATCCGGGGCTTTTGTCCGTTTGGCTGGCGCCAAACATCCCGAACTCCCAGATAGTTTCTTTGTTGTACTTTTTGGTGGCAAGGTCGCGGTAGAGCTGGTCGTAGTTTGCCAGCAGCTCGTGTCCGCCCTCATCCATCACCCTCTTGCAGGCGTCGCGGGCAATGGTGTAGAGCTCGGTAATGCGCGCTACGTCGGGGCGTTTTGCCAGCTGCGCGCCGGTGTAGGGCGTTACGCTCAAGTCCCAGCGCAGGGAGTACCCTGCGGCGTGTAGGGCTACCCGCGCCAAAATTCCAAGGGCTGCATTCTTTGAAAAGCGCTCCGAAGCCACCCCCGATACATCCTTCCACGGCAGCAAGTCCACTGCCGTCTGGAGGTCTTTCACGCACTGGTCGTAAATTTCGTCGCGGGGGTAGCGGGGCAGCTCATAGGTATCTGCGTCAATGGTGGGCAGCAGCTGGAAGGGCACATCGCCCCAAAAGCGCACCGCGTTGAAGTATGCCCAGGCTCTAATGGCGTAAGCTTCGCCAAGCAGCTGGGCTACCTTCGGATTTTCGGTATCCATAGAAGATATCCCCTTAATGCAGCTGTTGGCACGCTCTATAGTGGTGTACATGGTGGTGTAAACGCCGTCCGGCACGTTTGAGGCGTCGTGCTCGTACTGCGCAAGCGTGTACTTGCTGTTGGTTTCCGTAGACCGGCACTCATCGGAGCCCGACATCAGGCGATAGTTCAGGTCATTGTGGTAGGCGGAGGCGTATGCCCCCAGCACCGCCATCTCTGCCTTTTCGGGCGAAATGAAAATGCTCGAGGAGTCGTACTTGGTTTCGGATGGCATATCCAGCCAATCCTCGCAGGCAGCTGCGCACACGGTCACGGCTGCCGCTGCTGCTATTCGCGTAGCGTATTTTGCTGTTTTCATGTTGTTTGATAGTTTTTTATAGTGAAAAAAGGTAAACATCCTGGATTTGCATAGCTCGTAAAATTGTTTTAAAACGATAAGTTAAGCCCCACCACCCAGCTTCGCGTTCTGGGGTAGGCCGAGTTGTCCAGCCCTCGCGTGAGAATAGACCCGGAAGTCGAAACGTCGGGGTCGTAGCCCGAGTACCGCGTAAAGGTGTACGGGTTGTTGACCGTGCAGTACACCCTCAGGCTGCTGATGTAAACTTTCTGCATCAAACTTTTAGGCAGGGTGTAGCCCAGGGTAATTGTGCTTATTCTCAGATACGATCCATCCTCCATGTTGTAGTCGGTTGCATTCACCGTGCCCGGGTCTTTGTTGTCGTTGTGCAGGCTCCACAGGGCTTTGGAGTCGTGCTGGTTGGGGTTGAGCGTCGCAAGGCGGTCAAGGTCAAAGGTTTCCTTTCCGGTGGCAGGGTCAATCAGCGTAAAGCGGTTGGCCATAGCAGCGGAGGCATTTTCGTTGGCGTTGCGGGGGCCTGCGTAGCGCTGGGTGTTCATGTTAAACACCTTGTTGCCGTAGGAGAAGTTCATAAACATGCTCAGGTCAAAGCCTTTGTACATGACGGAGTTGTTCAGCCCGCCGTAGAACAGGGGCATGGCGCTGCCCAGCACCGTCCTGTCGCCACCAGCCCACTCGTCCGAATCCGTCCACACCGGATTTCCGTTTTCGTCCGTATTCCCGTTTACGCACTCAAACATAATGTCGCCGGGCTTGATGGCGTTGACCTGCGAAGCAGTAAGCCCGCTTTTGCGCGGCACTCCGTCTTTCAGCCTGTAGATGTCGTCGGCTATTTGCTCAAAATCGTCGGTGGTGTAAATACCTGCATATTTGAGCCCCCAGAACTGCCCCAGCGGGTCGCCCTCCTGCACCAAAAAGCGCATGTTGCCGTCGCCTGCTTCCACGGTGTAGGGCGGACGGTCTAACGACAGAATTTTTGACTTGTTGAACGACATGTTGAGGTCTGACCTCCACACAAAGCCGCCGTCTGTTTTTACGTTCACCGTGTTCAAAATAAACTCGTAGCCGCGATTTCGGATGCTACCCACATTCTGGAACTGCGTGCTGTAGCCCGATGATTTTGCTATTGGTTTTTTAATCAGCAGGTTATCAGATGTATTGTCGTACCACTCAAGGGTCAGGTTAATTCTGTTCGACAGCAGTGAAACGTCTATTCCCACGCTGAGGGAGGTTGTTTGCTCCCACACCAGGTTGGGGTTGCCCAGCTCGCTCTGCGGCGCCAGCGTAGTCAATTCGGCAGCCCCCACGCCATACTTGCCGCCACCGTAACCCGTAGCGTACATGTTGTTGTCTATGTCGCAGTTACCCGTAACGCCGTACCCTGCCCTTAGCTTCAGGTTGTCCACAAACGAAACGTTGTCCTTCATAAACGACTCCTCCGAGATGCGCCACCCCGCCGAAGCCGAGGGCAACATGCCCCACTTGCTCCCCTGCTCAAACTTGGACGAGCCGTCGCCGCGGAGCGTGGCCGATACAAGGTAGCGGTCGTCGTAGTTGTACATCACGCGGCCAAACGCAGACACCAGCCCCACGCGCGAAAGCCCGGACCCCGTTTCGCGGGCTGCGGCATCGGACATGCCCGTATTGTTCAGCTTAAAGTTGTCTTCGGGAAACTTTTTGTAGGTGTTGTCCAATCTCATGCTCTCTGAAAACCACGTTTCCTGCCCTGCCACCAAGTTCAGGTTGTGCACGTCGGCAAGCGTTTTCTTATAGGACAGCGTGTTGGTCACCTGCCAGGTGTACTTCTCGCTGTTATTGCGAGAACCAAAAGGGCCTGAGTTGGCTTTAGCCTGCTGCGCCCGCCCGTCTGTCCATGAGTCGTTGCGCGTGTGCTGCCACAGGTAGCTTGCGGCGGTGCGCCACGTAAGCCCGCTTACAATATCTACATCCAGCGCGGCGTTAGCTGTTGCCTGGCGGGTATACCGGTCTCTGGTGACCGCATCGTTTTCAATCAGGGGGTTACGAACATCGTACTGGTTGCCGTTCAGGGCGTACATAAATTCGTAGTTATCCTGATTTATCATCTGCTCGTTGGTGAACAGAACGCCCCCCGTGGGCGGCTGCATGGCCGTGTTCCTCAGCCCGCTCAGCGACCCGCCTCCCTCCACGTAAGTGGTGTTCAGCCCAATGCCGGTCTCTAAGCGCACGTTTTTGAGCAGCTTGTGGTTCAGCTTGGTGCGTATGCTGTTGCGGTCGTAGCCCGTTTTGGCAAGTATGCCGTCCTGCCCCATGTAGTTGTAGCTTATCAGAAAGTTGGTTTTTTCGTTGCCAGAGGTTACGGAAACGTTATGGTTTCGGGTAACAGAAGTTCCGCCAAACATTAGCTCCTGCCAATCTATGGCCTCGCGGCTGCCATACTCCTTTGCTATATAGTCGTATGCGCCCGTGTAAAAGTCGGGGTTGGTGGGATCGCCACCAAACACCTCCGCCCACTTACTTTCGCCTCCTCTCAAGATTTGAAACTCGTACTGGTACTTGGCATAGTCTTCTATGCCGAGCATGTCTATTTTGCGGTTTAGCTGCTCAAAGCTGTAGTAGGTGTTGTAGCTAACCTGCGTTCTGCCCTCCCTGCCCGATTTGGTGGTAATGAGTATAACGCCGTTCGACCCGCGTGCGCCGTAGATAGCGGTTGCCGATGCATCCTTCATTACGTCAATGCTTTCAATATCGTTAATATCCACGTTGCGCAGCCCGTCGTCCACCTGGAATCCGTCCACGATGTAGAGCGGGGTTGTGCTCTGCGTAATGGAGGTTCCGCCGCGCACCAGAATGTTGATATCCGCTCCCGGAGCGCCACTTTGCGATACTACGTTAACTCCGGCAATTTTACCGGCAATTGCCTGTGCAGCTGTTGTAACTGGTATCTTAACAATATCTTTCCCACTCACCGATGCGGTTGCTCCGGTGATATCGCGCCTCCGCGCCGTTCCGTAGCCTATTACCACCACCTCGTCAATGTACTGCCCGTCGTTCATCTCTACCCTGATTCGGGTTTTACCGGCCACCTCAACCTCTTTGGACGAGTAGCCTACGAACGAAAAGACCAGCGTGGCGTCGGGCGGGACGTTAATGGAAAAATCTCCATTGGCGTTGGCAATTGTGCCCATCGTTGTTCCCTTCACCATCACGCTTACACCCACCAATGGTTGACCATCGGCGTCAACTACCGTACCGGTAACCGTGTTTTCCTGCGCTTGCAGCGATACCGGCAGCAGCATGGCAAACAGCGCCACTGCTGCAATTCTTTTTTTCAACATTTGTATCATGACCTAATAGTTTTTTTTACGTTACTTTATATTACTTTAATAGCGTACCGCTAACCGTCACGGTAATAGGAATATTTATGCCGGTTAACGGACTTACGGAACCCGACACTTTCAGGCTCAGCTTCGGCACGCCTGCCTCGGCGTAGCCAAACCCTCCGTGGTAGCCGGTAGATGCGCCAACCGGCACGCCGCTGACCGTACCGGCGCTTGCTCCAGAAATGCTAACCGTCTGCTCCGGTATTTTGAACACGCTGCTCTTGCTGGCGGCGTGATGCCAAAACACTGAGTCGGTGGCCAGGTTCAGGCTGACGGCAAACTGCTGGATGGAAAAGCCGACTTGCGTCGTAAAATTTGACTCTCCGCTTTTGGCTACGGAGACTACCACGGTATCGCTCACCAGCACGGTATTACCCGTAGTTATGACAGTAAGGGCGGCCGAGTAAGCGCCCACAAACTGGTCGCGCTTATCTACCTCGACGTCTTTACTGCACGAAAAGGTTGATGCTGCTGTTAGCATAGCAGCAACGGTGAAAATTTGTTTTCTCTTCATTGTCTTGCTTTTAAGTTTTATAATTTGATGTAAAACGCTGATTTTATTTATATTGGAAGTGCACAAAAGGAGAGGGCGCAAAAATGGGTGAAATCGCCCTTTTGCGCCCCGCAAAAAGTTGTCATTCGGGTGCTCTAATGTGTTGCTATTGAAAGAAAAATACGCTACATTACGCGCGCGTAAAGCAGCTGTACGGTTGTGTGTGTGTGTGTGTGTGTGTGTGTGTGTGTGTGTGTGTGTGTGTGTGTGTGTGTGTGTGTGTGTGTGTGTGTGTGTGTGTGTGTGTGTGTGTGTGTGTG
>JAIRSZ010000031.1 GCA_031255195.1 Prevotellaceae bacterium | reverse complement strand
GCAACGTGCGGGAGTGGTGTCAGGATTGCTCTGACAGCTCCTGCTCTTACCGTGTGAATCGCGGCGGCAGCTGGAACAGCAGCGCGGAGGACTGCCGTGTTGCCTACCGGAACGGCCATCGTCCCGGCAATCGCTACCACAGTCTTGGCTTTCGCTTAGTTTTGCCTTAGCTACCGTGGCGTCCGTCCTTCTTGTAAGCTCTCGAGCTTTGCCGAGTCTGGCGAGCGAGCCAAGCCAAGACAAGGCAAAGCGAACAAAAAACCCAATACCGCAGCAGGCGGTCGAAAAAATTTATGCAAATACGAATAATCAATATTCCGTTGATAAATAGCGGCGACGAGCAGGCCGAGTTTTTCTCACCGCAAAGGGCGCAAAGGTTTTTCGCAAAGGGCGCAAAGCAAAGCGGCATGAGTAAACATTTTGTATGATTTTGCCTTTGCGCCCTTTGCGTATCCACCTTTGCGTACTTTGCGGTTAAAAATATTTTTCTCACCGCAAAGGGCGCAAAGGTTTTTCGCAGCACAAAGACGCTAAAAGCGGGAAAGCCGTTTTAAGCAGGCATATTTTCGTGCGTTTGCCCTAACCTTCCCGCGTAGCCGTTGTCATTCCAAGCATTTCAATTATAGGCAATAAAACAAGGAAAATGACGGATATTTGTTCTGTATGGTAAATCACAAGCCACATCATTGGTAACGAAGATAATTCCCTCGCGGCTTTGACGCTGCAACGCCCCAAAAATTTCTCCAAATCTCACCTGCACGCGCTTGGAAATATCATGATTTTCATGTAAGTTTGTCTGCCGGTATTCCGGCTATGGAAAGGGGTTTAGTGCATAATTATTTACTATTTAATGCTATATGAAAAACGTTGCCATAGTATTGTGCTCCTGGGCGGCCTGCGCCACGCTCACGGCTGAGCTTTGGGCGAATGAGCCGGCGGCACGCGACCGCTGGACGCTGAACGCCTCCGGCGGAATCACCTGGGCTATCGACGGGCGGATTCCTCATTCGGACCACATTGAAATGAGCGGCGAGCAGATTTCTGCCGTCCTCCGCTACGGCGTAAACGCCGAGGGCGCATTTACGCTCGAGCGCAGCTTCGTCTGGCCTATGCTGCGGACAATCCCCAACGACACCCATGCAAGCCTGATGCGCCGCTTCCGGTGGACTCTGCCGGAGGACATGCTGATGGTGAACGGACGGAAAGTCGAATCGGAAAAAGTGAAAAGCATCAGCCAGAACGGTGTTATGACCGTGGTAAGCGAGCTGAGCTGCTCCGCCAACGGCAGGGTGGAGCTGACCCGCCACCTCTTCCCCTCGCCCGCAAAGGCTGTTTTTTGCGAGAAGTACGTCCTCCGCAACGTCGGCCAAACACCCCTGAGCATCGAAGCGCCCGAATCTCGGTCGGTAATCCGCACGGAAAAGTCAAAGGGCGTTGATGGCGAATACGTCATAGAGGCTTTTTCGGAAGGAAAAGCGGGCTGCACGCTCCACGCGGGCGACTCGCTTGTTCTCCATGCCGGATTTCAGGCGTACCGGAGCGCAGAGCAGCGCGCTTCGGTCGACACGGAGCAGGAGCTGAAAGAGCGCCGCAGCTTGATAAGCAGCTTACGGGCTTCCTTAGTGTTGGAAACGCCGGACTCGACGATAAACACAATGTTTTCGTTCGCAAAAATTCGCGCGGCCGAGAGCATTTACAAGACCAAAGGCGGCTACATGCACGGCCCGGGCGGAGAGGCGTACTACGCCGCCATCTGGGCAAACGACCAGGCCGAGTACATCAACCCCTTCTTTCCTTTTCTGGGGTACGAAAAAGGCGTGCAATCCGCGCTAAACGCCTTCCGCCATTTTGCCCGCTTCATGAACGACGAGTATAAGCTCATCCCGAGCTCCATCGTTGCCGAGGGGACTGACAGCTGGAACGGAGCAGGCGACCGCGGCGACGCCTCTATGGTGGCCTACGGCGCAGCAAGGTACGCGCTGGCTCGCGGCGACGTTCGGGAAGCCGAAGAGCTGTGGCCGCTCATATCATGGTGTCTGGAGTACTGCCGGCGCAACCTCAACGACGACGGCGTGGTAGCCTCCGACTCCGACGAGCTGGAGGGACGCTTCCCCGCCGGAAAAGCCAACCTGTGCACCTCGTCCCTCTACTACGACGCTTTGCTATCGGCGGCTTACCTGGGAGAAAATTTGCAGAAGCCCCGCTCACAAGTATCCGCCTACACCCGGCAGGCGCAGGCGCTGCGGGCGGCCATTGAGCGGCACTTCGGCGGAGAGGTCGAAGGGTTTAACACCTACCGGTACTACCAGGGCAACGACGTGCTGCGCTCGTGGATATGTATCCCGCTCACCGTGGGGATTAACGACCGAAAGGACGAAACCATCCGGGCGCTGTTTTCGCCGCGCCTGTGGACAAAAAACGGGCTGCTTACGCAGGCCGGCAGCGAAACCTTCTGGGACCGCACTACCCTGTACGCCCTGCGGGGCATTTACGCCTGCGGAGAGACGGAGAAAGCCACCAGCTACCTGAAGTACTACTCCCGCCAGCGGCTACTTGGCGAGCACGTGCCCTACGCCATAGAAGCCTGGCCGGAGGGCAACCAGCGTCACCTCTCTGCCGAGAGCGGGCTGTACGCGCGCATCATCACAGAAGGGCTTTTTGGCGTTCGACCTGTCGGGCTGCACGCGTTTACCGTCACGCCACGCCTGCCGAAGGAGTGGAACGAAATGGTACTACGGAACATCTGTGCGTTTGGAAAAGCTCCATTTGACCTGCGCGTAGCCAGGCATCCCAAAGGCGTCCGGCTCGAAGTGTGCAGAAATGGGAAGCCTGTCATCGTTCATACAGGAAAAGAAGGTAAAACATTTACCATCAATAATTTACATTAGCCAATTTGCGCTATAGCGTGAAATATAATGTGGAAGGAGAGAGCTGTTGGCGGGCGCGAAAAAACGATTCTCAACCCTCAATTCGCATTTGTTAATAAATTTATGGGGCGCATGATGAGGCAAAATTGAAGTTTTATTGCTATACTTGCAAGATATTTTGGAATCGAAAAAGTTCCGAAAAGTTCCGATGTAGGTTAACAGAAAATAGGAAATACAAAATGAAATAAATAAATACAAATGGCAAAAGTAATTGCAATCGCAAACCAAAAAGGCGGCGTAGGCAAAACCACTACCGCCATTAACTTGTCGGCAAGCCTTGCCGTACTTGAGAAGCGCGTGCTGCTCATAGACGCCGACCCGCAGGCAAACGCCACAAGTGGCTTGGGATTTGAGGAAAAAAACATAAAGGCTACCATCTACGAATGTTTGCTCGACGACGCCAACCCCGGCGACGCCATCCTGCAAACCGAGCTCAAGCACCTGCACCTGCTGCCGTCGCGCGTAGACCTCGTGGGGGCGGAGCTCGAGCTGGTGGACAGGCCAAACCGCGAGGTGGTGCTGAAAAGCGTGGTAGCGCCCCTGCTGGGAGACTACGACTACATCTTTATCGACTGCCTGCCGTCGCTGGGGCTTATTGCGCTCAACGCCCTCACCACGGCCGACTCGGTAATCATCCCCATACAGTGCGAGTTTTTTGCGCTCGATGGGCTGGCTAAACTCCTCAACACCATTCGCATGGTGCAGGGGAGGCTGAACCCGAAGCTTAGCATTGAGGGCTTTTTGCTCACCATGTACGACGCCCGCATGAAGCTGGCCAACCAGGTGGTGGAGGACGTGCGCTCGCACTTCGAGAACATGGCCTTTGAAACCATCATTGCGCGCAACGTGAAGCTGAGCGAAGCTCCCTCGTTTGGGAAACCTGTTATTCTCTACGATGCGCAGTCGAGCGGAAACGTGGGCTACCTGAATCTTGCCCGCGAATTTTTGCAGCGCAACAACGCTACTGCCATCCGCAACGAAGAAAAACAGATATAATCACCCCCTATGGCAAAAAAGGAAGTAAATAAATTAGGACGCGGAATAGGTGCGCTGCTCGCAGACCAGACGGTAGAGCGCGGCCCTGTGGTAGCTCAGGCTACTTCTAACGCCGGAGTCTCCGCTGATGCGGCAACGCCGCTGCCGCCTGCCGCTGTAAAATCGGAGCTGATAAAGGAAATCCCCCTGTCGGCAATTGTGCCCAACCCCCAGCAGCCGCGCTCCAAATTTGACGAGGAGACGCTGGAGGAGCTCGCCGACTCAATCAAGGCGCTGGGCGTCATCCAGCCCATCACGGTGCGCGCCACAAGTGACGACAAGTACCAGATCATTAGCGGTGAACGTCGCTATCGCGCCTCCAGGATGCTCGGCCTCGAAGACATTCCCGCCTACGTGCGCGAGGCCAACGACAGCGACAGCCTGCTCATGGCGCTGATAGAAAACATTCAGCGCACCGACCTCGACGCTATAGAGGTGGCGCTAAGCTACCAGCTGCTCATCGACGAGCTGGGCTACACGCAGGAGGGAATCAGCAGAAAAGTGGGCAAAAAACGCTCCACCGTTGCCAACTACCTGAGGCTGCTAAAGCTGCCGGACGAAATACAGCGGGCTATTCGCGACCAGCTCCTCTCTATGGGGCACGCACGCACGCTGGTAAACATTGCCGACGTTGAGCAGCAGATAAGCGTGGCCAAAGAAATTGTAGACAAAGACCTGTCGGTGCGGCAGGTGGAGGAGCTGGTGAAGCAGCTCGACAAGCCAAAGCCCGAAAAGCAGGCACACCACGACGACGAAGACGAAAAGCTTCCTGAGTCGATATTCAAGCTGGTGGAGGGCATGGAAAAGTACTTCAACGGCAAGGTGAGCGTCAAGCGCGGGGCAAAAGGCGGCGTTAAGCTTACCATCGACCTGAAAACGGACGACGACATCATGAGCGCCGCAGACAGAATGACTCAGCTGTGGGGCGATTCGACAGCGGTTTAACGGCTCGCCGTCGCCCGCGGCTTTGAATTTTGAAGCAGAAAGATTTTGAAGCAGATAAAAAAGTGTTTACGTGAAAAGATGAAAACCTGCGCAGCCATAGCGCTACTTGCGCTGGCAGTAGCACGTCCGGTGGCGGCAGGCGGACAGGTGGTGGCTCAGGCAAGAGACAGCGTGACGCACTCGCCGAAGCGCGCGGCGCTTTACTCTACGCTGTTGCCCGGGCTGGGGCAAGCCTACAACCGGAGCTATTGGAAGCTCCCGCTGGTGTACGGAGGATTTGCTGCCTTTGGATACTTTATTCAAAGCAACGACTTTCGCTACCGGCTATACCGCGACGCCTACAACGTCAAGTATTCCGTTGCTCAGCTCAAAACCGACGACCCGGACTACGACGCAAAGAAGGCTGCGCTGGAGGAAAACCTGTACAGCATGTTTACCAGCGTGCCCATCGACAGGTTGCAGTACTACAAGAATACCTACCGCCGCGACCGTGATTTTTTTATCATTATGACGATACTCTTTTACGGAATAAACATTATTGACGCTGCGGTAGATGCGCACTTTTTTACCTACGATGTGAGCGACGATTTGTCGCTCAAGCTCCAACCCTACGCCGAGGGTTGCTACGCAGTCTCCCCGCTGCGCTCTAATCCGCATGTGGGTCTAAACCTTAGCATAACGTTTAAAAAGTAGTGAAAATCAAAATAAAATTTGAGTACCATGCGTTCCTTTGCTGCCTTACTTTTTTCAATTTTTCTGTTCTCGCCCTGCCTGTGGGCTGCTCCCGCTGCGCACGAGAACACCCCCCACGTGCAGGCTACCAACAGCCTGCTTAACGACGACGACGACGCCAACAGCGTAGACGACGACACCACCGCCACGCCATTGGACGAGATGGAGGCGGCAACCGAGCTGCTCATCGACGAGCCGGTGATGCCTGCCGTGATAACGGATTCTATCTACATTGCCCGCCTCAAACGCCTGCACTCGGTGATAGACCTGCCGTTCAACAGCATTGTCCGCCGGTACATCCAGCTCTACACCGAGGACAAGCGCGACAAGGCCGAGGCGATACTTGGCCTGTCGGAGTACTACTTCCCCATCTTTGAGCAAATCCTCGACCAGTACGGCCTGCCGCTGGAGCTGCGCTACATGGCCGTGATAGAGTCGGCGCTCAACCCGCGAATCGTTTCGAGGATGGGCGCTACCGGGCTGTGGCAGTTTATGTACGGCACGGGCAGGCTCTACGGCCTCAGCGTAACCTCTACGATGGACGACCGCTGCGACCCGATTAAGTCCACGCACGCCGCCGCGCGGTATCTGCGCGACCTGTACAACACGTTCAACGATTGGACGCTTGCCATTGCCGCCTACAACTGCGGCGCCGGCAACGTCAACAAGGCCATCCGCCGATCGGGAAAGAGCGATTTTTGGGGAATTTACCACCACCTGCCCCGCGAAACCAGAGGATACGTCCCCGCGTTCATCGGCGCTGCCTACATGATGAACTACAGCAGAGAGCACGGGCTTATAACCCCCAGGTACGACTTCAAAAAGTACTTCAGCTACGACACGGTGCACGTGCACCGGTGGATGCACTTTGACCAGATTGCGGCGGTGCTCGACATTCCGGTGGCAACGCTGCGCGACCTCAACCCTCAGTACCGGCGCGACATTGTGCCCGGCAACGAGCGCACCTGCACCCTCAAGCTGCCGATTGCAAGCGTAAACGACTACATTGACCGCGAAGAAAAAATAGCCCTCTACCGCGCCAGCCAATACAGCCCAAAGGTAATGGCTGCACCGGCAGCGTTCTCGGCATACGTCCCGCAGGGGAAAACCAAAGTTGTGCACAGGGTCAAGAAGGGCGACGTGCTCGGTACTATCGCCGCGCAGTACGGCGTGCGCGTGCAAGACCTGAGGCAGTGGAATGCGCTGCGCTCAAACTACATTAAGGTGGGGCAGCGGCTCAACGTGTACGTAGCCCCAAGCAAGGCGGCGCTCTACTCAGGGCAAAACGCCGTCCGGCAGCAGAGCGGGCAAGCCGCCGCCGGACAGCAGAAAGATTTTCTGTACTACCAGGTAAAGCAGGGCGACACGCTCTGGAGCATATCGCAGCAGTATAAATACTTGGGGGTTACCCCTTCGGACTTGATGTCGCTGAACAACATGAGCAGCTCAACCAAGATTATTCCGGGGCAAACCATCAAGATAAAAAAAATTGGGTAAAACTTCTTACGATGCAGCACTTGGAAAAATGATAATCCGCTCTCAACGCTATCCGGCCACAGCCACGCTGCCGCTGAGAATCTTTGCGGACGCTGAAAAAGCGGTGCGCCTTTCGGAGATTACGGCCGGACTGATTCTGGTATTCGCTCTGCTCCTGCTTACCAGCCTTGCCTTTCCGCCCGAAGGCATACGCATTTCGTCGCGCCTCACGCTCACCTTCCCCTCCGTCAAGGAGGCTCTGGGCTTAACGGACTACAGCGGCTTTGAGACCTCTTTCTCCATTGATTGCAGCGAGGAGGGATTTTCCAACTTTGCCGGCGACCCAAACCGCTTTGAAAAATCATCCCTGCCGCTGAAGTGCACGCCCGAACAGATACGCGCGCTGCCGGTGCAGCCCATTGAGTACCCGCAGGACAGAAAAGACGCGCTGAACGGCATCATGTCGAAGCTGGCCGCCCTGCGCGCCGGTAACCGCGAGCTGGTGCGCATCCTCCACTACGGCGACTCGCAGCTGGAGGCCGACAGAATGACCATGTACCTGCGCAACCAGCTACAGCGCGAGTTTGGCGGCGGCGGAGTGGGATACGTGGCGCTAAGCCCGCAGATACCGATTAACCCTACCGTGAAAATTTCCATGTCCGACAACTGGGGCTACTCCATTCCGGCGGTGAAGTACAAGCATCCATCGCCGCTGCGCGTGGGTCACATGCTATCGAGCGTCAGCCTGCCGTTGAAGCAGCAAAAAACAGCGTGGATTAAGGTGGAGCGGCGACCGATTAAAGCCTACCCATCGCTCCGATTTTCGCGGATAAAGCTGCTGGTGGCAAACTCCTTTGCCCCGATATACCTCGAGGTAAAAACTCCCACCAAAACGATTTTTTCAAACATCATACCCTCCAACATGGACATGCAGGAGCTCAACCTGAGCATGCAGGGCAGCCACGAAAGCGTCACGCTGCACTTTCGCGGAAGCGGATGCCCCGAAATATACGGGCTTGCGCTGGACTTCAACTCCGGCGTGGCGGTGGACAACATCCCGCTGCGCAGCAGCTCAGGCATTGACTTCGTTAAGGCCGACGTGCAGCTGCTCGCAAAGAGCTACAGCCTCATCGACGCCAAGTTTGTCATCATGCAGTTCGGCGCTAACGTAGTGCCGCAGATCATGAAGAGCTACAGCTACTACGAGGAGCAGCTCTACCGGCAGCTAACGCTGATAAAGCAGATGATACCCGACGTTAGTATTCTGGTGGTGGGCGTTTCGGACATGGCGCGGCGGAGCAACGGCGTGCTGGCCTCCTACCCCAACATCGCAAAAATACGCAACGCCCAGCGGCAGGCGGCTTTCAGGGCGGGATGCGCCTTCTGGGATACCTACGAGGCTATGGGCGGGAAAAACTCCATCATCTCGTGGGCTTACGCCAGCCCCGTGCTCGCCACCAAAGACTTTTGCCACTTCAGCAACAACGGCGCAACGCTGGTGACGGAGCTGCTCTACCGCTCCTTTTCGCGCGATTTCAAGCGCTACCTGGCCACCAACGGAAAGGCTCACGCTACGCCGCTGGCCGAAAATTCTCCCTCGCAGTAAACAGTAATATCTTGAGGACAGGCCAATGGATATTTACACCATAATGGAAGAAATTTTTGCCTGCAACGAAGGCTCTGCCCTCATTTTTACCCGGCTGTCTTTCTGGATTTTTTTCATCATCCTGCTGACGGGCTACACGCTTGTGTACAAGAAAACGCACCTCGCCAAGAGCCTGTACCTGCTCCTGTTCAGCCTTTTTTTCTACTACAAGTCGAGCGGTATCTACTTTTTGCTGCTGCTGTTCTCCACCACGCTCGACTTTCACCTTGCCAAGGTCATATACCGCAGCCACCGCGCCCTCGTTCGCAAGCTGCTGGTGGCGCTCAGCGTGGTCGTCAACCTTGGCCTGCTGGCCTACTTCAAGTACGCCTACTTCCTCACTTCCGTCGTCAACGACTTTTTGGGGGAGGAGGCGTTCCGCGTCGTCAACATTTTTTCGGAAGCCTTCAACATGTTCACCGGCGACGAAAAGTTCGACGTGGACAACCTCATCCTGCCCATCGGAATTTCGTTCTACACCTTTCAGATACTCAGCTACACGGTGGACGTTTACCGGCGCAAGGTAGCGCCCGTGAGCAACATTATCGACTTTGGGTTTTACGTTTCGTTCTTCCCCTCGCTGGTGGCAGGGCCTATAGTTCGCGCGGCAGAGTTCATTCCGCAGATATACAGGGAGTACAGCGTTACGAGGCGCGAGGCGTGGTTAGCCGTATTCCTCATACTGAACGGGCTGGTGAAAAAGGTAGCCATCTCGGACTACATATCGCTCAACTTTGTAGACCGCGTTTTCGATACGCCATCGCTCTACTCCGGGTTCGAGCTGCTCATGGGGGTGTACGGCTACACCATTCAAATCTACTGCGACTTTTCGGGCTACACCGACATCGCCATAGGGCTGGCGTTGCTGCTGGGATTCAGGCTGCCGCCCAACTTCAATTCGCCCTACCGCTCGTCGAGCCTGCGCGAGTTCTGGCGACGCTGGCACATCTCCCTCTCCTCGTGGCTGCGCGACTACCTCTACATTTCGCTCGGCGGAAACCGAAAAGGCCGGATACGCACCTACCTCAACCTGATGCTCACCATGCTGCTGGGCGGGCTGTGGCACGGCGCAAGCTACAAGTTCCTGGCGTGGGGAGGTCTGCACGGGCTTGCCCTCGCCGCTGGACGATTCGTGGAGGAACGCCGCGCGAAGAGCAAGCGCCGGTGGCGGCTTCCGACATTTGTCTCCGTCCTGCTCACCTTTCACTTCGTTTGCCTCACCTGGATATTTTTCAGGGCTGCCGACATGACGCTCGCGTTGGACATTATTCACCGCATCGGCGCAGAGTTTTACCTGTCTGCCATTCCTGACATCGTGGTGGGCTATAGCCTCATATTCGGGCTAATGCTGGCGGCCTACGCCATACACTTTTTGCCGGAGCGGGTCAAAGTCTGGTATCGGGAAGCCTTCATCGCGCTGCCGGGCGTGGTGAAAATTCTGGTGGTGCTGCTGGTGGTATTTTTTGTTTATCAGGCTTCGTCGTCCGAGATGCAGCCGTTTATCTACTTTCAATTTTAGCGTATGGCACAAATCAAAAGCACATACTTGGGGAGAACGTCGATTTTCCTTTTGGCAGCGTTGCTGGGGGCTTCGGGGTGCTCCACGCTGCGACATTCCGCGCGCGAATCCGACCGCGAATTTTACCGCAGCTACTCGAAAAAGATGGGCGTGCCCTTCAACGGGACGGAGGAGAAGGCGCTCATTCGCGCCTCGGCAGAGTGGCTGGGCGTACCCTACCGCTACGGCGGGCAAAACCGCAGCGGCGTAGACTGCTCGGCCTTTGTGAGGAGCGTTTACCGGGAAGCCTACGGAATTACCCTCCCGCGCTCAACCGGCCTGATAGCGCAGCAGGCCAAGCGCGTAAAAAAGAAAAACCTTGCCTGCGGCGACCTGCTCTTTTTCACCATAAAGGAAAAAAAGGTCTCGCACATGGGCATGTACTTATCCAACAACAAGTTTATACACGCCTCCACCTCAAAGGGGGTGAGCATAGCCGACCTGAGCGACAGCTACTGGAGCAAGTATTTTTCGGGCGCAGGGCGCGTGCATACGCCTGCCCGCCCGCAGCAGGCCGGACAACCTCCGGCGACAGCGTCGGAAAAGAAAAAAAGCGCCGTTGCCGAGGCCAAACCGCCAAAGGAAAAATCCAAGCCCAAGCCCAAACCCAAGCCCGAAAGTAGCGCAAAAGGGGAAAGCAGCGGCGGCAGCGACGTTATCATCGTTTTTGACGAAGAATTTTGACGGCCGACGGCGCAAGTGCGCACAGATTTTTTCCGTATATTTGCCGCAGAAATTTTGGCCGACTTTTGAAAATCTAAAAAAAATTCTTTAGCCATGCTAAACAAAATTTACACTGTCCTGTTTATCATCTACTTCCTAATATCCGCGCCGCTGCTGGTGCTGGTATCGGCGTTGCTGTTCGTGCTGCTTTTACCCTTCGACAGGAAGCGAAAAATACAGCACCTGTTTTCCAGATTCATCTCGTGGCAGTACTTTTTCCTCTCGCCGTTTTGCAGGGTGGTGGTGAAAGGTCGGGAAAACGTAAACAAACGCCAGGCCTACGTGATAACCTCCAACCACCAGTCGATGCTGGACATCGTGCTGCTGTACAACGTGCCGCTGTACTTCAAGTGGGTGTCCAAGAAGGAGGTGTACCGCATACCGCTTGTAGGCCAGCTGCTGCTGCTGCACGGCGACGTGTGCATCAAGCGCGGCGACCCCAAGAGCGCGCGGAAAATGCTACAGGATTGCGCCGCCTTCCTCTCGCAGGGAATTTCCATCATGATGTTCCCCGAAGGCACGCGCTCAGGAGACGGGAAGGTTGGACGCTTCAAAGAAGGCGCTTTTACGCTGGCCAAATCGCGAGGCGTGCCCATTCTCCCCGTCGCCATCGACGGCACGCGCCGCTTCTCCAACGGCAACGGCGGCTGGCTCAACGCCCGACAGCTCTTTCAGATAACCATCATGCCCCCCATCTCGGCCGACGAGGTTGCCGCCTCCGACGTTAAAGCGCTACAGGAAAAGGCGCACCGCATGGTATGCGACGAGCACAGCCGGATGCTGCTGAATAGCGTTGAGAAAACCTCAAAGAAGACCTCCGGGAAAGCATAAACCGCAGCTCATATCAACCCCGACGCTTTGAAGATGTAAATCCCAAGCGTGATGGTGAAGACGGAGAGCAGCGAGGTGAGCAGCAGGATGCCGGCGGCAAGGTCGGCGTCGGCGTCCATCTTGCTGGCCATGATGTAGCTTGCCACGGCGGTGGGTACGCCAAACAGCACAAACAGCACCAGCAAGTCCTCGCCGTCGAACTTGAGCGTGTTGCGCAGGAGGTAGGCCGCCCCCACGAGCACGAGCGGACTTGCCACCAGCTTGATGGTCGCCGCTGCGAGCATCTTGGGCAGCCCTTTCAGCGTGCTGCCTGCGCTGAAGGATGCGCCAATGGACAGCATGGCTAACGGCGCTGCAAGCTCCGACAGGTACTTTACGCTGGTGGCGATTAGCCGGGTACTCTCGCTCGTGAACAGCGGAATCTGGAAAATCGAAAAAGGCAGCCCAAGCAGAATACCAACGATGAGCGGGTTGCGCGCAATGCTCACCACGGCCTTCCGCACGCTTCCGCGCTGAGGATGGCGGGAGCGAAACGTCAGCAGCGCCACCGACAGGATGTTGTAGGTGGGAATTACAAACGCCGTGAGCAGAATCCCCTTGCCCGTGTGACCAAGTACGCTGGCAATGAACGTAAGCCCCATTATTGCGTAGTTCCCCCTGAACGCTCCCTGCACAAACGCGCCTATGGAGGCTTTATCCTTGATGAAAAGCTCCGCGCCCAGCCACGTCAGGGCAAAGGTAAGCGCCGTGCCGCCCACGCCGTAAATGACAAATGCCGGGTGAAAAACCTGCGCCATAGAAGCCTGCGCCATCTCGCGAAACAGCAACGCCGGAAATGCCACGTTGAAGGCAATAGAGGTCACTGCTTCCACCACGCTCTGCGGCATCATGCCCCTCCGCCGGATAAGCCATCCTACGCCAATGAGCACAAACACAGGCAGCACGCTGTTGACGCTAAAAAGAAAAAAATTCAAAGATTCCAAAATTCAAAGATTCAAGAACTCAAAGATTCCAAAATTCTCCTGACTTGTCCAAATTAGTGCGACAAATTCACCAATTTTTTTCTTAACAAACTGAATATCAACACTCATTTTTTGTTCTTCAAAAGATGGACAAGTCAGGAAGAATTCAAAAATTTTCGGAGTTCACCCTCTGTTTTCCGCAACGTTTGGGCTTTTGTCGCCTTCGCCTGCATATTGCCGTCAACAGCTACGGGCTGAGATTCCTCCGCTTCGCTACGGAATGACGGGGGAGGGCGCGAAGGGAAAAGGATAACGTTCGGGTGGGGGCGACCGCTCACATCTCGTAACCAGATACCATATACGCTTGGACTTTTGACGCCACATCCTCTGCTTTGCACGAAAAAAAATCCCCCGCCGTTGCAGGCGGGGGATTTTTTTTCATGCAAAGGAAGAAGTTTTACCTTACTCCTCAACTTTTGGCTCTGTGGTCTGCTCCGGCTCTGCGGCTGCCTCCGGTGCAGGCTCTGCGGCTGCCTCCGGTGCAGGCTCTGCGGCTGCCTCCGGTGCAGACTCTGCGGCTGCCTCCGGTGCAGGCTCTGCGGTTGCCTCCGGTGCAGACTCTGCGGCTGCCTCCGGTGCAGGCTCTGCGGCTGCCTCCGGTGCAGGCTCTGCGGCTGCCTCCGGTGCAG
>JAIRSZ010000004.1 GCA_031255195.1 Prevotellaceae bacterium | reverse complement strand
TTTCAAAGGAGACGACCTTCCTGTGGAAATGGTAAGTTGGGACGATGCGCAGGAGTTTATAAAAAAGCTTAATACCCGCACGGGCAAAAGCTACCGGCTGCCCACCGAAGCCGAGTGGGAGTATGCCGCCCGCGAGGGAACAAAAAAAAGCAGCTACGAGTACTCGGGCAGCGACGACATTAACGAAGTGGCGTGGTACGCGGAGAATAGCAATAACGAAACGCACCCTGTTGGGCAAAAAAAACCCAACGCCTTGGGCATTTACGACATGACCGGCAACGTGTTTGAGTGGTGTCAGGATTGCTATGGAAGGGACCGTGTGTATCGCAGCGGCAGCTGGCTCGGCAACGCGGTGGGCTGCCGTGTTGCCTACCGGTTCAGCGATAGCCCCGGCAGTCGTGACGCCGACGTTGGCTTCCGCTTGGTTTTGACTTAGTTACCGTGGCGTCCGTCCTTCTTGTAAGTTCTCGAGTTTTGCCAAGTCTGGCGAGCGGAGCGAGTCAAGCCAAAGCGAGCAAAAACCTAATACCGCAGCAGGTAGTCGAAAAATTTTATGCAAATACGAATAATCAATATTCCGTTGATAGATAGCGGCGACGAGCAGGCCGAATTTTTCTCACCGCAAAGGGCGCAAAGGTTTTTCGCAAAGGGCGCAAGCAAAGCGGCATGAGTAAGCATTTTGTATGATTTGCCTTTGCGCCCTTTGCGTATCTGCCTTTGCGTACTTTGCGGTTAAAAATATTTTTCTCACCGCAAAGGGCGCAAAGGTTTTTTGCAGCACAAAGACGCTAAAAGCGGGAAAGCCGTTTTAAGCAGGCATATTTTCATGCGCTTGCCCTGTAAATTAATGGATTATGAATTATGCGTTTCGTTGTCAGCTTCACATGGCCGGAAGCGCATAGCTTATAATCCATAGCTCACAGGGCATAGCTCACGATTCGTGATTTGGGCAATGCCTTACCTCAAACAGGCTTGCTCCCTTGTGGAATTTATCGCCCTCTTTGACGAATATTTCCACCACCTCTCCGTCGTGCGGCGCAAGGACGGTGTTGTGCATTTTCATGGCGACAAAGACCGCCAGCGTATCGCCCGCCTTCACCTTTTGCCCCTTTTTGACCGCCAGCTGGAGCACCGTGCCGGGTATGAACGACAGGACAACATCCGGGTTGGGTCTTTCCCACTTTTTGCGGTTCAGGTAGCGCTTGGTAACGTTGGTTGGGTAGGTGGTATCTAATATGCGCACCTCGCCGGGCGTCAAGTTTTGTTGAATCTCTTCTTGCATGGAAATTTTCAGTTTACGGTTTACTTCTTGTTAAAACGGCGGAATACCGTGCTTTTTTGAGGGCATTTGCGCGTTTTTGTTCACCGACACCGTGATGGCGTGCAGCAGGAATTTGCGCGTATCCTTCGGGTCTATCACCGAGTCTATGTAGCCTTTGGAGGCGGCAACGTAGGGGTTGGCAAACTTTTCGCGGTACTCCGCAACCTTTTGCTTGCGCATTTCCTCTGGATTTTCCGATTCGGTGATTTCCTTCTTGAAGATAATGTTGGCCGCTCCTTCAGGACCCATCACGGCGATTTCTGCGTTTGGCCATGCAAACACGAAGTCCGCGCGCAGGTGGCGCGAGTTCATGGCGATGTAGCCTCCGCCGTAGGCTTTTCGCAGGATGACGGTAATTTTGGGGACGGTTGCCTCGCTGTAGGCGTACAGCATTTTTGCCCCGTGGCGGATAACGCCCGCGTGCTCCTGGTCTACGCCCGGCAGGTAGCCCGGCAGGTCTTCGAGCGTTACAATGGGGATGTTGAAGGCGTCGCAGTAGCGAATGAAGCGTGCCGCCTTGTCGGCCGAATCGCAGTCCAGCACGCCGGCCATAACGATAGGCTGGTTGGCCACAAAGCCCACCGTATCGCCGTTGAGCCGGCCAAACCCGATAACGATGTTGGCCGCCCACAGCTCCTGTACTTCAAAGAAGTCAGAGCCGTCAACCACGGCGCGGATTACGTTGCGAACGTCGTATGGCTGCGTGGGGTCTTCGGGAACTATTGTTTCCACCTTGTACTCGGCCTTTGGCTCGCGCGGCTCAAAGGCAAGCGCCTTGCGGTGGTTGTGCCACGGGATGAAGGTGATGAGCTTTTTGATTTGCTCAAAACATTCGGATTCGCTCTGGGCAAAAAAGTGGGCGTTGCCCGTAAGCTCGCTGTGCACGCGCGCCCCGCCGAGCTCCTCCATGGAGATTTCTTCGCCCAGCACCGTTTTAATTACCTCCGGCCCGGTGATGAACATTTTGGAGATGTTCTCCACCACAAACACAAAATCGGTGAGCGCAGGCGAGTACACCGCGCCTCCGGCGCACGGGCCAAGGATCACCGAAATTTGGGGAATAACGCCGCTGTTGAGCGTATTGCGGAAAAAGATTTCGCCGTATCCTGCCAGCGAGTTTACCCCCTCCTGGATTCGTGCGCCGCCCGAATCGTTAATCCCGATGATGGGCATACGCATACGTAGCGCGTAGTCCATTATTTTGGTAATTTTGCGGGCGTGCATCGAGCCGAGCGAGCCGCCGGCAACCGTGAAGTCCTGTGCGTAAATGGCGATAGGCGACCCGTACAGCGTGCCTGTGCCGATGATAACGCCGTCGCCGGCCAGCTTTTTATCCTGCATACCGAAGTCCCGAACGTCGTGCTCCACAAACAGGTCGTACTCGTGAAACGAGCCTTCGTCAACCAAAAGCAAAATTCGTTCGCGCGCAGTGAGCTTACCCATCGACTTTTGCCTGGCAATAGCCTGTTGGCCTCCGCCTTGCTGCGCTTCCTCCAGCTTTTTTTGCAGTTCTTCTACTTTTTGATTTTCCATAATGTTTGATTTATTGTATAAAATAGAAACCCCTACAGCAGCCCCTACAGTTAAACTCAAAGGGCTGCATTGTAGGCACATAGGTGGCTGTTTAGGGCGAAAAAATGCAGATATTTTACGTTTTTCGCGCTGCAAGTATAGGCATTTATTGTGAGATATGTATCTCTGTTTTTTTATGAACACCCAAACATGCTGGTTTTCTGATACTGTTGTTGACAAAATGTTCATTTCTAATGTTTACTGGAAAATTTCGGCAATTTTACGCAAAATCGTACATACCGCGTTGTTTTTGTGCTATTTTAAAATTAAAAACAGATTGCTCCACCGCCGGTGCGCACTTTGGCAGAAAGACAGTAGGGGAGGAGTGTCGTTGTAGTGGCGGTAATTTCGCGCTTTTACCGCGCTTTTACCGCGCTTTTCGATTGCTGACGATAGTTGTTGTTTTGGAGTAGTAGAGTAGTTCAATCCGCTCAATCTGTTCAATCCGCGTGCCGTTTTTTGAACGATTTTTGGAGGTATCAGCCGTCAAATTTTTGTGCTGGGCTATTCGATGATGGCGGCGTAGGCAGGAAAATCGTTTAGAAACTTTATGCTGCCCGTCTCAAAGCAGATGTGGCAGCAGTAGCTCGAGCTGCCGTTGGTGATAGCCAGGTAGGGCACGCGGAGCGCAATGTTGTAGCGCGCCGCCTGCGCGAATGTTTCGTCGCCAATGGGTACGTCGGGCGCTTTGCACTCCACCAGCAGCAGCGGTACGCCGGAGCGGGTGCACGCAACAATGTCGCACCGTCGGCTCATGCCGTTCACCTTGAGCGCATACTCCACCTGCATTAGCCCCGCAGGAAACCCCTTATCGTGCAGCAGAAAGCCAATGAACTGCTGCCGCACGCGCTCCTCCGGCGTCAGGGCGACGTATTTCTTGCGGATGGGGTCGAATATTTTATGCTTTCTGTTAAACAATTTTATAGCCTGCTTTTTTTTTTGCGAAGCAAAGGTAGGACAATTATTTCGGAGAGCAAAACTTTTTTGCGGTTTAGCCTGTCGGCAGCCGTACACACCAAAAGCTAAAGTATTCGTATTCTCCCGTAAAAACTATTGCGTGCTTAAAATGAATCAGTTATTTTTGCTGCCGATTATGTTAGTTTCGCTTTATTTTGATTTCACCATGAAGTGAATAACCAAACGCTATAAAGTTGATGAATCACTTTTTTTCACAAGCCGGTAAGCGCCGAGAGCGCCTGTTGGCTTTTTCGCTGCTGTTTTTTGCAACCTTCTCCTTTGCCAACGAGGTGGATTTTATCGTTAGCGCAAGCAAGACCGAGATTCGGCAGGGGGAGGAGTTCACCTACAGCGTAAGCGTTTACAACCGCAACGAAACGCACCTGGAGAACGTCCTTGTAGCCGATTCCATGCCCAGGGGCGTGACCTTAGTCTCGTGCAACGCCGAAGACTACACGCTGAGCAACCGCAGCATGTTCGTCAAGATTCCCCTCATCCACCCCGGTGAGGAGCGCTCTTTCGACGTAACGGTGCGCGTAGACCGGCGGGGAAGCATTGTAAAGGAGCTTCAACTCCAGGAGAACGGCGCGACCATCAAGGCGGCAAACCATACCATCAACGTCCTGTCCAACAAGGTGCTGACGGAGAGCGTAAGCACATTTACCCCAAACGGCGATGGCGAGAACGACTACTTTGAAATCCCGGGGCTGCTCAGCTACCCCGACAACGAGCTCGTAGTCTTCAACCGCTACAGCGACAGGGTTTACCACAAGCGCGGCTACGCCAACGATTGGAACGGCGGAGCTCTCCCCGAAGGTATTTACTACTACCTTCTTACCGTCTACGTCGACAGCTCCGTTGTGCAGAAGTACAACGGATTCGTTACCCTCAAGCGGTGATGCCTGTTGAGGGAAAAAAGGGCGGGAAAAAGGCGGGAAAAAGGCGGGAAAAAAGGCAGAAAAAGTTCTCCCGCTATGCGGCTTTTTCCAAAAAAATAGGTAGCTTTGCCCCAAAATCTGCTCTTTGGGCGGCGTTGTTTGGGCTGCTCCCTGCGGAGCCTGCCGACGAAAACGCTTATTTCTTAACTCAGTAAAGTGATGACAAAGTTTTTTGCTTCCTTCCTCCTTCTCCTTACGCTTGCCGCGGCCTTCCCGCGCCATGCCGATGCGCACCTGCAAAAGGGCGCTGAT
>JAIRSZ010000188.1 GCA_031255195.1 Prevotellaceae bacterium | reverse complement strand
CGCAACGGCGTGGCCATTTCCGGCGCAACCGGCAAAGACTACACGCTTGCGCTGGACGATACGGCGGGGAATATTTCTGTGACGGTATGGGCAAAGAATCTGCTGGATAGCGTTACCTCCGACGCCATAAGGCAGGTTGAAAAGGCCAGGCTTGGCGGCACGGTGACGATTTCGGGTACACCTATAGTTGGTAGCACGCTCACGGCAAGCGCCGGCTCGCTGGTATCTGTTCCCGCAGGCGTAATCTTTGGCGACACAACCTACCAATGGAAGCGCAACGGCGTAGCCATTTCCGGCGCAACCGGCAAAGACTACACGCTTGCTCCGGACGATACGGCGGGGAATATTTCTGTGACGGTATGGGCAAAGAATCTGCTGGATAGCGTCACCTCCGACGCCGTAAGGCAGGTTGAAAAAGCCAGGCTGGTTGGCACGGTGAAGGTAGAGGGTACTCTCACCGTGGGCAAAACGCTCACGGCGGTAACCGTTCAGCTGGCGTCGGCTCCGGCGGGCGTAGCCTTTGGCGACACGTTGTACCAATGGAAGCGCGACGGCGTAGCCATTCCCAACGCTTTAGGCAAATTCTACACGCTCACGCATGAGGATATGGATGATGAAATCTCCGTAACGGTGTGGGCGACAAATCTGCTGGATAGCGTAACTTCCATCCCGATAAGCATTGAGGACAAGGCTACGCTGATAGGCAAGGTGGCAATTTTGGGCGTTGACACGGTGGGCGAAACGCTCACCGCCAACACCGATAGCCTGTCGACAGACCCTGAGGGTGTACCCCTTGGCCACATTTTCTACCGCTGGAAGCGCAACGGCAACCCCATTGCCGACGCAACCGACAAAACCTACCGGCTGGTGCAGGCGGATACGGCAGGAAACATTACTGTGACGGTCTGGTCTGAAAACCTGCTGGATAGCGTCACCTCCGATGCCGTGAAGTTTGTGGAGAAAGCCACGCTGAGGGGCGAGGTTGCGATACAGGGTAGGGCAGTCGACGGGCTTACGCTCACGGCGATTACCGATAATCTGGTATCCGACCCGTCGGGCGTAATCTTTGGCGACATGCTGTATCGCTGGTATCGCAACGGGGTGGCCATTGAGGGAGGCAACGGAAAAACCTACCGGCTGGTGCAGGCCGACACCGGAGCGCACATTACCGTGGCGGTGTGGGCGACAAACCTGCTGGGCTACGTTACCTCCAACCCGACGGACGTCGTTTTGGACACGAGCTACTGCACAGATGGAACGTCTGACATGGATTGCCCCGACTATCCGGGCTTCCACGATCCGGGCAACGGCGGGGACACAAGCTACTGCGACAACGGTATTATGAACGTGGATTGCCCCGACTATCCGGGCTACGACTCCATCGCCAATGACGATATGACCCTCACTGTGGTTTACAACGACACGTCGTTCTGGATCGATACGGATATGACCGGCAAATGGCTGAGCGTTAACACGCACGTTGCGACGGTGAATGCCTCCGGACGGGTAAGAGTTACCGGAGTCGGCGTTACCTACATTCTGTGCTACAACCCGCCCGAAGATGGCAGCGCCTATAGCAAGGTGCTGATGCGGGTGCGGGTAGAGGTGCGCCCGAAACCGCTGGGCATTGATAGCGCCTTCGTCCTGACCGAAAAACCCTACGACGGAACGAACACGATAGCGTTTGTGTCGCCGGGAAGGCTGATAGGAAGGGTTGCTCGTGACAATGAGAAGGTTTTCGTGAAGGCGGAGGCAACGTATGACAACCCCGATATTGGTAGCGGAAAGACCATAACGGTGAGCTACCAGCTGAGCGGCGATCGCGCCTACTGCTACGAAGCGCCCCGGAACACCGTCCGCCACGACGGAAAGATAGTTGGAACAGACAGCGTCGTTCCGTGCATGGTGTGGGGAACTGTGGTGAAGCAGGTAGGAGAGGGTGTTGATACAACCTACATACCGTGGGGACTCACGGGAATCAACTACACGATTACCTCGGCTAATGGAAAATCTACTCCCATGCGGGAGGTCTTAACCGACGAGAACGGCGTCTACCACATAGCAAAGCTGAGCATGGATGATATGGTGTGGTTGATACCGCACCCAAAGCACAGCTACGACCGTGTTCCTATCTCTAAACAGGTGACGGTGAAAAGCGTAGTGGAGAACGCCGATACGATATTCTACAGGATGGAAGCTCTTGCGATAACGGATATCACCTTCATCAACGTTTCCGGCGCGACAGCCGAGGAGGATACGCTGCAACGGTGGGAGCGGGAGCACATCAACTCTGTCAACGACACCATCTTTTACAACGTGCCCTGCGGAGTTACGAATCTACGGGTATGCTACGGAACTTCGTCCACCGGCATTTCCGGCGAGCTGATTGACGTAAGCAGCGCTGAGGCTGAGGCTGTGTATGAGTTCAGCGACAATGCCTTTGAGATTGACGTGAGCAGATATGGCATTAAGATAGTAACCATTCGTCTGAAGTCAGAGTCGAAGGAGCTGCAAAAGCGTTACACCTTTGTACTGAAGAAGAACTTTGACCTCTTTGACATCGTGAACGAGCACCTTGGGAGCGTCAGAATAGTGCACAACAACCCGAATTACAACGTACACGGCCTGACGTTCAAGTCGTGCGAGTGGTACAGGAAGCGGGAGCGGGATACAGCCTGGTCGAAAACGCCCGAATCGCGCCGCTTCTACCTTTCCGCCGGGCCAAGCATCTACACGAAGTTTTCTCCACGAGATTCGATGTACCTCGTGCTCTACACCACCGACAACCAGCGGGTGGAAACGTGCCCCGGCGCTAGCGACGGGGGGATCAAGTCCGCTGCGGGAAGTATCGGCTCGCCGGAAAGCTGGACATTCGACATGGCGATTTACCCCAACCCGGTATCGCCGGGGGGCATTGTCAAGCTCAAGAGGGGCAGCCTTGCCATTGGCGAGGACGACGACATCCTCAACGCAAGGTACTTCCTGATAGATGCTCAGGGGCGCGTCGTCCGCACGGGCAGCTCCTCGATCCTGTTCGACGGGCTTGCCATGCCCACAACGCCGGGGCTTTACCACCTTATTGTTGATAGCGCAGACGGCAGGCGGCGGACTGCGAAGATAGCGGTGGGCGGAAAAACCTTTTAAAGGCGTGGCGCACCGCGCTGCCGGATACTACACTGCCGGATACGCCGTCGGGTGCGCCGCTAAGCGCGCCTGACGGCTTGGCGGCAGGGTGATGGCGTGCAGCGGGTAGGGTAGGGGGATATGGTTGAAGTTAAACCCTGCGGAATAAAAATTGACGAAAAATTGACGGCAAGTTTTAGTTGCGCAGCTGACAGTAAATGGCTACCTTTGTCGCCTGGCTAAGCATGGCACGAAATAAAAATTTGGTAAACTTTACGGAAAAATACTTTGGCAAAATTTAGCAGCTACAGGAATATTATTTTTGATTTTGGGAACGTTCTCATTGAATGGGACCCGCGCAGAATTTTTCGGGACATGATTCCGGCTGAGGAGCTGGAAAGCTTCATGCAAAACGTGTGGAAGGACGAGTGGAACGGCAACCTGGACAGGGGCGTTTCGCTTGCCGAAAACGAGCGCAGCATGAAGGAAAAGTACCCCCAGCACAGCCGCTACATAGCGGCCTACCACGCTCGGTGGTACGACTCGCTGGGCGAAGAAAATCAGGAGAGCGTAGCCCTGCTGTCGCAGTTGCAGCGCGCCGGATACTCCACCTACGGGCTAAGCAATTGGTCGGCGGAGACTTTTCCGGTAACCCGAAGGCAGCATCCGTTTTTCAATTCGTTCGACGGCATAGTGCTTTCGGGCGAGGAGAAAGTTTGCAAGCCGGACCCTCGGATTTACGCCATTCTTTTGGAGCGTTACCGGCTGCACCCCCGGCAGTGCATATTTATCGACGACCGGCAGGAAAATCTCGATGCGGCGGAAAAGATGGGCATTACGCCCATCCTGTTTACGTCGGCGGCGCGTGTGCGCGCAGAGTTGGAAAGTTTAGGCGTTTTGTAGAGGGCAATGCCTGCGTTGTTCCCCATTGTTGAGGGTTAAACCTGCGCAAAGCAAAAAATGACAAAAACAGGTCAAAGCAAAAAAGACACGCCAAAAACGGCGTATATTCGTTCCATGAGCCGCATTTTTTACCACACGCCAGCAGCATGTTTTCCCAAAGCGATTTTTGCTTTACTCCTTTTTTCGCTTCTTCTGGCTTCCCTGCCCGGATTTGCCTTACCCGACAGCGTGGTCAACTTTGAGCGCGGTAAGGTCGAGTCTGGATTCCAAACGTGGATGATTGCCCAGGCCGACAACGGATGGATATACGCGGCCAACCGCAAGGAAACGGGGGATATTACCGCCGTCAACGCCGAAATTCGCCCGCCGTGGTTCAGGTCGACCTTTGCCCGTGTTGCCTGCGCGGTGAGCGCGGTGGCGCTGCTTGTTGTGCTGTACAAAAAAACCGTCGGGCAGAAAAACCGCATCATACGCGAAAAAGACCAAGAGCTGCTCTCCCAAAGTTGCAGCCACAAGGTCGAGTCGAGCGTGAAGGACAGGGAGATATACGAGCTTCACAGCAAAAATCTGCAAGCCGAGCTCGACTTCAAGCGGCAGGAGTTGACGGGCTACGTGCTAAACCTGAAAAGCAAAAACGAAATGCTGCTGGAGGTACGGAAAAAGGCGATGAGCATTGCCGACGCGCTCGACGAGCACAAGGAGAATGTCGCCGTGAAGCGAAAAATACGGCAGCTGGTTGCGCAAATCGACGCCAACATAGAGAACGACAGAGGGTTTGAGGTGTTCAGGTCTAACTTTAACCTCATCCACCAGAACTTTTTCAAGCTGCTCGACGATGAATTTCCGCAGCTGAGCAAAAGCGAAAAAATCCTGTGCGCCTACCTCAAGATGAACCTCTCGTCGAAGGAGATAGCCCCGCTCCAGAACATCTCCGTCCGCGGGGTGGAGGTAAACCGATACCGCCTGCGCAAGAAAATGAAGCTGAGCCGCGAGGTAAACCTGTCGGACTATCTGCAAAACCTGGGCAGCAAGTACGAGTGCTGAGCCGCGCGCATCTTGCTTTTTCTGGCTCGTCGTGCGGAGTTTTCCGCTGCGTTACAGCGAATAAGGTAAACCATTTTGTGTTAATTCTTCGCCTCGCGTGCGGTAAAGAAAGATATTATTCTATCTTTGTGGCGCAATTGAAAAAAATTCAACATGAAGTTAAACACACTTTTCAATAGGATAGTGTCCAAGGAGGACAAGTTTTACCCCATTTTGAGGAACATGTCCGATAACATCTTTGCTTGCTCCGAGCTGCTGGTTCAGCTGACCGGCACCGACGACAAGGACGCCCGCGAGGACATCCGTAAGCACATCAAAGGGCTGGAAACAAAGGGCGACCACATGCTCATCACCTTGTTCGACGAGCTGAACAACACCTTCATCACCCCCTTCGACCGGGAGGACATCAACGCCTTGGGCGAAAAGCTCGACGACGTGCTCGACGGTATGCACAGCGCCGCAAAGCGCATCGCCATGTACCAGCCCGACAGACTTCCTCAACAGTCGGCGCAGCTCGCTCTCCTCCTGAAGGAAGGCTGTCGGCTCATTCAAACTGCGGTGGGTGAGCTCGACGTCATGAAGAAAAGCCCAAAGGAGGCTAAGGAAATCTGCTCGCAGCTTCACGCCATAGAAAATCAGGCCGACGACTTGTACGAGCACTTCATTACCGACATTTTTAAAAACGAAAAGGATGGCATAAACCTTATCAAGCTGAAGGAAATCATGCAGGAGCTTGAGCGTGCAACCGACAAAGCCGATGATGTCGGCAAAATCATCAAAACCATCATTGTAAAGTACACGTAAGAGACACGAAAAAAAAACGGCCTCATGACCATACTAATCGTAATCATAGCGCTCGCGCTCATTTTCGACTACATCAACGGATTTCACGATGCTGCCAACTCAATCGCCACGGTGGTGTCGTCAAAAGTGCTCACGCCAACGCAGGCGGTAGTGTGGGCGGCGGTCTTCAACTTTGTTGCCTACTTCATTGCCAAGTTCATTATCGGGGGCTTCGGCATTGCCGACACCGTCTCCAAAACCGTCGACATGAGCTTCATCGACAACCCATCGCACGTCATCATCGCCGGCCTGATTGCCGCCATCATCTGGAATCTCATTACCTGGTGGCTGGGTATTCCCTCATCCTCTTCGCACACCCTCATCGGCGGGTTTGCCGGTGCGGGTATTGCTGCTTCGGGTTTTGAGGCCGTGCACGCGGGGGTTATCGGCGTCATTGCCCTGTTCATTGTTGCAGCGCCGCTCATCGGAATGGTCGCGGGCAACATCATCACCCTGGCAACTTTCCTCCTCATTCGCCGCGCCAAACCTCCCAAGGCCGACATTTGGTTCAGGCGAACACAGCTCATCTCGTCTGCTGCCCTCAGCATTGGACACGGCCTCAACGACTCGCAGAAGGTTATGGGAATTATTGCCGCCGCTCTCATAGCGGGCAGCAGCACGCAGAGCCTGCCCGAGTGGATGCACATGAACTCCATATCCGACATGCACGATTGGATTCCCATAGGGTGCTTCACCGCCATTGCCCTGGGAACGGTGAGCGGTGGGTGGAAAATCATGAAGACTATGGGCAACCGCATCACAAAAATTACGCCCGTCGAAGGATTTTGCGCGCAGACGGCGGGCGCTATCACCCTCTTCATCACCGAAATTCTGCACGTGCCCGTCAGCACCACCCACGTGATTACGGGGAGCATCATTGGCGTTGGTTCGGTAAAAAGGCTTTCCGCCGTCCGCTGGGGCGTAACCGTCAACCTGATGTGGGCGTGGGTACTCACCATCCCCGTCAGCGCCCTGTTAGCCGCCATGTTCTACATGATAGTCGCACGCATCTGTTGATAGTGAATAATTCATTATTGATAGCTATATGTGTAATTGCCGCTTTGCTTGGTGGTTTGAAAAGTTATTATGCAATTGGGAATTACAAATATGAAAACAAAATCAATGAATTAAATAGCGAAGGGAAAATGGATTTTCAGATGGAGAGCAAAACGGAGCACAAAACCATTGAAAATAACGGGAATACAATTCATTATTACGTTAGCGGTAGCAAGACAGGAGGAACGATTGTGTTTTTGCACCCTGCATTTGGAGACCACAAATGTTTTGATAAGCAAATTGACTTTTTTTCGCTGAACTATCGAATCATAACGATTGATATGTTAGGGCACGGGCTGACAGGCGTAGGGAAATCAAAAGACAAAATTTCTGCGACCCACATACACATTGCGGAAATTCTGAAAGCCGAGAATCGCGATACAATACACCTTGTAGGGGTGTCAATGGGTTCCTTGCTCGCTCAAGATTTCGCATTAAAACACCCCGATAAAACTTTGTCACTGACCGCGCTTGGCGGATACAATATCAACAAAGAACAGAAAGAAGTTGCCCTGTCGCAGGGAAAGGAAATGTTTAA
>JAIRSZ010000114.1 GCA_031255195.1 Prevotellaceae bacterium | reverse complement strand
GAGAAGACATTTTATATCGCGCTGTTAAGGCTGTCAAGTTCGCCCGCAATCTGGTAGGCGAGGTGGAGTTTTACGCCGAAGACGCCGGACGAACCGATAACAAGTTTCTCGCCAGCGTGGTGGAGGCCGTCATTGGCGCAGGCGCTACCGTCATCAACATCCCCGATACTACCGGCTACACGCTGCCGCACGAGTACGGCGATAAAATCAAGTACCTCGTCGAGCACGTGCCCAACATCCACAAGGCTATACTCAGTACGCACTGCCACAACGACTTGGGAATGGCCACAGCGAATACCATTTCGGGCATTCTCAACGGAGCGCGGCAGGTGGAGGTAACCATCAACGGCATTGGCGAGCGCGCCGGAAACACCTCGCTCGAGGAGGTTGTTATGATTCTTAAAAGCCACAAAAAGAATGGGTTATATACCGACGTCAACAGTAAAAAAATAATACCTGCCAGCCGCTTGGTTTCCACGCTCATGCGTATGCCCGTGCAGCCCAATAAGGCCATCGTCGGACGCAACGCTTTTGCGCACTCCTCCGGCATCCACCAGGACGGATTTTTGAAAAAGCGCGAAACCTACGAAATCATCAATCCCAAGGACATAGGGTTAAACAAGTCATTCATCATCCTCACCGCCCGCAGCGGACGGGCAGCATTAAAGCATCGCTTGGAAGCAATAGGTATAAAACTATCTAAATCAGAACTCGACGAAATATACACGCGATTTCTGGAGTTGGCGGACAAGAAAAAGGAAATTAACGACGATGACTTGATGGTGCTGGTTGACCGCAACAAAAATGTTGATAAAAGCATCCGTCTTGTTGGATTACAGGTATTTTGCGGGAAAAACCTGCAAGCCACCGCCACCGTAACGCTTTACTACAACAGTCAGGAAATCACCGAAGCCAGCCTGGGCAACGGGCCTGTTGACGCTTCGCTTAACGCCGTGCGCAGCATTGTTAAACAAAAAATTCACCTCGAAGATTTTGTCATACAATCTATCACGCGAGGAAGCAGCGATATTGGCAAGGTACACATGTCAATTGAGCACAAGGGCATGTTGTTCTATGGTTTTGGCGCAAACACCGATATAGTTCAAGCATCAGTCGAGGCATTTTTGGATGCAGTAGGGAAAGCATTAAAAGTATAATTCCAAATAGTTTATTTAAATGGCTAAAACTCTTTTCGATAAAATATGGGAGCAGCACGTTGTCGAATCCATTGCCGACGGCGTCGACGTGCTGTACATCGACCGGCAGCTAATTCACGAAGTCACCAGCCCGCAAGCGTTTGACGGCCTGCGCAGGCGAGGCGTTGAGGTTTTTCGTCCGCAGCAGGTAACCGCCACTCCCGACCACAACACCCCTACCCTCAACCAGCATCTCCCTATTCGGGAAGAAGCGTCGCGAAAAGCAGTTGAAGCGCTACGCAAGAACTGCAAGGATAACAACATTACCATCTTTGATTTAAATACAGAGTACAACGGTATAGTGCACATCGTTGGACCTGAACTTGGACTTACCCGACCGGGTATGACCATTATTTGCGGCGATAGCCATACGGCCACGCACGGAGCGTTTGGCTGCATTGCCTTTGGCGTTGGCACGAGCGAGGTAGAAATGGCCTTGGCCACGCAGTGCTTACTTCAAAGTAAGCCAAGGCAAATGCGAATAACGCTCAACGGAAAACTTCAACCCGGCGTAAGCGCAAAGGACGCCATTTTGTACATCATAGCCCGCCTTGGCGTAAGCGGCGGCACGGGCTGCTTTGTCGAGTACGCTGGCGAGGCTTTTCGCAGCATGAGCATGGAGGGGCGCATGACCGTTTGCAACATGAGCATCGAAATGGGCGCGCGCGGCGGGCTTATTGCGCCGGATGAGACAACGTTTAGCTACGTAAAAGGGCGTTTGTACGCTCCCCGTGGAGAAGAGTGGAACGAAATGCTGAGCCGGTGGAAAACTCTTTTTACTGATAGCAACGCTTCATTTGACAAGGAATATACATTTGATGCAAAAGATATTAAGCCATACATTACTTACGGTACAAATCCGGGCATGGGTATGGGCATTGACGAGGCCATACCGTCGGACGAAATTAACGTCAAGGCGTTGGAGTACATGGGCTTCCGTCCAGGCGAAAGGCTGCTGGGCAAGCCGGTGAGCTACGTATTCATTGGGAGCTGCACCAACGGACGAATAGAAGATTTTCGCGCCGCTGCGCAAATCATCAAGGGACGCAAAAAGGCCGACGGCGTTTTTGCCTATCTTGTTCCGGGGTCAAAGCTGGTGGAACGGCAGGTGCGCGAGGAAGGTTTGGCCGCAATCTTCGAGGAGGCCGGCTTTACCTTCCGTCAGCCCGGATGCTCGGCTTGCCTTGCCATGAACGAGGATAAAGTACCCGCAGGCGAGTACTGCGCCTCAACCTCCAACCGCAACTTTGAGGGGCGACAAGGCGCAGGAGCGCGCACGCTGCTGGTAAGCCCGCTCACTGCGGCTGCGGCTGCCGTTACCGGAAAAATTACCGACCCAAGAGATTTAATGTGAAGAATCAGATAGTACTATGTATATTGTTGTAGCAAAATATTATGGAAAAATTAAATGTGCTAACTACCACCTGTGTTCCGCTTAACGTGGAGAGCGTGGATACCGACCAGATAATTCCCGCCCGTTTTCTCAAAACCACCAACCGCAAGGGTTTTGGGGAGAATCTTTTTCGCGATTGGCGCTACGATACCGGCGGGAATCCTATTGCCGACTTTGCTTTGAACAACAAAGCCTACAGCGGGCAAGCGCTGGTGGCGGGTAAGAACTTTGGCTGCGGCTCGAGCCGTGAACATGCTGCCTGGGCTATTGCCGATTATGGCTTCCGCGTGGTGATTTCTCCCCTGTTTGCCGACATTTTCAGGAACAATGCGCTCAACAACGGAGTGCTGCCCGTGCAGGTAAGCGAAGCCTTTGTTGCCGATCTGTGTGCCGAGGTAGAAAAAAATCCGAAAACGGAGATAACCGTTGACCTGCCAACGCAAAAAATTACCATCAACAGCACAGGGCAAAGCGAACGCTTCGATATAAGCGACTACAAGAAACATTGCTTTATAAACGGGTATGATGATATTGATTATCTGCTATCAATTAAAGAAAAAATAGAGGTATATGAGCGTAGCGCATTAAGAACAGTGTAGAAAATATGTAGAATGCTGTTTCTTATCTAACTCATATTCCTCTGAAATGACATATTTGCTAAGGGTATCCAATTTGCCAGACGGCGTCTGGCAAATTGGCGTGGTTGAAATAATTTTAAAAAAACATCTTTATGAAACGTAACCATTTAGTTGTAAATACAAATAATGGTTTACAACCAGCTGTTGACCAAATCAGAGCAATTCTCGAAGTTGCACGCGGTCACGTAGCGAAAGAAGTTAACAGCACAATGCTCGACGCTTATTGGGAAATAGGGCACATTGTGGTGGAGCAGGAGCAAAGCGGCGAACTCAAGGCCAAATACGGAAAACGATTGTTGCCTGAGCTGTCAAAACGTTTGACAAGAGATTTGGGACGTGGTTTTTCACGCTCAAATTTGCAAAATATGCGAGCGCTTTACCGCGAATATCCAATTTGCCAGACGTTGTCTGGCAAATTGTCGTGGTCGCATTATATTGAATTATTGTCCGTTAATGACAAGGCTGCCCGCTCGTTTTATGAGCAGGAGTGCCTCAACGCCCGCTGGTCGGTGAAAGAGCTAAATCGTCAAATCTCTACTTCGCTTTTTGAGCGGCTATTGCTCTCGAAAGGAACAGCAAACCAAGAACAGGTGCTTGCAATGGCGCGTCGAGGTATTTCGATGGAAAGTCCGCAAAATATTATGAAGCAGCCATTTGTATTTGAATTTCTGGGTGTGCGAGAAGAAAAACCGCTCTTGGAAAAAGATTTGGAGGCTAAACTTATACGCCATTTGCAAGACTTTTTGCTGGAACTCGGTCGTGGTTTCATGTTTGTGGGCAGCCAACAGCGGGTAACTCTCGGCAACATCCACTACTATGTAGATATGGTTTTTTACAACAAAATACTTAAGGCGTATGTACTGATTGACTTAAAAATGGGAGAGTTACAACTTGAACATGCCGGACAAATGAACGGCTATCTGAACTATTACCTGACAGAAGTTAATGACAAAGACGATAACCCGCCCGTCGGCATTATCCTGTGCAGCTCCAAGCGCGACGTTGTGGCGGAGTATGCTCTCGGTGGGCTTAGCAACCAGATTTTTACCTCCAGCTACACTTACTACATCCCCAGCAAAGATGAACTGATAAATGAAGTAAAGGCGCTGCTGGAAAGAGAAGAATTTGTTGAAAATAATGATGATAACAGTAATGAATAAAAGTAACCATTTACATGAAAAAGATAACTGTCCTTGCCGGTGACGGAGTTGGGCCGGAGGTTACCTCCGAAGCCTTAAAGGTATTACAAGCCGTTGATAGAAAGTATGCTATAGGCTTTGTATTTGAGCATGAGCTGATAGGCGCTTGCGCCATTGACGCTACGGGCGACCCTTTGCCAGCCGCTACAGTTGAGCGCTGCCAAAAATCCGACGCCGTGCTGCTTGGCGCTGTAGGGCATCCACGCTTTGATAACAACCCTGCGGCAAAGGTGCGACCTGAACAGGGCTTGCTCAAAATCCGTAAGGCGCTGGGGCTATACGCAAATATCCGACCGATAAAATCGTATGAAGCGCTATATAGCACATCTCCACTTAAAGAATCACTTATAGCTGGCGTAGATTTTGTGGTATTTCGCGAGCTGACGGGCGGAATATACTTTGGCGAAAAGGGGCGCAGCAACAACGGCAGCGAGGCGTTTGACCTCTGCACGTACAGCGTTGAGGAGGTGGAGCGCATTGCCCGGTTAGCGTTTGCGGCTGCCCAAGATCGACGTAAGCGCTTAACGCTGGTAGACAAGGCTAACGTATTGGAAACGTCGCGGCTATGGAGAGATGTTGTAAGTAAAACTTCAAAAGATTTCCCCGATGTGCAGCTTGACAGCATGTTTGTGGATAACGCAGCCATGAAAATTGTTCTACAGCCTGCATTTTTTGACGTGATACTTACCGAAAACATGTTTGGCGACATTCTCACCGACGAGGCTTCGGCCATCACCGGCTCTATCGGGATGCTGCCTTCGTCGTCTGTGGGCAGCAGGGTGGCGTTGTTTGAGCCAATCCACGGCTCTTTCCCCGAAGGGGCGGGCAAGGGAATTGCCAACCCTATGGCCGCCATACTGTCGGCCGCCATGATGCTGGAGCATTTGGGCTATCCGAAGGCGGCGCAGGAAGTGCAGGCTGCCGTGGAGCTGGCGCTAAAAAAGGGAGTTGCTACGGGCGAAATCATCAAAAGTAACCCGGCCTCAACAAGCGAGGTGGGAGATTTCATAGCAAGTAACATTTAAATTTGCGGCTTTTTGCTTGTGCTTTTAGGAGTATTGCCTATCTTTGCGCTTACAAAATCATATATGAAAATCATACAAAATCATACATGAAAATCGTACAAAATCATACATGAATAAATAAACTGTTGATTCATGGGAAGTTATAAAAACCGATTGCTTGACGAGAAAATCAACAAAAAACTGCAATCTGTTGGCGGAATTTTATTGAAGGGTGCGCGTTTTTGCGGCAAAACTACTACAGCGCTGCACCACGCGGCAAGCTCGGTGCGGCTTGACGAATCGGAAATAATCCGCGAACAGGCTGCGCTGACGCCAAAAATCGTGCTACAGGGCGAAACGCCACGGCTGATAGACGAATGGCAGCTCGTACCAAGTATTTGGAATGTAGTGCGCTCAGAAATCGATAGCCGCTCAGCCAAAGGGCAGTTTATGCTGACCGGCTCAGCAAGCCCCAGCGATGATATTTCGGCTCACACCGGCGCGGGGCGCATTGCGCGGCTCACGCTGCGTACAATGTCGCTGGCAGAAAGCGGAGACAGCGTTAAATCGGTTAACTTCAGCGATTTATTTGTAAATAGCAGGCCTGTTGGCGGGGCTGGCGGCGCAGCAATTGAAGATTATGCCCGGCTGATTGTTCGCGGAGGAATGCCCGCACTTATTGGCGAAACGCCTGCCGTCGCAAGCGAGGCAATGCGCGACTACGTCGAAAATATCGCGTATGTAGATATGCGTATGCTTACTTCGCCACCCATGCCCGAAAGAATCGCCGCGCTCATCCGCTCGCTTTCGCGAAACATTTCCACCGAGGCATCGCTCGAAAAGTTGGCCGCCGAAGCAGGAATTACCGACAAACTCATGGCGGCAAGTACGGTGCGCAAGTACCTCGATCAGCTTTCTGCAATTTTCGTGCTCGAAGAGCTGCCGGCGTGGCGCACGCATATTCGCTCGTCGGTGCAGCAGCGCGTAAAACCGAAGTGGCATTTTGTCGACCCTTCAATGGCAGCGGCGGCGTTGCGGTTGCTGCCAAATGCGCTGCTGAACGATTTTGAGGCTTTTGGGCTGTTTTTCGAGTCAATGGCAATACGCGATTTGCGCGTGTATGCCGATACGCTCGACGGCAAAGTATACCACTACCGCGACGCTTCGAGCCTGGAAGTTGACGCTGTTGTGGAGCTGCCCAACGGAGCTTGGGCGGCGTTTGAAATCAAGCTCGGCTCTACAAAATCCATTGACGAGGCCACCGCCAACCTACAAAAGCTGCTCACCCGATTAGCGCCCGAAAAAGCCGCTCAATGCGCCTCGCTCAACGTGCTGATTGCAGGAACTTCTTCATATACCCGAAAAGACAACGTAAACGTCATTTCCTTAGGGCATTTGTTTGCGTAGAAGCTGTGGGAGAAGCTAAATTATTTTCCTCGCTATCCACGCGCACGCCTCCGCATCGGCCAAGGCGTGGTGGTGGTGTTGCAGGTCGTACCCGCAATGCGCCGCTACGGTGTGGAGCTGATGATTGGGCAGGCTGCTACCGAAAACTCTCCGCGAAGCCTGGCAGGTGCAGTGAAATTGGTAGTTCGGATAGTCCATGCCATACGCTTCGTGCACAGCCCGCAGGCAGCCTTCGTCGAACGGGCTGTTGTGGGCAACCAGAGGAAGTCCGGCAATCTTTGGCGCAATGGCTGTCCACACATCGGGAAATCTGTCGGCGTTTACCGTGTCGTAGTACGTCATGCCGTGCACTTCGGTGCAAAACCACGCATAGTAGTCGGGCGTGGGGCGTATCAGCCGATAAATGGTTTCTGCTACCTGCCCGTTGCGAACAATCACCAAGCCTACGCTGCATACGCTTGAGCGTTGCTCGTTGGCTGTTTCAAAATCTATGGCGGCAAAATCTGTCATTGCCGGCGCTTTAAATTATCTCTGCAAAACTTTCCGGCAGGTACACATTTTCGATATTCTCGTCGACAGACGGCTTAAACAGCGGAGCAATCTCTTCGGGGGTAAATCCTGCCATGCCGGAACCGATTTCGCTAACGTAAAATTTCAACTCGGGATGCTCTTTGGCAAAGCGCAGAAACTCGTCCACGTATGGCTTGATTTCTTCCACTGTTCTGAACATGGCTGGGATGGCGTAGGTTTGCCCCTGCAAGCCGACGCCTTGCCCCCACACTGCGCCCCACCGCATTGCTAAATACGCTAAGCCTTCGCCGTGAAAACCATCGAGGCTGCTGCCGAAGACGAAAATCTCTCCCTCATTCAGAGAGTTCATCCATCTTGGGGTAATTCTTTTTGCTTCCATTGTAGTAATTGCTGTTATAGTTGACATACTCTCTATTACATCTCACAAATCTAAAAAAACAAATTGAACTTTGCAAGAATAAAACCCTAATCCTGCTTTTGAACTTGATATTTACCTAAAGCGCGCGGATTGAACGAATTGAACAGTTTTTTTTAAAAGATAATAATATTCAATACGTTAGGATCCATTCAACCCGTTTAATCCGTGCGCCACTTGAGCGATTTTTTTGCTTTACTCCTCCAAAACCGAAAAAAGGTGTAAATTTGCATTTGAAATGCACATTTGCACTTTTTACGTCTATAATTATGGTTAACAGAGAGATAAAAGATACGCTATTCCACCTTTTGCAGAAGTATCCGGCGGTAAATATTACCGGCCCTCGGCAATCGGGCAAAACAACGCTGGCAAGAGAGCTGCTCGGCGAGCACCGGTATTTTTCGCTGGAAAATCCTGATATTCTTACTTTTGCTCAGGATGATCCGCGCGGTTTTTTGCGGTCGGCAGGCGAAAAATTCATCTTAGACGAAGTGCAGCGCGCTCCCCTGCTTTTTTCGTACCTCCAGCAGGAAATAGATGAGCGGAAAAGTAACGGATGCGTTGTCCTGCTCGGCTCGCAAAGCTTTTTGATGAATGAGCATATTACGCAAAGCTTAGCCGGACGGGTTGCCAACCTTAAACTTTTGCCGTTTTCGCTTACGGAGCTCAAAGCCTCCAAACTTCTCATCGCAGAGCCGAATAGCATGATGTTCAAAGGATTCTACCCGCGTTTGCACAAGGAGGCAATGCACCCTGTTGATTTTTATCCTCACTACATCGAAACTTACCTGCAACGCGACGTCCGCCAAATTAAGAACGTGGGCAACCTGAACGCCTTTACCCGCTTTTTGAAGCTGTGCGCCGGAAGAACAGGCAACATCCTCAACCTGACCTCTTTGGCAAACGACGCCGACGTTTCGGTAAATACGGTAAAATCATGGCTTTCGATTTTGGAGGCGAGCTACATCATCTTCTTTGTTCAGCCATACTTCGGCAACATCAACCGGAGGCTCATCAAAATGCCGAAACTTTACTTTTACGATACAGGTCTGGCTTGCTCGCTGCTAAGCATCGAAAGAGAATCGCAGCTTGAGAGCTTCTACATGCGGGGTAACCTTTTTGAAAATATGGCGCTTGCCGAAATGCTCAAAGCGCGCTACAACAAAGGTTTACAATCTGCCATACGCTACCTGCGCGACGCAAAAGGGAATGAAGTTGACTGCGTGGTGGAGCAAGCCGGACAGCCTGCTTTTGTCGAAATAAAAATGTCGGAAACGCTATCGTCGGCGCACTTCAAAAGCATCGCCCTGTTTCGTAAAGGACTTCCCTCCTCGCAGGATGATTTCGTTGTCTACGCGGGCAAGGATACGGTTTACAACCACGTGCAGCTCATTAACTGGCAAAACATAAATGCTTTACCATTCTTGTGAAAAAAATCGGTTTAGCTTACTCCTTCCTACCCGTTCCCTTTTGCCTTTCGCTTCCGGTCGTTTTCGTCCAGCAGGATTTTGCGCATACGGATGGACTTTGGCGTTAGCTCTACGTATTCGTCCTCCTGAATGTACTCCATTGTTTCTTCGAGCGAGAAGATGGTAGCGGGGGTGATTACGGCTTTGTCGTCGGAGCCGGAGGCGCGCACATTGGTAAGCTTCTTGGCCTTGCACACGTTAATGGTGAGGTCTTCGCTGCGCGTGTGCTCGCCCACCACCTGCCCGGCGTACACTTCGTCCTGCGGAGAGATGAAAAATCGCCCCTTGTCCTGTAGCTTGTCGATGGCGTAGGCAAAGGCAGTACCCGTTTCGGAGGCTACCAGCGAGCCGTTGATGCGCATTTCTATCTCGCCCTTGTAAGGCTCGTAGTCCTTGAAGCGGTGCGCCATGACAGCCTCGCCCTGCGTGGCGGTGAGCATGTTGCTGCGCAGCCCGATAAGTCCGCGGGAGGGAATATCGAACTCCAACCGGCTGCGGTCGCCGGTGGTGCTTACGTTGTGCAGCATACCCTTGCGGCGCGATACCATGTCTATCACCTTGCTCGACATGACCTCCGGCACGTCCACCGTGAGCGTCTCCACCGGCTCGCAGCGGTGGCCGTCTACTTCTTTGTACAGCACCTTGGGTTGGCCTACCTGAAACTCGTAGCCTTCGCGCCGCATGGTTTCGATGAGCACGCTCAGGTGCAGGATGCCGCGTCCGAAGACAACGAAGCGGTCAGCGCTGTCGCCCGCCTCCACGCGCAAGGCAAGGTTTTTCTCAAGCTCGCGGTCGAGCCGCTCCTTGATGTGGCGGGAGGTTACGTACTTTCCTTCTCGCCCAAAGAAGGGCGAATCGTTAATGGTGAACAACATGCTCATTGTAGGCTCGTCCACAGCGATGGTGGGGAGCGCTTCGGGGTTTTCGGGGTCGGCCACCGTGTCGCCAATGTCAAAGCCCTCAATGCCCACCATAGCGCAGATGTCGCCGCACCTCACCTCGTTCACCTTCACCTTTTCCAGGCCGTCGAACACCATGAGGTCTTTGATGCGGGTTTTCACCACCGTGCCGTCGCGCTTCACCAGCGCCACGCCGGAGTTAGGCGTGAACGTGCCGCGCGCCACGCGCCCCACGGCGATGCGCCCCACGTAGCTGGAGTATTCGAGCGAGGTGATGAGCATCTGCGGCGTTCCCTCCACCGCGCTGGGGGCGGGAATTTCCTCAAGGATGCAGTCGAGCAGGGCGGTGATGTCGGTGGCAGGTTTGCGCCAGTCGGCGCTCATCCAGCCGTTTTTGGCGCTGCCGTAGATGGTCTTGAAGTCAAGCTGATTGTCGTTGGCGTTGAGGGCAAACATCAGATCGAACACCTGCTCTTGCACGTGGTCGGGGCGGCAGTTGGGTTTATCAACCTTGTTAATCACCAAGATGGGCTTTTTGCCCAGCGCCAGCGCCTTTTGCAGCACAAACCGCGTTTGGGGCATAGTTCCCTCAAAGGCGTCGACGATGAGCAGCACGCCGTCGCTCATGTTGAGCACGCGCTCCACCTCGCCGCCAAAGTCTGCGTGGCCGGGAGTATCTATTACGTTAATCTTCACTCCCTTGTAAACAACCGACACGTTCTTGGCGAGGATGGTAATGCCACGCTCGCGCTCGAGGTCGTTGCTGTCCATGATGAGGTCGCCCTGCTTCTCGGCCTCGCGCTGCGCCTTGCCGGTAAGGATAATTTTGTCCACCAGCGTCGTCTTCCCGTGGTCAACGTGGGCGATGATGGCGATGTTGCGAATATTCATAGCTCAAAAAAATTTCAACCGTGTAACGGTTAAGCGTAAAAGAAAAAAGCCTGCAAAGGTATATGAAATTCGCGAGAATTACAAGGCTATCGTTCGGGCTGCGATTTTTGCGGAGGGAAATGTCGTTTTCATTGATAATCTGAGCGTTAGTAGCTCTTAGCCCGCATCTTCTCCAGCAGCTCTTCGTATGAGCCGATAAGCTTGCGCTGCGTATCGCACAGCTCCTTGAGGAGGTCGTAGTCTGCGTCGGGCTGTTGGTGGTGGTGCGCTGCGGAACGTAGCATTTCTCCCTGTCCGGTGAGCAGCCAATCGGAGCTGTATTGGGGATAATTTTCAACTATCCGCTGCAACCACTTTGCCTGAATGTCCGTACCATTGGCCAAAGCACGGGATAAAACCCCCTTGCTTGCGCCAATTTTTTTCTCAATAGCGCCAATGCTAATGCGCTCGTTATTAGCAATTTCCAATATATGGGATAAAATATTTCTCAATAAATATCGAAAATTATCATCAAAAATTTGGTGTTGTTGAAAATTATCACCTATCTTTGCGGTGTAAAAATATTTTCTCTTTGCTGCTCCCGCGAGGCAAAAACTCGCGGGCTGGTACGCTGTTACCAGCTGTTATAACCTGTAAAGGTAGCAAAGAATTTTCAGAAAAGAGCTGACAGAATGAAAATCTACCTTAAAAATGGATGGATTTTGTTGTAACATGTTGTTTATAGCGTAGTTAGTTTCAGAGACGCTATGCAGGTTTCGGAGGGTCAACCGCCCAGCAATAATTACGAATATGTTGTCATAAAACACACATTATCAATTTATTATTTATTTATTCTAAACAAAAAATCATGAGAAACAAAAACACAGCTCTCATTTTAGCCTCTGCGCTTGCGTTAGGCGCTGTCGGCGCAAAAGCCCAGACAGCAGAAACTCCCAAGTATCGCCGCAGCTCGCTGGCGATGGTACTCGTCGACGCCAACAACTTCGACAGGAAAGATGTGGTGCTACGGTCGTGGAACAGCTATCCGTTTCCGGATAAGTACGACAAGCACAACATTCCGTTCAAAACCTTGCAGCTTTCGCCCACTACCATCGACGTTCAGGGGATAGTGGACTTGACAACAGGAAAAGCCGATGTTCAGGCAGACATCGACAAAGCCATCAAGGATAACAAGATTGGCAACCAGCTGGTGGCAGCGTGGTTTAACCGCTCGGCCAACGGAAAGTTTGACATGAAGCTCATCCAGCAGCGTGGACACTACAACGCTACCGAGCTGGAGGCAAGCGTAGCAAAACAGCAAACCCGCGGCATGGCGGCGCTCGCCGACGCCGGAGAAGAGTTGATAAACAACACGTTTATCTCCTTTACGCGGTTTGTATTTTTCAAAAACGAGCCGGTGGCGGCGCTGATTTCAAAAATTGCCAAAAAGGAAGCCGCCGAAAGGCTTGCAGGCAAACCTCAAATGGCAATAGACGCTGCGTATAAAACCGCCGATGCTGCATACGAAGCCGCCAAAGACGGGCAAACGCTGTTTTCAAAAACGTGGCTGTACAAGCTGGTGTGGAACGACTCCATTGCAGCCGAGTTTTACAACGTTTGGGACAACCCTGCCGCCTTTGACAAGCTTGACTTCCAGCTGGAGCTGGTAGGCGTTCAAACCAACTCAAGCGTGCTGCTCCTCGCCTTAGACGGGGCAGAGGCGGCCATTCATAAGGTGGAAGTTCGCAACATCGACAAGGTGTTTGCAGAGCTGCAGCAAAAGTACGATGTCTTCAAGCCCAAAATACCCATCCTGACTTCCGACCCGCTTACGGCACAAATTGGCATGAAGGAAGGCCTGAAAGGTGGCGAAAAGTTTCAGGTGCTGGAGATGACGCAAGATCCGGCAACCGGACGAACAAAGTACGTGGTTGTCGGGAAAACCAAGGTGGACAAAAAGCTGGTGTGGGATAACCGCTACAACGCCGGTGAAGCGCCGGAGGTAGAGGTAACGGATAAGGAAGGAAATCCCATTGCCGCTACCACCTTTAAAAAGGTAAAAAAAGCCCAGCCAGGTATGCTGCTCAAGCAGGTAAAGTAATCGCATCAAGCACGCAAAGTAAAAGGGAATAATGAAAGATTTTCATTCCCTTTTACTTTTTTACTAAAAACCAAAGCAAAAATCATGAAATCAACGAAAACATGGATAATCATTGCCGCCGCCGCGATAATAGCAGCGGCATGTGGCTCTGCAAAAAAAATGGCCGATTCGGACACCCGACAATGGCGATACGAACTCGAGGCCGCTGGCGTTGGGGTGCAGGGCTCCTGGCAAGTAAAGGTATGGTCGTACTCCAAAGATGCCGGCGTGGCTGTTGAGCAGGCCAAGAAAAATGCCGTTCACGGCATTATATTCAAAGGCTTCACAAGCAGCATACGCGGCGTTCCATCACAAAAACCGATAGTGAGCGCCCCCGGAATGGATGTTGAAAGAAAAGATTTCTTTGAACCCTTCTTTGCCGATGGCGGCAGCTACCAGAAGTTTGTAAACCTCAGCAACAACGGCGCTATCGCTCCCGGCGACAGAATAAAAATAGGGAAAGAGTACAAAATCGGCGTCGTTGTATCGGTCAATGTTACCGCCCTGCGGAAAGAGCTGGAAAATGCAGGGATAGTGAAAAAGTTAGGGGCAATTTAGCAACTCAATTTAGTGAAACATTTAACGCTCAATACGCTATGAACAAAATAATGAAAATAAAAATGCTTTTGGCGGCAACGCTTGTGCTCTGCCTGAGCGAGGTTGCCTGCCCGCAGGCAAAAAAGCCTGCCATCATGGTAGTGCCAAGCGACGTATGGTGTAACAAAAATGGCTACACCACCACGTATGATAACCAGGGAACAACGGTCAAAGTTCCAAACTACAAGGCTGCCCTGCAAGACAATACGGACTTGCTTTTGGTTATCAGCAAAATTAACGAGATGATGCAGGAGCGGGGATTTCCGCTGAAAAACCTGGAATCGTCGCTCAAATCGCTGGACAACCAGGCCGCAGAAGACGCCATGCTTATGAGCAAAAGCGGCGCGGCGGCGGCAGAAAGCCCCATCGACAAGCTGAAGCAGGTGGCTAAGGCCGACATCTGGATGCAAATGACGTGGAGCATCAACCAAACAGGACCCAAAAGGTCTATTACCTTCAACCTGCAAGGCTTGGACGCTTACACCGACAAACAGGTTGCCGGCGCTTCGGGCACGGGGCAGGCTTCGTTTTCGTCGGAGCTGCCGGTGCTGCTGGAGGAAGCGGTGCTATCGCACATTGACAACTTCAACGCGCAGCTGCAATCGCACTTTGACGACATGGCCGCCAACGGGCGCGAAGTGGCGCTGCGCATCAGGGTATGGGAGTCTTTCGACGGCGACTTAGAGAGCGAGTACGACGGGAACGAGCTGCGCAGCATTATCGAAGATTGGGTAGCCGAGAACACGGTCAACCAGCAGTTTTCAACAACCGACGCTACCGAAAACATCATGCTGTTTGAGCAAGTTCGCATCCCCCTCTACAACGAAAAAAACAGGGCGCTCGACACCCGCGGGTGGGCAACCGGCCTGCAAAAAATGCTGCGGGATAAGTACCAAATCGACGCCAAGGTAATGATGAAGGGCTTGGGGCAGGCGCAACTTGTAATCGGCGAAAAATAACCCAAAAAATGCCACAAAAATGAAAAGTTCTAAATTACTCTTTTGCCTCACTCTTACATGCGGCATCTGCTATGCCCATGCGCAGCAAGCCGAAGGCAGCGGCAGAAAGAATCTGGCGCTGTCCGTGTGGGTATCCGATAACATCAGCGAATTGACGCCGGAGGCGCAAAACAGCCTGCAAAACAAGCTTACGCAAATAGCCTCAAAGCAAGGAGTTGCCACTGCCTCCGGATATTCGAGATTTATTATTACGGCAAACGTTGTTGTGCAGGAAAAATACCTCACATCTACAGCGCCCCCCAAACACGCCTGTAAGCTCGACATTACGTTTTACGTGGGCGATGGCCTCGAGGGGAAAGTTTTTGCCAGCCACACCTCTTCGGTGGCGGGCATTGGCGACAACGAGTCAAAGGCTTACATGAACGCCCTGAAAAACATTAAGGTGTTAGACCCTGCTTACAAAAAGCTCATGGATTTGGGAACATCTAAGATTTTAGATTACTTCAACAACCGGTGCGATGCTGTCATTCGGGAGGCGAAAACGCTTGCCAACTCGCAAAAGTATGAGGAAGCGCTGTGGAAGTTAACGTCCGTTCCAGATATTTGCACGAGCTGCCGGAGCAAGGCAATGGACGAAGCAGACGCGATATTTCAGCAAAAAATAGATCGGGAGTGCAAAATCATGCTTGCCGAAGCCACTAATGTCTGGAATGCCGGACAAAATTTGGAGACCTCCGAAAAGGCAGGCGCTCTGCTGGTCAACATCGACCCTGCTTCAAGCTGCTATCCCCAAGCCCTTGCGCTATCCGAGCAAATTGCAAAGCGCGTGAAGGAGCTGGATGAACGCAACGAAACCGCCAAAAAAGAAGAGCTGGATTTTCAAAGAAAGATGAAGGAAAAAAATGTAGAGGTAGAGAAAGACCGGATAAAGGCGTACCGCGACGTAGGCGTTGCCTGGGCAGAAAATCAGCCTCGGGCGACTTACGTATCCTTTTGGTGATTTCCCATCGTCAAAGTTGCTGCAAGAAAGTTGCTGCAAGAGGTGCAAACTTATGCTTTAAACGGCAAGTTTGCACCTTTTTTGTGCTGTAACCCGACATCAAAAATCACTCTTTCGGCAACTTTGACGGTCTGGGAATTTTGACAATAAATTGTTCGCCTTCTACATCGTTTATCAACTCTATGTTGGGTTGATTGCTCATAGCCCTGATTACGCCTGAACCAAATCCCTTATAGTTCATCAATTTTGAGCAATAGCTAATCAGCAAATTATTGCGCACGACAGCATTACCTACTTTGATGCTTTCTACTGTCAAACTGTTTGGCAGACAACCCGGGCTTACGATTTCTACTCTGTTGTCAAAAATCATCAACCGTACCGGAGCATTTTTTGTATAATCTCTGTGTACCAAAGCATTTTGCAATAATTCTTCTAAGGCAACTTCCGAAATTTCAAGAATACCAACGGAGTTAAAGTTCTGTCCTCTTTGCTGATGCAGCAGATTTGTTTTAAAAAACCGCATCCCTTCCTCGAACAATTGAGGAATTGTACCCTGTATGTCTACACTGTCGCGGTAATCCGAGCCGCCGATGCTGTTCCCAAAAAACGAAACGGCCTTAATGCAGAACGTCGGTTTGTACATCTGTGGGTTTTTTGAGAAGAACAACAATCCGCCTAAGGTTAATCGGTTGTTTTTCACTATGTTTAAATTCTGATACAGCTGGAGTGGAGGAATTTTTTCTATTTCGCCCAAACTTTTTTGTACTTTTTGAATGTACGTTTCAACTTTCTCTCTTTCAATATCGTTCACACTTGTATTGGCAACCGGCATTTCATCAACATACACTCCACCACTTTGCTGAAACAGCCTCAATATTTCTGCATTATCTGTCAACTTTTGCTTATCGGCGCCTTGCTTAACCCAGACTGTACCGTTGAGGTCTTTGTATGGCTTTGAAAGACCTTCGTCAATGTAGACAACCAAGACATTGCGTTTCTCATTATCCATGTTAACCGGAACAACTTCAGTAGTGATAAAGATAAGCGGCTTGATGTGTTCGTTGGCAATCGTTGCCAGAGCGTTTTGTGTTTGCTGCAAAATTGCGTAAGTCATCCTGCTGTTTATCTCTCCCGTTCCGTCCTCAACCCCGAAAAGCATTATGCCTCCCTTTGCGTTTGAAAAGGCAATCATTTCAGCCGCAACCTTATCGTGATTGCCTAACTCGCGCTTAAACTGTACCTTGCTGGTTTCGCCGGTACTGATAATGTCCAACAGCTCTATTGCGTTCATTTTGCTCCTGCCTCCCAGATTTTATAAATACTTTTCCTCCTATCGAAAGCTTCTTTACCTCCCTCCATTATTTGAATGATTTTTTCCTGAATATTTCGGTTATCAATGCTGCCGCTTTCAACCACAATTTCAACTTTATCAGTAGCGGAATACTGACAGGCAACCAGCATCTCGCTATCGCCCAATACCGGTATGTTGGCATTGTGTGTGGCGAAGATGAATTGCATTTGCCCTTTCAGCTGCTTAATTTTCTTTATTACATCGTCGTAAATAGTCTGATTGTCCTAAATCATCTTCGGGTTGGTCAATAATCAAAATATCGTTTTCTTTTTGCGACAGAAGGAACAATATCAATGCCGAAGCACGTTGCCCAAGAGAATGTTCTTTTAGCGGCTTACCGTCATACTTTATGATTATTTGAGTCTCTACCTGATAAGTAAGCAGCTCCAACAAATTTTCCTTAAACCTCTTTTTTGCCTCAACAAATTGATTTTCAGTTAAAATATCGGGTAATTTACGAAAGTCATCTTTCAGCATATCTATGAAATCGGCATAATCGTTGCTGATTTTACTATATGTTCCCTCGCTAATGCGCGTCCCCCTGAATACCTCCTGCAATTTTGAAACAAACTTATCTTTTCTGCCCTTATAGACAGCTTCAATAGAAAGGTTCTCGCCAACTTTGTTTATCTTATCCACCTCCTGCTTCAATAAAACAAATTCTTTGTGCCACAAATCATTCAGCTGGGTAATTGCTTCCATCAACTGATCCCAAAGGTCGTTTCGCTTGTTTTCCGACTTGACTATCTCGACAAGTTTCAACTTGGACATTTCGTGTTCTCTGTTGATTTTGATAAAATCGTCGGGGTTTAGTTCTGGAATATTGATTTCCCGCTTGATTCGGGCAAATTCTTCTTTCAACTCCTCTTTTTTTGCCACAAGCTTATTTATCAGCACCCTAAACTCAATATCAATCTTTTGAGAATCATCAAGTACGGTCTTCAACTTGACAAACTCTGATTTTAACTTGTCAAGCGCTCGATTGGCTTCACCAAACAGCTCAGTATTGCTATCCGACGAAACAGGTAAATTAGTCAGATACTCATGATTTTGAATTAACAAGAGTAAATCATCGATATAACTATATATTCCCAATTGTCGTTCTTTCAAGCGGCTAATATCCAACTCAAACGAGGTTTGGAGTTTCAACTTTTCGGCAATACCTTTTTCCTTGAATATCTGTAATTTGTGTTCAGAGTTTGCTTTTACTGCTTCCGCTTCTTTTTTCAATTGAGATAAGTTGTCTAAGCTGCTCCATTCTTGAACTATTCTCTGTACATCACGCTTTTTTTGTCCTATTTCCGTTTGAATATCGTTCAATTTTCTGCCAATCAGTTTATTAACCAAATCGTTTTCAAAATCGTCGTTTTTGCTCGACAAGTCTTTCTGTCCAAAGTAAACAGGTTGTTGAAGTATTGCATCAAGTGTGATGCCGGATTGCAAATTATTGTCTTTGTATATATCGGCGCTTTGTCCGTATATTCGTTTAACCAGATACGTCTCGCCTTGCCGGTTCACGATTTCTACAATAACCGTTCCTCCACTTCTTAAAACGTACTTGATAAGGTTGTCTTTATAATCTTTATCCACCACTTGAGAGCCAAAGGAAATATTCAGAGCGTATCTCAAAATTTCAAGAATCGATGATTTACCACTGCCTCGTATTCCTATCAGGCTGTTCAGTTCGGGTGAAAACGAGATGGTTTTTCCATCCAACAAGCCGCCCTGAAATGTGATGGATTTGATGTAAGAATTGGAAGGAGTATGGTTTTGTTGCGTTGAAAGCCGATTTTTGTAATCCATCAACGAAAACCTTACCGCTTCAAAATTAAAATCGCCCATCTTGATATAACAAGTCTCCCCTCTCCCAATTTTTTCAATTGATTTTGGGTCGCTTCCCTCAACTGAACAAGGAACATTTCCGCACAGCCATTGATTAAGATTATCTTTGGCTTTGTCAGTCCTCAACTTTTGAAATCCGATAACAGATTTTCGGAATAACGGATTCCTGCCCAAATCCTGTATCCGCCCCCCGTCAAACTCATTTAGTAATCCGCTATTTTGCTCCACATGAGCCATTACAACAAAGTAATTTTTATTCATTTTGTCGAGTTGTTCCAATGTCGCTTGCAAATTATTGTTTGAACGCCCGTTTTCGTTTTCAAAGTTATGTTGGTCTAAAAAGTTGGCTGCAATAAATCGATTGATATAATCATTACCATGAGCTAACCAGTGGGCGGGGTCAAAAATTATCAGGGTATGAACTCCATTGGCTCCGTCATTAACCGACAGTTCAACCCCCGGAAGGATATAAATACCCTCCTTGCGAGCTGCTTTCGCAATGGCTTTGTATTCTTCCAAATCAAACTTGTTGTGATTAGTAATCACACCTATTTGAATGTTTTGTTCAACAAGTTTTGCGACATAATCATTCACAAAACTGTTACTTGCGTCTGTTGTATACGCAAATTCTTTGTCTGCTTTTGTATGCAGGTGGAAGTCGGCGCGAAGCCAAGTAGATCCGTTCCGAAACAGCTCATTTGTATCCATCTTACTCTTTTCTTACTGCTTTGTGAAAATTAATGAATCACGGAATATTCATAACGCAGACAAACGTATGCCCATCAATCTCTACGGCACGCACTTGCAATCCGCCGCCCTTTCCATTTGCCTGTACATGCTCTGGCGGCGCAGCGCCTCGTCGAAATCCACCTGGTGGCCGTCGAACTCGGGGCCTTCAACGCAGGTGAAGCGGGTTTTGCCGCCCACGCTCACGCGGCAGGCGCCGCACATGCCCGTACCATCCACCATGAGCGTGTTGAGGCTCACAATGGTAGGTATGTTGTAGGCGCTGGTGGCGAGGGCTACAAACTTCATCATTATCATGGGGCCAATGGCCACTACAAGGTCGTACTTTTTACCCTGCTCCTCCACTAAGTTCTTGAGCAGCTCCGTGACCAAGCCTTTGAAGCCTGCGCTGCCGTCATCGGTGGCGATATAGACGTTTTTGGCCACCGCCCTTAGCTCATCTTGCAGAATGAGCAGATCGCCGGTTTTTGCGCCTACAATCACGTCTGCCTTCGCCTCCTGCTCGCACAGCCATTTCAGCTGCGGGTAAACAGGCGCTGTACCCAAGCCACCGGCAATGAAGAGCACGCTTTTTTGCCGCAGCTCCTCGAGCGGGAGGTGCACCAGCTCGCTTGGACAACCCAGCGGGCCGACAAAGTCAGTGAAACATTCGCCCTCGTTGAGCGCACAAATTTTTCGGCTCGACGCGCCCACCACCTGGGTTACGATGGTTACCGTGCCGTCGGAGTCGCTGTAGCCGCAAATGGTGAGCGGCACCCGCTCGCCCGTATCGCCCACGCGGACAATGACAAACTGTCCGGGCTGCGCCGATTTCGCCACGCGCGGCGCTTCCACCTCCATCAGGTAAATATCCTTGGCCAAAAGCCGTTTTTTTACAATGCAGAACATTTCTAAACGTATTGATTAACTGTTATTTATCTGTTCATTTATTTTATCAATTCTACATTGGTGGCGGCCACCCTCAAACGCGGCGTCGAGAAACGTTTTCACCATCTCTATCGCCTCCGCCTCGCTCACAAAGCGCGCGGGGAGCACGCACACGTTAGCGTCGTTGTGCCTGCGAACGAGCGACGCTACCTCCGCGTTCCAGCACAGACCGGCGCGAACGCCGCGATGCCGGTTGAGCGCTATGGCCATCCCGTTGCCCGTGCCGCAGCACGCCACACCACGCTGCAACTCGCCGTTCTCCAGAGCGTTGGCCAGCGGGTGCGCAAAGTCGGGGTAGTCTACGCTGGCGGTGGAGGCAGCGCCAAAATCGCGCACGCTGTACCCCATTTGGCCAAGCAGCGCGCCTATCTTTTCCTTCAGCTCAAAACCGGCATGGTCGGCTGCAAGTCCTATCGGTTTACCTGTTACCATTTTATCAATCAGTATTCTTTTCGTTGAAACAATAATTATCCGTTACTTAAATGCTAAATATACCAACGTGTAATCGTGCCTCCTGCAAATTTCGCCGAGACGATACTTTTACTATCGCAGGTTTCAAGCGGCAAAATTAGATGAAAAACCTTAGCTTTCCAAGTGTATGCGGACGAAAAGAGGTTTTTTTACAGAAGAAGAATACGAAAACCTGCTATATTGAAGACCAGCCATGAAGAGAGCAGAACAAGGTGATAGCTGCCTGCAAAACCGGGTAGCGATTGTATTCAACCCGTTATAATCCGCCCAATTCGTTTAATCCGTTCAATCCGTGTGCTATCTGTACGCTCCGCCGATATTTCTACTTTTTAATTCTAAGCTTCTCAAAGGGATTTTTATCTGGAACGGGGTCATACCCGCTTCCTCCCCAGGGGTTGCAGGAAAGGAGACGTTTTAGCGTCAGGAAAAGCCCTGCCAAAAGCCCGTGCTTTTGGAAAGCCTCAATAGCATACTCCGAGCACGTAGGCGTATAGCGACACGCCGGTGGAAAAAGCGGAGAAATAAAGCGCTTGTAGCCTTTCAGCATGTAAATAAACAGTTCAGATAAATACTTATTTGCTACTGCTAAACATTGCTTTAACATTTTCATAGATAGATTTTTCGAGGGTGGCAAATACGGCTTCCTTCTTGCTGTCGCAGTACATAAAAACAAGGTTGTAGGTGTTGGGCGTTGCCAAAAATGTTTCGCGCAAAGCCATCTCTTGTCTTTGGAAAGCTGCCCGCAGCTGCCTTTTTAGCCTGTTTCGAGCCGTCGCTTTTTTAACCGTCCTTTTGGGCACGGTAAACGCCGTTTTCACGACAGCCTCGCCTCCCTCGGCCAAAGGCTGCACGTCAGCAAGCATTTTGACAGGGTAGGAAAAAAAAGCCTTCCCCCTGGCAAAGGTAGCGGCGACCTCCGCAGCGGAAAGACTTTTTTTCATCTTTATCCTTTCTACTTTTTCCGCTTAGCTTTAGCCGCCGATTTTGCGGCAGGCCTCGCGGTAGATTTTACCGATTTCGCAGTAACCTTTACAGATTTTGCGGCAGGCTTAGCAGATTTCGCAGCCGGTTTCGCAGCAACTGTCTTTACCGGCTTTG